>NZ_JARWBG010000061.1:0-36168 GCF_029846775.1 Streptomyces chengmaiensis
GTCGGCGGGCCCGGCGGCCGGGGAGCCCTCCGTCCCCGGGGCGCACGGTGCGCCGGGTGGGCGCGGCCGGACCGTGTCCGCGCGGGCGGCGGGTCCGGCGGCCGAAGGAGCGCCGGCTCCCGGGGCGGACAGTGCGCCGGAGCAGGCGGTGCCGAACGCGGGCGAGGTCCCGGCACGTGGTGTGGGGCGCGGCCCGGAACCGGTCGGCCCGGCGGCCGGAGAACCTTCCGCCCCCGGGGCGGTGCATGACGTGCCCGGTCCCGGACCGGGCCGGGCGGCGGGCGGGGCCGTCCATGCGGAGGCGGGCGCGCCGGACGCGGGCGAGGCGTCGGCCTCCGGCGACGCGGGCGCATACGGCCCGGACGACGGTCCGGACGGCGGCAGGCGGGCCGCGATCCCCGCGTACCCCGCCGCAGAGCGGGCCGTGCGGGCGCTCGCCGAGGCCGTGCGGTACGCGCAGTGGCGGCGGCAGGCCGCCGAGCAGCCGGGCCGGGTGCCCGAATACGAGGACATCGACGAGCAGGGGGCCGCCGCCCTGATCGACGCGGCGCTCGGTCGGGACGGCGACCCGCGCGGCATGGCGCTCGCCCCCGATGACGCTCATGCGCTCCTCGCGCGGTACGGCATCCCCGTCCTGCCCGCTCTCCCCGCGCCCACCCCCGACGCCGCCGTCGCGGCCGCCGAGCGCCTCGACTACCCCGTGGCCCTCAAGACGACCGCGCCGCACCTGCGCCACCGCCCGGACCTCGGAGGCGTACGGCTCGATCTGACGGGCGAGGCGCAACTTCGCAGGGCCTACGCGGAGTTGACCGCAGCCCTCGGGAAACCCGAGGAGCTGCAGCCCGTGGTGCAGGCCATGGCGCCCCGCGGCGTGGACACCGTCGTGCGCGCCGCCATCGACCCCGCCGTCGGCGCGGTGCTGTCCTTCGGCCTCGCGGGGGCGGCGTCCGAGCTGCTCGGGGACACCGCCCACCGGCTCGTCCCCGTCACGGACCGGGATGCCGCCGAGCTGATCAGAACCATCCGGACCGCCCCCCTCCTCTTCGGCTGGCGCGGCTCCGCACCCGTGGACACCCCCGCGCTGGAGGAACTGCTGCTCCGGGTGTCCCGGCTCGTCGACGACCACCCGGAAGTGGTCGGAGTCGGACTGGAACCGGTCGTCGTCGCCCAGCGCGGCATCTCCGTCCTCGGCGCTTCCGTGCGCCTCGCCCCACCCCCCGCCCGCACCGACCTGGGCCCCCGCCGGCTCCCCAGCTACTGAGCGCTCACCCTCCCCGCAGCCCCGTAGGATGGACCGCATGGCGAAGACCGGTACGACGACCCAGGGGCTGCGCACGGCGATCGAGCGCAGCGGCTACTACCCCGCTCTGGTGGCAGAGGCGGTGGAGGCCGCCGTCGGCAACGAACAGATCGCTTCGTACCTGGTGCACCAGGAGACCACCTTTGACGCCAACGAGGTCCGCCGCCATGTCACCGTCCTCGTCCTGACGCCCGCCCGCTTCATCGTCAGCCACACCGACGAGCAGGCCGCCGACTCCAGCTCCCCGACGCCGTACGCCACCACGTCCACCGAGTCGGTCAAGCTCGACCGCATCTCGTCGGTCGTGGTCAGCCGTGTCGTCTCCAACCCCGAGTCGTACACCCCGGGCACCCCGCCCCGCGAGGTCGTGCTGACCATCGGCTGGGGCGCGGTCTCCCGCCTCGACCTGGAGCCCGCCGCCTGCGGCGACCCGAACTGCGAAGCCGACCACGGCTACACCGGCAACGCCACCGCCGACGATCTGAGCCTGCGCGTCAGCGAGGCGGGCGACGGTCCGGACGCCGTCCGGCAGACCCTGGCCTTCGCCCAGGCGATCTCCGAAGCCACCGCGGCCACGGCCGCCGCCGCGCGCTGATGGCCCAGCCGCAGTCCCCCACGGCCCCCTGGCCGGACGACGAACCCGCCGCACTCGCCCCCGGCTCCGCGCCCGTGCCCGAGTACGGCGTCGGCTCGCTCGCCGATCTGCTGCCGACGCTCGCCGCGGGGCAGGGTGTGCCGGGGTGCACCCCGGCGATCCCCGAGCTCGCCCCCGCCGACCGGAACTGCGTCTTCCTGATCGACGGCCTGGGCTGGCAGCAGATCAAGGACCACCCGGACGAGGCCCCGTACCTCACCTCCCTCCTGGCCACCTCCCGCGGCGGCACAGGACGGCCCATCACGGCCGGCTTCCCCGCCACCACCGCGACCTCGCTGGCCTCCGTGGGCACCGGCCTGCCGCCCGGCGCGCACGGACTGCCCGGCTACACCGCCCGCAACCCGGCCACCGGTGAGCTGATGAACCAGCTGCGCTGGCGGCCGTACACGGACCCGGCGGCCTGGCAGCCGTACCCGACCGTCTTCCAGCTCGCCGACGCGGCGGGCGTGCACACCGCCCAGGTGTCGTCCCCCGACTTCGCGCAGACCCCGCTGACGAAGATCGCGCTCAGTGGCGGCACCTTCCACGGCCGTTTGACCGGCGAGGAGCGGGTGGACCTGGCCGCGGCGCAACTGGCCGCCGGCGACCGCTCGTTGATCTACACGTACTACAGCGAGGTCGACGGCAAAGGGCATCGCTTCGGCGTGGACTCCGACGCCTGGCGCGGCCAGGTGATGTACGTCGACCGGCTGGTCCAGCGGCTCGCCGAACAGCTTCCGCCCCGCGCCGCGCTCTATGTCACCGCCGACCACGGCATGATCGACATCCCCTTCGACGAGGAGTCGCGCATCGACGTCGACGAGGACTGGGAACTGAGCGCCGGGGTCGCCCTGCTGGGCGGCGAGGGCCGCGCCCGCCATGTCTACGCCGTCCCCGGCGCCCGGGCGGACGTGCTGGCGGTCTGGCGCGAGGTGCTCGGTGACCGCTTCTGGGTGGCGAGCCGGGACGAGGCGATCGAGGCAGGCTGGTTCGGCCCGCGCATCGACGAACGCGTCTACGGGCGCATCGGGGATGTCGTCGCCGCGGCCTGCGACGATGTGGCGATCACCGCCTCCGTCCAGGAGCCCAACGAGTCCGCGATGGTCGGCATGCACGGCTCCATGACCCCCGTCGAGCAGTTCGTCCCCCTCCTCGAAGTACGCTCATAGGCCCGTCACGCCCCTGCATCACCGCGCCCCCTCGCCCGACCTGAAAGGCCGTCGCCTCCTCATGCCCGAGCTGGTGTTCTTCTCCGGAACGATGGACTGCGGAAAGAGCACCCTCGCTCTGCAGATCGAGCACAACAGATCCGCCCGAGGACTCCAGGGCATGATCTTCACCCGGGACGACCGGGCGGGCGAGGGAAAGCTCTCCTCCCGGCTCGGTCTGGTCACCGACGCCGTCGAGGCCGCGGACGGCTTCGACTTCTACGCGTACGTCGTCGACACGCTCTCCAAGGGCGGGCGTTGCGACTACGTCATCGCAGACGAGGCGCAGTTCCTCGCCCCGGACCAGATCGACCAGCTCGCGCGCGTCGTCGACGATCTGGGACTCGACGTCTTCGCGTTCGGCATCACCACCGACTTCCGCTCCAAGCTCTTCCCCGGTTCGCAGCGGCTCGTAGAACTGGCCGACCGGGTGGAGGTCCTCCAGGTCGAGGCGCTCTGCTGGTGCGGCGCGCGCGCCACGCACAACGCGCGCACCATCGGCGGCCGGATGGTCGTCGAAGGCGCGCAGGTGGTCGTCGGCGACGTCAACCAGTCGCCGGACGAGATCGGTTACGAAGTCCTCTGCCGCCGTCACCACCGCCGCCGGATGACGGCCGCCGGCGCCCGCGCTGCCGCGCTCTCACCGGACGTCCTTCCCATCACCTCCGGCTGAGACGGGCGGCGTCCGGCCGCCCGGCCGGGCGACGTTGCGCATCCGCCCCCGCATGCCCGCCCGCCCCGGCGGTCTGCGGTATGTGCGCTCAACGGCCCGCGGAGCATACGAGCGTGAACACCGCGCCCTCCGGATCCGCCACCGTCGCCAACCGTCCCGCGGCGCCCTCGCGGGGCGGTTGCAGCACCCGCCCGCCGAGCTCCGCGACGCGCCGGACCGCCTCGTCGGCGTCCGCCACCTCGAAGTACGTCATCCAGTGCGGCCCGCAGTCGCGCGGCAGCGCGCCGCCCAGACCGTGCAGCGCGGCCACGGGACGGCCGTCGAGGTGCAGGGTCACACAGTCGGCGTCCACCGACGCGGACCGCTCCACGTCATAGCCGAACAGCGCCTGGTAGAACTTGGCCGCCGACGAGGTCTCCTGGGTGAACAGCTCGTTCCAGACAGGCGTGCCGTGCGTGCCGCGCAGCGCGATGCCCCGGTGCGCGGCCGCCTGCCAGATGCCGAAGACCGCGCCTGAGGGGTCGCAGGCGACGGCCATGCGTCCGGCGTCGGCGGCGTCCAGCGGACCGACCCCGACCGTGCCGCCGCAGCTGCGGATCGTCTCCGCGGTGGCGTCCGCGTCGTCGGTCGCCAGATACGGGGTCCAGGCGATCGGCAGATGGCGGTCGACGGGGAGCCGCCCGATCCCGGCGACCTCCTTGCCGTCGAGCATGGCGCGGACATACGGGCCCAGCTGACCGGGGCCGGGGGAGAACTCCCAGCCGAACAACTCCCCGTAGAACTCCTGCGTAGCATCAAGGCCGTGCACCATCAGGCTCACCCAGCAGGGTGCGCCGGGCTTGTGCCGAGTCGCCGCCTCGGTCATCGTCGTCACTCTCTCCTCGGACCATCGTGGTGGCCGTGCGGGGGGACCGGGCGCTCGCCGCAGGTGATCCGGCTGTCACGCCCCGTGCAGATGGTGGCACCACCCGACGGCGGATGGGTCCTGACCGCGCCGGATTTGGCGTGTTCCCGCTCGCGGATGACGGTTTTGTCCTGCACTTTCCGGTTCGAGGATCGCAGCTCGCGGTTTCGGCGGCGTTACGGATCACGGGGCCCGTGCGCGAGGATGGCCCGTATGAACCCCATCATCTCCGCCGCCGAACTGACCGCCGAGCTGGCCGGGGCGCGACCGCCGCTGCTGCTGGACATCCGCTGGGAGCTGGGCGGGCCGCACGGGCGCGCCGCGTATGAGCGAGGACATCTGCCCGGGGCGGTCTTCGTCGACCTCGACGCGGAGCTGGCGTCGCCGCCCGGCGCGGGCGGCCGGCATCCGCTGCCGGACGTGGAGGCGTTCGGCGCGGCGATGCGCCGGGCCGGGCTGTCGGCCGGGAAGCCGGTCGTCGTGTACGACGGAGGGATCGGGTGGGCCGCGGCGCGTGCGTGGTGGCTGCTGCGGTGGACCGGGCACGAGGAGGTGAGGGTCCTCGACGGCGGCCTCGCCGCCTGGCGGGGGCCCCTGACGGCCGAGGAGCCGTCGCCTCGGCCCGGCGACTTCACGCCGATCCCGGGCGCGATGCCGCTGCTGGACGCGGACGGGGCGGCGAAGCAGGCGCGCAGCGGGCTGCTGCTGGACGCGCGCGCGGGGGAGCGGTACCGGGGGGAGGTGGAGCCGATCGACCCGGTCGCCGGCCATGTCCCGGGTGCGCTCTCCGCGCCCACCGCGGAGAACACGGGGCCCGACGGCCGCTTCCTGACCGCCGGCGCGCTGGCGGAGCGCTTCCGGGCGCTGGGCGCGTCCGAGGACGCGAAGGAGATCGGGGTGTACTGCGGGTCCGGGGTCTCGGCGGCGCACGAGGTGCTGGCGCTGGAGATCGCGGGGTTCCGGGGGGCGTTGTACGCGGGGTCCTGGTCCGAGTGGTGCCAGGACCCTTCCCGGGAGGTCGCGACGGGGCCGGAGCCGTCTGCCTGACGCTCCGTCACCCTCGTACGCGGGCCCCGGGCGCCTGCACGCCCCCCGGGTCCGGGTGGACGCCTCTCCCTCCAGCCGCCCGTCCCGGCGCCCTGTCGGGCGCGGGTGAGACGGAAGCCGCGCCCTGTCAGGGAGTCTGACAGGGCGCGGAGGGGTCGACTGCGGGTGGCCGGAACCCGTCTGCGGCGGAGAGGCCGTGCGGTCGGTGATCCTCACGGCGTGCGGCGCCGCACAGGGGTGTGGCGGCCGGGCCCCGCACCTGGGAGGGCGGGCTGCCGCCCGCTACTCCTGCTTCTTGCGGCGCGTGCCGAAGACGATCTCGTCCCAGCTGGGGACCGCCGCCCGGCGCCCCGGGCGGACGCCGTCCGCCTCGGCCTGGCGGTCGGTCGTGCCGGTGAGCCGATCCCGGTGACCCGAGACCGACCGGGGCATCAGCACGTCCGCGTACGCCGATCCCGCACCCGCGGACGCCGCGGGAGCAACCGATTCCTCCGACTCTGAGTCCTCCGCCGGGGACTGAGCCGTCTGGGGGGAGGGCTCCGCGGTCACCGCCCGCTCGGGCACCACCATGTCGCCCCGGAAGCTCGGCACCGCCTCCAACAGGCTCGTCAGCGAATCCCGCTCGCCCTCGCCGTCGCCCTCCGGCTTCTCGGAGCGTTCGGGCTGCCGGTCCGACGCCCGGTCCGCATCCAGGTCACTCCGGTCCTGGTGACGGTCCGCCCGCTCCCTCGGCAGCCGCGCGATCCGGGGCACGAACGGAAAGCTCGGCTCCTGCGCCGTCGTGATCGTGTCGTCCGTCTCGCCGATCAGAGCGCGCGCCTCGTCGTCGACGGCCTGCACCAGCCGCCGCGGCGGATCGTACGTCCAGCTCGCGGAGTGCGGCTCACCCGCCACCCGGTAGACGAGCAGCACTTCCCAGGTGCCGTCGTCCCGGCGCCAGGAGTCCCACTGCACCGTGTCCTTCTCGGCGCCGCGCAGCATCAGCCGCTCCTGCACGGCCTCGCCGAGCTGCGGCCCGGTGTTCTCGCCTGGCCGGCGCACCGGGGTCTTGCGGGCCCGCTCCGCCATGAAGGCGCGCTCTGCGAGCACCGGCCCCTCGAAACGCCGCACCCGCTCCACCGGAATCCCGGCGAGCTGTGCGACTTCCTCCGCCGAAGCGCCCGCGCGTATCCGAGCCTGGATGTCACGCGGCCTGAGATGGCTCTCCACCTCGATCTCGATCTGGCCGAGACGGGCGCGGTCGTTGCGTACGGCGGCGCGCAGCCGCTCATCAATCGGAAGCGTGAATTCCGTACTGTCCGCAGCCTTCAGCACCAGCCGTGTGCCGTCGTTGGAGACGGCCACGACACGCAGTTCGGGCATGGGGACCTCCCGGGTGGTGCCTGCCGACGTCACCTGCGTCGCTGCTTCCGCTAGTCGAGTGTGGCCTGCCCGGGTGCAGCCTGCCACAACCTTGCCGAGTTGCCCGGCGTGTCGGGCGCACGCCCTGGATCGCCGTTATGGCACGGTTACCCTTTTTGCCACTCTGAGTGACGGAGATCGTCGCTCTGTGCAGCAGGCACCCGTACGGTGTAGCGACGCCGCCGGATTGAGCGCCGCCTTCGGCCCCCTGCCTGGGTCCGAACACCCGAAAGTGAGACGGGCCCAGGGCTCGCCACAGTACTCCATTCGGGCCATGAGGGTGGACCGCCGCGCCGCCGAACTTCTCGCCAGGGGTGAAACGGGGCGTCATAAGCGCCGGTGGGCGGGTGTTCTGCTTCACAGAATCGGCAGATACGGAACTATTCCCTTCGCTCAAATGTCCCTACCTGGTGCATGCCGGGACTGAAGGGATCATGGGGGCTGAAGGGACGGAGATGGATCAGAAGCCGAAACAGGGCGAAACGGCAAGCCGATGGCTTGAGCTGAGTGTTCCCCAGGTTGCGGGCAGCGCGCTCGCCGCCGTCGCCGCAGCAGTGCTCGCCTCCCAACTCGGCGTGTACGGAACCATCCTCGGCGCGGGCGTCGTCAGCACTGTCGCCACCTGCGGAGGCCCGGTCTTCCAGCACCTCTTCCGGCGCACCGGAGAGCAGATCCGCGAGGCGACCGCTCAGTCGAAGCCGCGGCAGGCCGTCCCCGTCGCGGAGAGCACGCCCTCCGGCGAGTACAACGCGGCCACCACGCACGGCACTCGGGTGCGCGGCCGGAAGCGCTCCGCCCTCGCCGCCGGGGTCGTGTTCGCCGTCGCGATGGGCGGCATCACGGCGTACGAGCTGGCCTCCGGCTCCGAACTCGGCGGCGGCAGGGGCACCACCCTCGGCTCCGTCGTCACCGGAGGCGGCGACAGCGGCCGGCGGACCCCGTCCGACGGCCCGTCCTCGACCGACTCCCCGCCTCCGGCCTCCGGCGACGGCGACGACGACGGCGACCCGAACCCGCGGCCCGGTCGGGAAGAGGACCGGGGGCGGACCCCCGGCGGCGATCGGAGCCCCGACGCTCCGGACGGCTCCGGAGGCGATCCGACGACCGACCCCGCCTCCGAGCCCGCCCCCGAACCCTCGGAGTCCTCCGGCGGCGACCCGTCTCCCGACCCGACGCCCACATCCCCGTCCACACCCACCCCGCCCGCGCGGCCGGAGCAGTCGGAGCAGTCCGGGCAGTCGGAGCAGTCGGGGCAGCAAGGACCGGCCGACCAGCCCCCGGGGTGACGCATCGCCGACGACGGCTGACGTCAGTCGCCGAGCACCCGCCGCAGATAGTCATTGCCGAACACCCGGTCCGGGTCCAGCCGGTCCCGCACCGCCGTGAACTCGCCGAACCGCGGATAGACCTCGGACAGATACTCCGCGTCGCGCGTGTGCACCTTGCCCCAGTGCGGCCGCCCGCCGTGCGCCGTCATGATCCGCTCCACGGCCGTGAAGTACGCGCGGTAGGGCGTGCCCCGGTACATATGCACGGCGACATAGGCGCTCTCCCGCCCCGACGCCGTGGACAGGGCGATGTCGTCGGCCGGCGCGGTGCGCACCTCCACGGGGAAGCTGACCCGCAGCGGCGAGCGGTCGATCATCGCGCGCACCTCGCGCAGCGCCGCGACCGCCGCCTCCCTGGGCACCGCGTACTCCATCTCCACGAACCGCACCCGGCGCGGGGACGTGAAGACCTTGTACGGAATGTCGGTGTACGTACGGGAGGACAGCGCCCGGCTGGAGAGCTTGGCGATCGCCGGTATTGTCGCGGGCACCGCCCGGCCGACGGAATTGACCACCTGGAACAGTCCGTTGGACAGCAGCTCGTCCTCGATCCAGCCGCTGATCCGCCCGGGGGGAGCGGCGGGCCCCGCACTGCGGTTGTTCCGCTTGGTGTTGCAGTTGCCGGTGTGCGGGAACCAGTAGAACTCGAAGTGTTCGTTCTCCGCGCACAGCGCGTCGAACTCCGCCGCCACCCGGTCGAACCCCATCGGCTCCTCACGGGCGGTCAGCAGAAACACCGGTTCCACGGCGAAGGTGATCGTACTGAGCACGCCCAGCGCCCCGAGCCCGATCCGCGCCGCAGCGAAGACGTCCGGGTGCTCCTCCGCCGAGCAGCGCAGCAGCGACCCGTCCCCGGTGACCAGCTCCAGCGCCGTGATCTGCGCCGAGATGGAGGCCGACTCGCGGCCGGTGCCATGAGTGCCGGTGGAGGTCGCGCCGGCGACCGTCTGCTCCATGATGTCGCCCATGTTGGTCAGCGACAGGCCCTCCCGGGCGAGGGCCGCGTTGAGCCTCCTGAGCGGTGTGCCGGCCGCCACGGTCACCGTCATGGCGGTGCGGTCGATCCGCCGGATGCCGGTCAGCAGCTCCGGCCGAATCAGCACTCCGTCGGTGGCGGCGGCCGCCGTGAACGAGTGTCCGGCGCCGACCGCCTTGACCTTCATCCCGTCCTCGGCGGCCCTGCGCACCGCCTCGGCGAGCTCCTCCGGAGAGGCGGGGGAGACCTCACGCACCGGACGGGCCCGCACATTCCCGGCCCAGTTACGCCACGCGCTCTTCGTCCGCGCTCTTGATGCCGTGCTCGTCGCTGCGCCCATCAGCCCCGCGCCCTCCCTGAGTCGGCGCCGGCCTCGCCAGCCGGCGGTACCCCGGGAACGCCACCGCGGCCGCGAGCGCTCCCGCCGCGACGGGCACCGCATACCCCGCTCCCGCGCCGGCCGCGTCCACCGCCCAGCCGGCGGCCGACGAGCCCAGCGCCACTCCGACCGCGAGCCCGGTACTGGTCCAGGTCATCCCCTCGGTCAGCTTGGTGCGCGGTACATGCGCTTCGACGAGGGCCATGGTGGTCACCATCGTGGGCGCCACGGACAGGCCCGCGACAAAGAGCGCCACGGCCAGAAAGAGCAGGTTCCCGGCCAGTAGGAGGGGGATCATACTCACGGCCATCACACAGACGCCCAGCAGCCACCGCCTGGCCGGCTCGCCCCTGACGTGCAGCAGGCCGAAGACCGCCCCGGCCAGGCAGGAGCCCAGCGCGTACACCGCGAGGACCAGGCTCGCCGCGGCCTTGTTGCCCTGCTCCTCCGCGAACGCCACCGTCACCACGTCGACCCCGCCGAAGATCGCGCCGGTGGCGACGAACGCGGCGACCAGGACCCGAAGTCCCCGGGAGCGCAGCGGCGAGCCGCCCGAGTGCTCCTCGCGCGGATGCGGCACGGGCTCGGTGGCGCGCTGCGCGGTCAGCCAGAAGACGCCCATGAGCAGGAACAGGGCGGCGAGCAGCGGACCCGCCTCGGGGAACCACGACGTGGACAGGCCGATGGAGATGATCGGACCGAAGATGAAGCAGACCTCGTCGGCTATGGACTCCCACGAGTACGCCGTGTGCAGCTCGCGCGGCCGGCCCCGGTACAGCGCCGCCCAGCGGGCCCGGACCATCGCCCCGACGCTGGGGACACAGCCCGCGCCGGCGGCGAAGACGAACAGGGTCCAGTCCGGGGCGCCCTGCTGGGCGCAGACCAACAGCCCCCCGACGGCGCCGACGGCGATCAGCGCCGCCGGGCGCAGCACCCGGCCCTGGCCGTGCCGGTCGACGAGCCGGGAGACCTGCGGGCCCACCGCCGCGGCCGACAGTGCGAGCGTCGCCGAGAGCGCGCCCGCCAGGCCGTACCGGCCGCTGAGCTGGGAGATCATCACCACGATGCCCACGCCCATCATGGACAGCGGCATCCGGCCGAGGAAGCCGGCGGCGGAGAACGCCTTGCTGCCGGGTGCGGCGAAGATCGCGCGATAGGGACTGGGCAAGGAGCGCTCCGTAAGGCGTGATGAGGGCGGCGACAGATTACGCGGCTGATACGCCCCGATGCACCGGGTTTTCCGGCAGCCGGAGCGGGGTGGCAGGATCGGAGCCATGTCCGACCAGCGCGATCCGGCCCGTGACCCGGCTCCTTACGACGCCCTGTTGCTGCTGTCCTTCGGCGGCCCCGAGGGTCCTGACGACGTCGTCCCGTTCCTGGAGAACGTGACGCGCGGCCGGGGGATCCCCACGGAGCGCCTGAAGGAGGTGGGGCAGCACTACTTCCTCTTCGGCGGCGTGAGCCCTATCAACGACCAGAACCGCGCCCTGCTTCAGGCGCTGCGCAAGGACTTCGCCGAGCACGGCCTTGATCTCCCCGTCTACTGGGGGAACCGCAACTGGGCCCCGTATCTGACGGATGTGCTGCGCGAGATGGTGCGCGACGGCCGCCGCCGTATCGCCGTCCTCGCCACCAGCGCGTACGCCTCCTACTCGGGCTGCCGCCAGTACCGGGAGAATCTCGCCGACGCCCTCGCGGCGCTCGAGGCGGAGGGGCTCGACCTGCCGCGCGTGGACAAGCTGCGGCACTACTTCAACCACCCCGGCTTCGTACGGCCCATGGTCGACGGCGTCCTGGCCTCACTCGCGGACCTGCCCGCCGAGGTGCGGGACTCGGCGCAGCTGGCCTTCACCACGCACTCCATCCCCACCGCCGCCGCCGACGCCTCGGGCCCCGAGGAGGAGCACGGCGAGGGCGGGGCCTACGTCCGCCAGCATCTGGACGTGGCCCGGCTGATCGTCGACGCCGTGCGGGAGGAGACCGGGGTCCAGCACCCCTGGGAGCTCGTCTACCAGTCGCGCAGCGGTGCGCCGCACATCCCGTGGCTGGAGCCCGACATCTGCGACCACCTGGAGGAGCGGCGGACGGCCGGGGCGCCAGCCGTGGTCATGGTCCCCGTCGGGTTCGTCTCCGACCACATGGAGGTCCTGTACGACCTCGACACCGAGGCCATGGCCAGGGCAGCGGAGCTGTCGCTGCCGGTGCGCCGCTCGGCCACGGTCGGCGCGGATCCGCGGTTCGCCGCGGCCGTGCGGGAGCTGCTGCTGGAGCGGGCGGCCGCGGAGCGCGGCGTGCCGGCGGAGCGGTGCGCCCTGGGGGCCCTGGGCCCCAGCCACGATCTGTGTCCGGTCGGCTGCTGCCCGGCCCGGACGCCCAAGCCGGCCGCGGCCGGCGCCGACAGTCCGTTCGCCTGAGGAGCACACCCGTGACCGAAGAGCCGACCACCGCAGGCCAGTCCGCCGGTCAGACCGACGACGAGCTGGCCGCGCAGCTGCTCGCCCTCGCCCAGGAGGCCGCCCGCCGCGCCGGAGAGCTGCTGCGCGACGGACGACCGTACGACCTCGGCGTCGCCGCCACCAAGTCGAGCCCAGTCGACGTCGTCACCGAGATGGACATCGCCGCGGAGAAGCTGATCACCGGCTTTCTGGCGGAGCACCGTCCCGACGACGGCTTCCTCGGGGAGGAGGGAGCGTCGTCGGAGGGCGACAGCGGCGTCCGCTGGGTGATCGATCCGCTCGACGGCACGGTGAACTATCTCTACGGGCTGCCGACCTGGGCCGTCTCCATCGCCGCACAGCGCGACGGGCAGACCGTGGTGGGGGTGGTGGCCGCGCCCATGCGCGGTGAGACCTACCACGCGGTGCTGGGCGGCGGTGCGTGGGCCGGCGACCGGCGGCTGCGGTGCCGCCCCGCGCCGCCGCTGGAGCAGGCCCTGGTGTCCACGGGCTTCAACTATGTGACGGAGGTCCGCAGCCGTCAGGCGGAGCTCGCCCGGCAGCTGATCCCCCGCCTGCGGGACATCCGGCGCGGTGGCTCCGCGGCGGTGGACCTGTGCGATGTGGCCGCCGGACGGCTGGACGGGTACTACGAGCGGGGCCTGCACCCCTGGGACCTCGCCGCGGGCGACCTGATCGCCCGCGAGGCGGGCGCGCTGACGGGCGGCCGACCGGGCGACCGCCCGTCCTACGACCTGACGATCGCGGCGCCGCCGGGTGTCTTCGAGCCGCTCCAGGCGATTCTGGAGGAGCTGGGGGCCTGGCACGACTGAACGGGATGATCTTTTCCCGCCCCGCCCCGCCCCGCCCCGCCCCGCCCTGTCCCGCCCTGTCCCGTAGCTGGGGGCACGCCCCAGACCCTGATACGGCCTTCGGCCGTGTCCTCAAGCTCCCCCGGACTTCTCCCCGGCTGCCGCTGGAAGGTACACCCCTGCGGAGACGCCTCGACGGCTCGATGCCTCCGGGACGGGCTGGGAGATCCAGCCCGTCCGGCGATTGAGGACAAGATCAGCCTCGCCTGGGCGCCTCCGTGGGGGTACCCCGGGACGGAGCCCGGGCGAGGCGTCCGGGGGGAGTTCGAGGCGCGGCGGTCCGGGGGGCGGAGCCCCGTGAACGGGGTCGGGGGCGGAGCCCCGGGCTTGAGGCCGGCGGCGGCACGGCCGAGGGCCCCGCGCCGTCCCGTGGCGCGGGGCCCTTCGGCAGGCGGGGCGCGGTGTCAGACCGCGCCCACCTCCACGCCGTGTTCGGCGGCCAGGCGGCGGAGGTCCTCCAGCTCGGCCAGCTCGACGTCCACGAGGAAGTCGTCGCCGTCCGCGCGAGCCTTCGTGAGGTCGGACTCCGCGGCCTCTATGCGCTGCAGCAGTCCTGCGGTGAAAGCGTCCATGGTGCGCCCCCTCGTCGTGGGTCGGTGGCACGGGGGTGTGCCGACGGTGGGTCCTGAAGTTGTCGTCAGGCTGTTCGGTCTGTCCTCCGGGTCCGGCAGGTCCAGGGGACCCACCCCGGGTCGGAACGGCTCGTGGCGCGCCCCGGACAGACAGTGATCGCGGGGTGTGTGAACCGTCTTCCCCAGCGCCCTCCTCACAGAAACCTCAACCTGTGCGTGAATCCGGTGAATCCCCGGCGACCTGTGGCGCCTGTCTCCCCGTCACCGGCGGCTTACCGCGGGTTTACCCGCGTAACAGGCAGGATGGAGGGCGGCACGGACCGTGCCGCACCACCAGCGAATGCCCGCACTCTGACGGGCCCGGAGGAAGGAAAAGCGACGTGCGTGTACTCGTCGTCGAGGACGAGCAGCTGCTCGCCGATGCGGTGGCCACCGGACTGCGCCGGGAGGCCATGGCGGTCGACGTCGTGTACGACGGCGCCGCGGCCCTGGAGCGCGTCGGGGTCAACGACTACGACGTCGTGGTGCTGGACCGGGACCTCCCCCTCGTCCACGGGGACGACGTGTGCCGCAGGATCGTCGAGCTGGGCATGCCCACGCGTGTGCTGATGCTGACCGCCTCCGGGGACGTCAGCGACCGTGTCGAGGGCCTGGAACTGGGCGCCGACGACTATCTGCCCAAGCCGTTCGCCTTCAGCGAGCTGACGGCCCGGGTTCGGGCGCTCGGTCGGCGCACCACCGTGCCCCTGCCGCCGGTCCTGGAGCGTGCCGGGATCAAGCTCGACCCCAATCGCCGCGAGGTCTTCCGCGACGGCAGGGAGATCCAGCTCGCCCCCAAGGAGTTCGCGGTGCTGGAGGTGCTGATGCGCAGCGAGGGGGCGGTCGTCTCGGCCGAGCAGCTGCTGGAGAAGGCCTGGGACGAGAACACCGACCCGTTCACCAACGTGGTCCGGGTGACGGTGATGACCCTGCGCCGCAAGCTGGGGGAGCCGCCCGTGATCGTCACGGTGCCCGGTTCCGGCTACCGGATCTGACGCCTATGACCACGCACCCCCCGCACCCCGCCGTCCCGCCGAAACCCACCTGGGATCCGCGGGAGCCCATGCGCCCCTGGCTGCGTCCGACGATCCGGATACGGCTCACCCTGCTGTACGGGGGCATGTTCCTGATCGCGGGCATCCTGCTGCTGTCGATCATCTATCTGCTGACGGCGCAGGCGCTGCACGTCAGCGTGGGCGATCTGCCGTTCCGCATCGTCCGGGGCGAGGTGCTGCCGACCCAGACCTGGTGCGAGCTTCCGGCGACCGGTACCGGCGAGCAGTTCAACGAGGCCGTCGCGGGCTGTCTGCAGCACCAGCGCGAGATGGCGCTGGACGATCTGCTGCGCCGCTCGCTCTTCGCCCTGCTGGGCCTCAGCGTGATCGCGTTCGCCTTCGGCTACGCCATGGCGGGCCGGGTGCTGTCCCCGCTGGGCCGGATCACCCGCACCGCCCGCCGGGTCGCCGGTTCCGACCTGACCCGGCGGATCGAGCTGGACGGGCCCGACGACGAGCTGAAGGAGCTCGCCGACACCTTCGACGAGATGCTGGACCGGCTGGAGCGCGCCTTCACCGCCCAGCAGCGGTTCGTCGCCAACGCCTCCCACGAGCTGCGCACTCCGCTCGCGATCAACCGGACGCTGCTGGAGGTCCATCTCTCCGACCCCGGGGCCCCGGTGGAGCTCCAGCAGCTCGGCAAGACGCTGCTGGCCACCAATGAGCGCAGTGAGCAGCTGGTGGAGGGGCTGCTGCTGCTGGCCCGCAGCGACAACCAGATCGTGGAGCGCAAGCCGGTCGACCTCGCCGAGGTGGCGGGCCGCGCCGTGGACCAGGTGCGCACCGAGGCAGTGGAGAAGGGGGTGGAGATCCGCGGGGAGCAGGCCGCCGCGACGGTCCAGGGCAATGGCGTCCTGCTGGAGCGGATCGCCCTGAACCTCGTCCAGAACGCCGTCCGCTACAACATCCCGGAGGGCGGCTGGGTGGAGGTCACCACCGAGATGCGGCAGGGCCACGCGGTTCTGGAGGTCTCGAACACCGGACCGGTGGTACCCGCCTACGAAATCGACAATATGTTTGAGCCGTTCCGTCGGCTGAGGCAGGAGCGGACGGGCAGCGACAGGGGGGTGGGTCTGGGGCTCTCCATCGCCCGGTCGATCGCCCGGGCCCACGGAGGCCGTATCATCGCGGAGCCCCGCGAGGGCGGCGGCCTGGTGATGCGTGTCACCCTGCCTGTCTGAGAGGCCGGCCCCCGCCAGGATCGGGCGGGAACGGGCGGCTCTGAGAGACTGATGACACGCACGGGGTTATGTTCGCTTTGAGCGGAATTTTCGGGGCTCGTCCCCGAGGTGGGCTTGTGGGATCGATCACAGAGGCGCATTTCACGCCATCTACTCTCCGTGATCAAGACTCTTGCCGGAAAGCCAGGAAAAGTCCGGGTTTCCTAGGGTCGGGATTACGGGAAGTAAACGGGGTGGCCCTGATGAAATGCGGCTTCAGGACCGTGTACGGTCCCCTTCGCCGTCCAACCTGATCACTCTTGAGTGGTCCGGTTGGGTGTCGATTGAGTAACAGACCTTGATGTGAGGCAAAATCTCCGCCTCGGGTCGGGCACAAGTCCGGCCTCTCACGCGTTACGTGCGCTGGAGACACCGCAGACACCCAGAGGGGGAGAGCGACATGGCAACGGATTACGACACCCCACGCAAGACCGATGACGACCTCAACGAGGACAGCATCGAAGAGCTGAAGTCCCGGCGGAACGACAAGTCGGCCTCGACCGTAGACGTCGACGAGTTCGAGGCGGCCGAGAGCCTGGAGCTGCCCGGCGCGGACCTCTCCAACGAGGAGCTGGCCGTCCGGGTGCTGCCCAAGCAGCAGGACGAGTTCACGTGCATGAGCTGCTTCCTGGTGCACCACCGCAGCCAGCTCGCCCGGGAGAAGAACGGCCAGCCGATCTGCCGCGACTGCGACTGAGGTCCGGTCGGCCGTGGCAGCTGAGACACCGTCCAGGAAGCGGCGCTTTCGGCGCCCGAAGCCGGCAGCGGCCCACCAGGGCGGTACGGGCCCGTCGGCAGACGCCACCGCGTCTGCCGGGCACTCGCCCGCCGTGCTGCCGTCCGACGGCACGCAGAACGACGACGGGCGAGGCCGGTCGGCCTCGCTCGAAGCAGCGCGCACGGCCGGACCCGCGGCAGACGAGGAACGGCCGAGCCTGGTCAAGCGCGGCGTCCGCGCAAGCAGCCAGGGCGTGAAGACCTCACTGGCCTTCGTGGCGGACCGCATCGTCGAGAACGCGCCCCGCATCCCGGTGCGCGACCTCACGACCCTGCGCGCGCAGTTCCCCGGCCTCACCCCCGAGCAGCTCGCCGACAAACTGATCGCGGGCGCGGCCGCCGGCACCTCCACCGTGGGCGCCGGCGTCGGAGCCGCCGCGATGCTCCCGGTGCCCCCGGCGATGCCCGCCGAGCTGGCCGCGGAGATCGTCGGCGTGGCAGCCATCGAGCTGAAGCTCATCGCCGAGCTGTACGAGGTCTACGGCCTGCGTCCGCCCGGCACGCTGAAGGAGCGCAGCGCCGCCTATCTGACGTCGTGGACCGAGGAGCGCGGCGTCGACGTCACCAAGCCGTCGACGTACAAGAACGTCGCGCTCGGCGGCGGACTCAAGCGCGAGCTGCGTCAGCAGATCATGAAGCGCACCGTGCGCAACCTGCCGAACCTGATCCCGTTCCTGGTCGGCGCGGCCGTCGGGGCCGCCATGAACCGCCGGGAGACCAAGAAGCTCGCGGAGCGCATCCGCAAGGACCTGCGCAGCCGGCAGATCCCCTGGGACGCCCTGCCCGAGCTGCCCCCGCTGGAGCAGTCGGCCCTGCCCCTGCCCCTGCCCGCGGCAGCTCCCCTGCCCCGCGAGCCGGGCCGCTGAGCCTGATCGCCTCCGCTGAGCCCGCTCACCCCGGGGCTCCGCCCCGCACGCCGTGCCGAGCCCCTGGGGCCCATGCGCCTCAAGCGGTGCGAGCCGCCTCCAGCGCGGCTGCCAGGCCCTTTGGATCGCGGGTCGAGAGGTAGAGATACGGCGTCGGGTCCTCGGGGTCCGTCACCTCGATCCGCACCGCCGTCGGCACATAGCTGCGCAGCAGCATGAACGCCCGCGGGTCGGCCTTGTGCAGCCGCCAGGCGCGCGCGTCCGCCGCGTCCAGCGCCTCGGCCCGGCCGAGCGCCGAGACCGGAATCCGGGCGTCGCCGGCGACCAGTGAGCCCGCCACCACCCGGATGCGCGCCGAGCCGTAGGAGCTGACAGCCGCGCAGGCCAGTGCCGCCGCCGCAAGCAGCCCGCCGAGCATCGGCAGCACCCCCAGCGGCAGCAGCACCAGACCGCCGCTGACGCCCGCGAGGGCCGCCACGAGCCACCAGGAGCGGGGCGCGGTCAGCCGTTCTGCATACTGCGGGGCCTGCTGGGGCGCGGAGGACTGCATGGGGTCAAGCTTGGCACGGTGCGCCCGGGCCCTGTCCGCGCGGGTAAGGTCTGCGCCTGTGAGTACCGCGAACTCTCCGGGGCCGGCCCCCGGTCCACGATCCGACTCCCGGGCGCTGACACCTCCCGCCGACGCCGTCGCCCCCGTGCGGCACCCGGAGGCCCCGGCCCCCGGCGAGCCGCTCGGCGCGCACTACGACCACTGCTTCGGCTGCGGCGGCGCCCAGCCCCACGGCCTGCACCTCGAAGCACGGGCCGGCGAGGGCGTCAGCGTCACCGCGGAGTTCACGGTCAAGCCCGCCCACCAGGGCGCCCCCGGACTGGCGCACGGCGGCGTGCTGGCCACGGCGCTCGACGAGACGCTCGGCTCGCTCAACTGGCTGCTGCGGGTGATCGCGGTCACCGGCCGACTCGAGACGGACTTCGTACGCCCGGTGCCCGTGGACACCGTGCTCCATCTGCGGGCCGAGGTCACCGCCGTCGCCGGACGCAAGATCTACTCCTCCGCGGTCGGCCGGATCGGCGGCCCCGACGGCCCGGTCGCCGTCCGCGCCGACGCCCTCTTCATCGAGGTCAAGGTCGACCACTTCATCGACAACGGCCGCCCGGAGGAGATCCAGGCAGCCATGGCCGACCCCGATCAGATCAGGCGCGCCCGCGCCTTCGAGGTGAACCCCTGATGACCGATCCCGCCAGCCCCGGCAGCCCCGTCAGCCCCGTCGACGTGTTGATCCGGCGTGTGGACCCCGAGGTCCCGCTGCCGAGCTATGCGCATCCGGGCGACGCCGGAGCCGATCTGGTGACCCGCGAGGCCGCCGAGCTCGCACCGGGCGAGCGCGCCGTCCTGCCCACCGGGGTGTCTATCGCGCTCCCGGACGGGTACGCGGCCTTCGTACACCCCCGCTCAGGCCTCGCCGCCCGCTGCGGAGTCGCCTTCGTGAATGCCCCGGGGACGGTCGATGCCGGGTACCGTGGAGAGATCAAGGTGATCGTGGTCAATCTGGATCCGCGCGAGAGCGTGCGGTTCGAACGGTTCGACCGGATTGCCCAACTGGTCGTCCAGCAGGTCGAGAAGGTGCGCTTCCACGAGGTTGCGGAGCTTCCCGGCTCGGCGCGGGCCGAGGGGGGCTTCGGGTCCACCGGCGGTCATGCCGCCGTGGACGGCTCAACGGGTGGGAATCGATACGCTTCGGTCGTATCCGACCGGGAAGGACAGTGACGTGTTCGGACGTCGCAAGAAGAGTGGTTCCGCCAGGGACGCGGCGGACGCAGCGGGCGAGGCCGAGCAGGTCGGCGACGAGCGGGCCGCAGAGAACGCCGCGGACGCAGTGGACGCCGCGGGCGCCGACGAGGAGGGTGCAGCGCGCCGGACGAACCTTCCGCCCGCGCCCCGGCCCGACGGCCCCTGGGACGTCTCGGAGGTCTCCAAGCCCGCCGAGGGCCGCGTCGACCTGGGCGGTCTGTTCGTGCCCGGAGTGGAGGGCATGGAGCTGCGGGTCGAGGTCGCGGGGGACGCGATCGTCGCGGCCACCGTCGTGCTGCGCGACAGCGCCGTACAGCTTCAGGCCTTCGCCGCCCCCAAGAAGGAGGGCATCTGGGGCGAGGTCCGCGAGGAGATCGCCTCCGGCATCACCCAGCAGGGCGGTGTCATCGACGAGGTCGAGGGCCCCCTCGGCTGGGAGCTTCGGGCCCAGGTGCCGGTGCAGCTGCCGGACGGCACCGGCGGCGTGCAGATCGTCCGCTTCGTGGGCGTCGACGGGCCGCGCTGGTTCCTGCGCGGAGTGATCTCCGGACAGGGCGCCGTGCACCCGGAGGCCGCGGGGCTGCTGGAGCAGATCTTCCGCGACACCGTGGTGGTCCGCGGCGAAGGGCCGATGGCTCCGCGAGACCCGATCGTGCTGAAGCTGCCGGAGGACGCCCAGATGGTGCCGGAGGGCGTACAGCAGGAGCAGCAGAGCAACTCGCGCTTCTCCGGAGGCATGGGGCAGCTCCAGCGCGGACCGGAGATCACCGAGGTCCGCTGACGGCCGGAGCACACGGCGGCACAAGCGACTCAGAGCGGCTGGGCCGCGCTCTCCTCCGGGGGGAGCGCGGCCCAGCCGCTTGCCGCCAGGCCGCCCCGGGGCGTATGAGAGAGGTCAAAGCGCCGCCCCGAGCCGTCAGGGAGCCCCGTCAACGGTCAGGGCCGCCGCCCTGCCGGCTTACCTCGTCCTCGCCCTGCTGCACCCGGAGAGGTGCTGAGCCCCCTGAAGCAGCTCGCCGGTATGCCCGCTGGCCCCCCGGGTCCCGCCGCGGCCGGGAGGGGCCCCGGGCGGGCCGCCGGGCATCCTGCCGGACGGGATCATTGCCGGGCCGCGCGACGCCCGCCCATACTTGTCGCGTCGACGGAAGTGGTTCTTGGTCGGACCGATGGGCGGGGGATGCCGGATGACCGACGTCAGCGAGGCGCGCACGGGTCCGGCGGACCGCTCCGGGGACACGGCGTCCATGGTGCGGGTGCACAACCTGCACCGCTCGTACGGCTCCGGCAGTCGGGCCGTGCACGCGCTGCGCGGGGTCTCCTTCGACATCCCGCGCGGCGAGCTCGTCGCCCTCAAGGGGCGCTCGGGCTCCGGCAAGACGACCCTGCTCAACCTCGTCGGCGGTCTTGACGCCCCCGACGAGGGCACGATCGTCATCGACGGGACGGACCTCACCCGCCTCGACGACAACGGGCTGCTGGCGCTGCGCCGCGACCGCATCGGCTTCGTCTTCCAGTCCTTCGGGCTGATCCCGATCCTCACGGCCGCGGAGAACGTGGGCGTACCGCTGCGGCTGCGCAGGGCCGACCCGCGCGAACGCGAGGAGCGTGCGGCGCTGCTGCTGGAGCTGGTCGGTCTGGCCGGCCACGCGGCACAGCGCCCCGGTGAGCTCTCCGGCGGCCAACAGCAGCGCGTCGCCATCGCCCGTGCACTCGCCAACCGGCCCGCCGTGCTGATCGCCGATGAGCCCACGGGGCAGCTCGACGCGGACACGGGCCTCGCCGTCATGGAGCTGCTGCGCGCGGTGGTGCGCGGCGAGGGCGTCACGGCCCTCGTCGCCACCCACGACGCCCAGCTCCTGGGCCTCGCGGACCGGGTGCTGGAGCTGAGCGACGGCCGGATCGCTGACGGCGGCTGACCGCCTGCCGCGGTGACCGCCTACCGCAGTGACCGCCGCCCGCGGGCTGACTGCCGCGCGTCGCCGTCGCCCGTGCACTCGCCAACCGGCCCGCCGTGCTGATCGCCGACGAGCCCACGGGGCAGCTCGACGCGGACACGGGCCTCGCGTCGACGGCAGGGCGTCTGGCCGACGGGCGGCAGGCACCGGCCCCCGCGTCGACGGCAGGGGTCAGGGCCGTCGTGACCCCGACAGAATGGCCCCTGCTGGAGGTGCTGATACGGAGCACGGGTTGACCGGTCAGCCAGAAGGAGCTGCTCCAGGAGGTCCGGGGGCCCTCGTACGGCATCGAGACCGACTGCCTGCGGGTCTGCATGGCCCAGCTCCGGCGCAAGCTGGAGGCGGATCCCGCGCACCCCCGGCATTTCGTCACCGAGCCAGGCATGGGATACCGCTTCGAACGTTGATCCGATGCAGGGGGCGGCCGGTACGCTTTCCGTATGAGTGGCACACCCCGTCCCGACAAGCCGGCCGGCCGCTTCCGCCGAATGCTCGACCGGCTCTCCAGCTCGCAGGAGGAGCTGGAGTCGGAGGAGCTGCGGGACGACGCGGAGGCATCGGGCTGTACGCGCATCGCCGAGTGCGGCGACCGGCAGATCGTCAGGGTTGCTGGTACCTTGCGCACGGTCACCCTGCGCCCGCGGGCCGGCGTGCCCGCGCTGGAGGCGGAGCTCTTCGACGGGACGGCCCCGCTGGACGTCGTATGGCTCGGCCGCCGCTCCATCGCGGGCATCGAGCCGGGCCGCAGGCTCATCGCCTCGGGGCGGATATCCATGAACCACGGCCGCCGGGTGCTCTTCAATCCCAAATACGAACTCCGACCGCTCGGACAGGAGTAGCCGGTGACGTCTGTCGACAAGCCGACCCACACGACCACTGACGAACAGCAGCCAGGCAGCGCCACGGACGAGACGAGGACCGTCACGGAGGCGGCGTTGTTCGAGGCCTTCGGCGGCGTGCGCGGCATGGTGGAGACGGTTCTGCCGGGCCTGCTCTTCGTGACCATCTACACGGTCAACAAGGACCTGCACATCTCGGCGCTCGCAGCGCTCGCGGTGTCGCTGGTGCTCGTCGCGGTCCGCCTGCTGCGCAGGGACACGGTCAAGCACGCCTTCAGCGGGGTGTTCGGCGTCGCCTTCGGCGTCGTCTTCGCGATGATGACCGGCAACGCCAAGGACTTCTATCTGCCGGGCATGCTGTACACGCTCGGCCTCGGCGTCACCTACATCGCGACGACGCTCGCGGGCGTCCCGCTGATCGGCCTGATCCTGGGCCCGGTCTTCAAGGAGAACCTCTCCTGGCGCACCCGCAACCCCGGCCGCAAGAAGGCCTATGCCAAGGCCAGCTGGGCCTGGGGCCTGATCCTGCTCGCCAAGTGCGCGATCCTCTTCCCGCTCTACTGGTGGGCGGACACCACCCAGCTCGGCTGGGTCCTGGTCGCCCTGAAGATCCCGCCGTTCCTGCTGGCCGTCTATCTGACCTGGGTCTTCCTGGCGAAGGCGCCGCCGCCGATCGACGTCTTCGCGGAGATGGAGGCGCAGGAGCGCGCCGAACGGGAGCGGGCGGCGGCTCCCCAGACCCCGGAGGCCTAGCCTCCGGACCACCCCGGAGGCTAGGCCTCCGGGGTCTGGGCGCAGGGCTCGGGGAGCCGTCGCCCCCGCCTCAGTCCGCCGGATTCTCCTCGCGCCGCACCGACAGCAGGTCCTCCAACTGCTCCTCCCGCGCCTGCGCCGCGACGAACAGCAGCTCGTCCCCCTCCTCCAACGTCTCCTGCGCGGTGGGCGTCAGCACCCGCGAGCCGCGGATGATCGTCACCAGGGAGGTGTCCTGCGGCCAGGCGACCGCACCCACCTGCGTACCGGCGATCGCCGACTCCGGCGGCAGCGTCAGCTCCACCAGGTTCGCGTCACCGTGGCTGAAGCGCAGCAGCCGCACGAGATCGCCGACGCTCACCGCCTCCTCCACCAGCGCCGACATCAGCCGTGGCGTGGACACCGCGACGTCCACGCCCCACGACTCATTGAAGAGCCACTCGTTCTTGGGGTTGTTGACCCGCGCGACCACCCTCGGAACCGCGTACTCCGTCTTCGCCAGCAGCGAGACGACCAGATTGACCTTGTCGTCGCCGGTCGCCGCGATCACCACGTTGCAGCGCTGCAGCGCCGCCTCGTCCAGCGAGGTGATCTCGCAGGCGTCCGCCAGCAGCCACTCCGCCTGCGGCACCCGCTCCACCGAGATCGCGGTCGGGGCCTTGTCGATCAGAAGCACCTCGTGCCCGTTCTCCAGCAGCTCACCCGCGATGGACCGGCCCACCGCGCCGGCGCCCGCAATCGCCACACGCATCAGCGATCGCCCTCCTCAGGCCCCTCGGCGAAAGCCGCCTCGACCTTCTCGATCTCGTCCGTGCGCATCATCACGTGCACGAGGTCGCCCTCCTGCAGCACCGTCCGGGACGTCGGCACCATCGCCTCGCCCAGCCGGGTGATGAAGGCGACCCGCACGCCCGTCTCCTCCTGCAACCTGCTGATCTTGTGCCCGATCCAGGAGTGGGCGGTGTGCACCTCGGCGAGCTGCACGCTCCCGCTGGGGTCGCGCCACAGCGGCTCCGCGCCGGACGGCAGCAGCCGCCGCAGCATCTGGTCCGCCGTCCAGCGCACCGTGGCGACCGTGGGGATGCCCAGGCGCTGGTAGACCTCGGCTCGCCGGGGGTCGTAGATCCGGGCGGCCACGTTCTCGATGCCGAACATCTCACGGGCCACCCGCGCCGCGATGATGTTGGAGTTGTCACCGCTGCTGACTGCGGCGAACGCGCCGGCGTCCTCGATCCCCGCCTCGCGCAGGGTGTCCTGGTCGAACCCGATTCCGGTGACGCGGCGCCCCCCGAATCCGGAGCCCAGACGGCGGAAAGCCGTGGGGTCCCGATCCACGACGGCCACCGTGTGCCCCTGCTGCTCCAGGGTCTGCGCGAGAGCGGCTCCCACTCGCCCGCATCCCATGATGACGATGTGCACGACCGTCCTTCCGGCTGTCCTGTCCTGGTCCCGGACAGGGTGAGTCATTGCTCAGGGTTAACAGGGTCTCAGACCGCGGCCCAAGCTACACACGCACCGTAGCCGTGGGGACCCCCTGTGACCGTCCGAGTCGACAAGGAGGGTGGCGGGTGGGCATGGCTTGTTACGACCGCTTACGATCCTCTGCGTGTCCAAACTGACCGGCGTGTCCAAACGTATTCTTATCGGGCGCGCTCTTCGCAGCGACCGGCTGGGGGAGACACTCCTTCCCAAGCGCATCGCACTCCCCGTCTTCGCGTCGGACCCGCTGTCCTCCGTGGCATACGCGCCGGGCGAGGTGCTGCTGGTCCTGTCGATCGCAGGCGTGTCGGCGTACCACTTCAGCCCCTGGATCGCCGCCGCCGTCGTCGTGCTGATGTTCACGGTCGTCGCCTCCTACCGGCAGAACGTGCACGCCTACCCGAGCGGCGGCGGCGACTACGAGGTCGCCCACACCAATCTGGGCCCCAGGGCAGGGCTGACCGTCGCCAGCGCCCTGCTGGTGGACTACGTGCTCACCGTCGCCGTCTCCATCTCCTCCGGAGTGGAGAACCTCGGCTCCGCCGTCCCGTTCGTCGTCGAGCACAAGGTGCTCAGCGCGCTCGCCGTCATCCTGCTGCTGACCCTGATGAACCTGCGCGGCGTCAGGGAGTCCGGCAGGCTCTTCGCCATCCCCACCTATGTCTTCGTCGGCGGGGTCTTCCTGCTGATCGCCTGGGGCTCGTTCAGGGGGCTGGTGCTCGGCGACTCCATGCGGGCGCCGACGGCCGACTTCGAGATCAAGCCCGAGCATCCGGGACTGGCCGGCTTCGCCCTGCTGTTCCTGCTGCTGCGGGCCTTCTCCTCCGGCTGTGCCGCTCTCACCGGCGTCGAGGCGATCAGCAACGGCGTTCCCGCCTTCCGCAAGCCGAAGAGCAGGAACGCGGCGAACACGCTGGCCCTGATGGGCGTCCTCGCCGTCACCATGTTCTGCGGAATCATCGGGCTTGCCATGGCCACCGATGTGAAGATGGCGGAGTTCCCGGCCAAGGACCTGGTCCGCGACGGTGTGCCCGTCGGCGACGCCTATGTCCAGGACCCGGTCATCGCCCAGGTGGCCGCCGCCGTCTTCGGCGAGGGCACGTTCTTCTTCGTCCTGCTCGCCGCGGCCACCGCGCTGGTGCTGTTCCTCGCCGCCAACACCGCGTACAACGGCTTCCCGGTGCTCGGCTCCATCCTGGCCCAGGACCGCTATCTGCCGCGCCAGTTGCTCACCCGCGGCGACCGGCTCGCCTTCTCCAACGGCATCGTGCTGCTGGCCGGTGCGGCCGCGCTGCTCGTCTACGTCTACGACGCCGACTCCACCCGGCTCATCCAGCTCTACATCGTCGGTGTCTTCGTCTCCTTCACGCTCAGCCAGACCGGCATGGTGCGGCACTGGAACCGCAAGCTGCGGACCGAGAAGAACCAGGCCAAGCGGCGCACCATGATCCGCTCGCGGGCCATCAACGCCTTCGGCGCGTTCTTCACCGGCCTCGTCCTGGTCGTCGTCCTGGCCACCAAGTTCACCCACGGCGCCTGGGTTGCGCTGCTCGGCATGGTGATCTTCTACGCGGTCATGAGTACGATCCGCCGGCACTACGACGCGGTCGCCCAGGAGATCGCGGCGCCCGACGAGCCCACCGACGACAGCGTGCGGCCCTCCCGCGTCCACGCGATCGTGCTGGTCTCCAAGGTTCACCGCCCCACCCTCCGGGCCCTCGCCTACGCGCAGCTGATGCGCGTCGACAAGCTGGAGGCCGTCAGCATCAGCGTGGACCCGGACGACAGCAAGGCGCTGCGCGCCGAGTGGGAGCGCCGCGGCATCGACGTCCCGCTGAAGATCCTCGACTCGCCCTACCGCGAGATCACCCGGCCGGTGATCGACTACGTCAAGGGGCTGCGACGGGAAAGCCCGCGGGACGTCGTCAGCGTCGTCATCCCCGAGTACGTCGTCGGGCACTGGTACGAGCATCTGCTGCACAACCAGAGCGCGCTGCGGCTCAAGGGCCGGCTGCTGTTCACCCCCGGCGTGATGGTGACGTCGGTGCCGTACCAGCTGGTGTCGTCGGAGGCGGCGAAGCAGCGGGCGAAGAAGCGCCAGGAGTGGAACGCTCCGGGTTCGGTGCGCCGCGGTCCGGTGGACGGCCGGCACAGGGACCCGGGTGTGCGGAGCTGAGCCGCAGCAGACGTACACTGGCAGGCTGTTGTTCCAGCCCCGCCCTCATCCCAGGAGTCACCCCGCCATGTCGAACGGAACCGAGTCGTCGCTGGTCGGGGAGGAGTACGAGGTCGAGGTCGGCCCGGTCGCACATGGCGGCCACTGCATCGCCCGCACGGACGAGGGCCGGGTGCTCTTCGTCCGGCACGCGCTGCCCGGAGAGAAGGCCGTCGTCCGGGTCACCGAGGGCGCGGAGGACTCCCGCTTCCTGCGCGCCGACGCGGTGCGCGTGATCGAGGCGTCCAAGGACCGCATCGAGGCGCCGTGCCCCTTCGCCGGCCCGGGCAAGTGCGGCGGCTGCGACTGGCAGCACGCCAAGCCCGGAGCGCAGCGGCGGCTCAAGGGCGAGGTGATCACCGAGCAGCTGAAGCGGCTGGCCGGGCTCACCCCCGAGGAGGCGGGCTGGGACGGCACCGTCATGCCCGCCCCCGGCGACAAGCTCCCGGCCGGCCAGGTCCCCGCCTGGCGCACCCGCGTCCAGTACGCCGTCGACGCCGAGGGCCGGGCCGGGCTGCGCAGGCACCGCTCGCACGAGGTGGAGCCCGTCGACCACTGCATGATCGCCGCCGAGGGGGTCAGCGAACTCGGCATCGAGAAGCGCAGATGGCCCCAGATGGCCGCCGTCGAGGCCATCGCGGCCACCGGCTCGAACGACCGCCAGGTCGTCCTCACCCCGCGCCCCGGCGGCCGGCTGCCCCTCGTCGAACTGGACAAGCCCGTCTCCGTCCTCCGCGTCGAGGAACGCGACGGCTCGGTCCACCGGGTCCACGGCCGCGCCTTCGTCCGCGAACGCGCCGACGGCCGCACCTACCGCGTCGGCATGGGCGGCTTCTGGCAGGTCCACCCGCAGGCGGCGGACGTCCTGGTCACCGCGGTGATGCAGGGCCTGATGCCGCGCAAGGGCGAGACCGCGCTCGACCTCTACTGCGGCGTGGGCCTGTTCGCCGGCGCCATCGCCGACCGCGTCGGCGACCAGGGGGCGGTCCTCGGCATCGAGTCCTCCAAGCGCGCCGTCGAGGACGCCCGGCACAACCTCAAGGACTTCGACCGCGTCCGCATCGAACAGGGCAAGGTCGAACAGGTCCTGCCCCGCACCGGCATCACCGAGGCGGACCTCATCGTCCTCGACCCGCCCCGCGCCGGCGCCGGCCGCCAGACGGTCGCCCGCCTCACCGCCCTCGGCGCCCGCCGCATCGCCTACGTCGCCTGCGACCCCGCGGCCCTCGCCCGCGACCTCGCCTACTTCCGCGCCGACGGCTACAAGCCCCGCGCACTGCGGGCGTTCGACCTCTTCCCGATGACCCACCACGTGGAGTGTGTCGCGATCCTTGAACCGGCCGCAAAGGGCTCCTGACCTGCGGTTTTGTGCGTGCGCATTATGTGCGTTGTGGGCGTTACGGGCGATATCTTGACGCTGAATTGACGCTCGTGACGCTCATTTGACGCTCGTTCTGATGGGGTGTCAGGGGGGGGCGGTGCGGCCCAGACAGCCTCGTCAGCGCGGCTGCGGGGCCCCTACAGCAGCGGCTGTGTGCTTGCTGCATGAGCAGCGGCCAGACTCATCGCCATGCCCACCGGCTGAAGTGGATGTCTGCCCTTCGCGGTTTGCCTCCCTCCCGGGAGCTTCGCCGCAATTGGGCAGCCCCAGATGCGATTCGTGGCAGAGCTTGCCCTTCCCAGCGCGTTCACTGGGTTTTCCGCTGGTCAGATGCGGAGTCGGTCGTCAGGTGCAAGTTCGGTTCCTTCTCCCGGTGTCAGTCCCGGCCTCTAAGATTCCTTCTGCGGGGGCAGCCCCGTGTTCCTGATCGCGGCGGCAGGGTCACGGCAGGCACAAACGTGCGCAGCAAATACAGGCGGGGAGTCGCATGCTGGAAGGTCGGTGGACGACGGTCACCGAGTCCGAGCACGAGCACGAGCGCCGCGGCCTGGAGGCGATCCGCAGGCGCCTGCCTGACGAGGAGCCGTGGCGTGCTTGGTCGAACTTCACGTTCACCGCGAACAGCGGGCATGTCCGCGAGGTCGATCTTCTGGTGACCGCACCGGCCGGGGTCTTCCTCCTCGAGCTGAAGGACTGGCACGGTTCGGTACACGGCGGCGGCAACGACTGGGTGCAGACCACGCCCGGCGGGACGCAGCGGCGACACGGCAACCCCCTGCACCTGGCGAATCGGAAGGCCAAGGAACTGGCCGGCCTGATCAACGACGTCTCCGGTCGGCCCGGGGACCGGCCGAAGATCTGGGTGGGCGAGGCGGTCTGCTTCACCGATGACAAGCTCCGTGTGAACCTGCCGGCCGCCGATCTGAATGGCGTTTTCACGGTCAAGCAGCTCGTGGAAATGCTGGCCGAGCCGCCGGGTGACGCCCGGCGCCGGATAACGGCTGAGACGTCTCGCCGCGTCGACGGGGCCCTGAAGAAGCTCGGCATCGCGCCGATCCGCCGCCAGCATGAGGTGGGCTCCTATCTTCTGGATGCGAAGGCGTTCGACTCCGGGCCCACCTGGGCCGACTACTTGGGCCGTCACTCCCAGCTGCATGATCTGGCGCGAGTGCGCGTCTTCCTCAGCGAGCGCGGTGCTTCGGACGCCGAGCGGCGTTCGGTGGAGCAGGCCGCTGCCCGCGAGGCGCTGGTGCTCAGCCGGTTCCGGCACCCGGGTGCGGTACAGCTGAAGAGTTACCTGCCGTCAGGGCATCCGGCTGGGCCGACGATCCTGTTCGACTACCACCCGGAGACTCTGCGGCTGGACGACTTTCTGGTGCAGCACGGGAAGCAGCTGGACCTGCGGGGTCGCCTTGCGCTCGTACGGCAGCTCGCGGAGACGGTGCGCTCCGCGCACTCACGCCGTTTCCATCACCGCACGCTGTCGGCGCACGCGGTGCACATCATTCCGCGTGATCGCGGCCCGCGCGGGCGGGAGCTCAGCGAGGAGCAGCGCTGGTTGAGCCCTTGGCCGCAGATCGCGGACTGGCAGATCGCTACAGGCCAGAGCGCCAGCCGTGGCCGGCCACTGACCTTGGCTCCTACAAATGTGTCCGGGTTCCACGTCTCGGAGCAGGCTGATCCGTATCTGGCGCCGGAGCTGAGGATTCCCAAGGCCGATCCGGTGCGCCTCGATGTGTACGGGCTCGGCGTCCTCACGTATCTGCTGGTCACCGGGCAGGCACCAGGCGCAAGCCAGAGCGAGGTCATGGCCCGCCTGGAAGCCGGTGAGAGTCTGCGCCCGAGTGCCTTGGTCGACGGACTCAACCCGGACATCGACGACCTGGTGGAGGCATCCACCGCGTACGAACCGGGTCGGCGCCTGTCCACGGTCGACGACTTCCTGGAGATGCTGGAGTACGTCGAGCAGGCATTCACCGAAAAGGACTCCGTCGGCTCGGCCACAGCCGCAGGCACGGGCGGGGACGGCGGGTCGGGATCGGAAGCGGACGAGGATCGGGGCGAGCCGGAGAAGGACCCGCTGGAGGCCGTGGCCGGGGATGTACTGGCCGGGCGCTGGGAGGTTGTTCGCCGGCTCGGCACGGGCTCGACCTCTCGGGCGTTCCTGGTGAGGGATCTCGCGGGTGAGCCGCGGCGTAGCGGCACCCTGCCGGTGGCTGTGCTGAAGGTCGCGCTGAGCGAAGCCAAGCACGCGGTCCTCGACCGGGAGGCCCAGATCTTGGGCCGCATCCACCGGGATTCCAGCATCATCGCGCTGTACGAGCGGGAGCCGATGACTCTCGCGGGACGTAGGGTGCTCGCTCTCGAATACGTCGGCGACAGCCGAGAGCTGAAGGACCAGGACCGTGGTGACGGGAAGGGACCGAGGCGGCGTGAGGACACCGTCGCCCGACAGCTGCGGGACAACGGCCGCCTGGGCATGGACCAGCTGGAGGCGTACGGGAAGTACCTGTTCGGCGCGGTGGAGCACTTGGAGGCGGAAGGAATCTGGCATCGGGACCTGAAGCCGGACAACATCGCAATCCGGATCCGTCCCAACGGCACTCGACAGCTGGTGCTGATCGACTTCTCGCTCGCCGGCTACCCGGCGAAGGAGATCGATGCGGGCACCGAGGGCTACCTCGACCCGTTCTTGGGCATCATCACGCGCGGCTCGTACGACGGCCATGCCGAGCGGTATGCGCTCGCGGCGACATTGCACGAGATGGCGTCGAACGAACTGCCCCGATGGGGCGACGGTGCCGTCACAGCCCGGCAGACCGATCCGAAGCAGTGGCCGTACCCGCAGCTCGCAGCCGACGCCTTCGAGCCGGCTGTTCGCGACGGCCTGGTCGCCTTCTTCCGCAAGGCTCTGGCCCGGGACGTGAAGGACCGGTTCTCGGACCTGAAGCCGATGGAGCGTGCCTGGCAGGCGCTCTTCCTGGATGCGCAGCGGACAACAGCTCCGAGCTCCGGGCACGGTATGGCGGAAAGCGCAGGTACCACGCAAGAAGCCGGGCCACAGATCGGACGCGAGGACGACGATGCCGCCGTCGAGCAAGTGCGTGACCAGCAGGCGGCCAGGGCTGACCGTACGACACCTCTGTCCGTGGCAGGTCTGACGCTCTCCGCGCAGTCCCAGCTGTTCGCCATGGGACTGAACACCGTCGGGGACGTACTGGAGTACTCGGCGAGGAAGTTCCTGACTGCGCCAGGCATGGGTTCGCGTACTCGGGAGGAGATCCAGCGTCGGCAGAAGGAGTGGAACCTCCGACTCGGCAAATCGGCCCCCGCGCCACTCAGCGCGGAGGCCCGCAAGGCAGCCGGTCAAGAAATCACCGAGCTGGAACAGGCGGTCGCCGAATCGGTCGCCGCCGGCGGCGGAAGTGTCACTGACCCGCAGCTGCTAGGCGCGCTGAGCCTGGACGCGCTGGCCGCTCGCCTGGTCCCGAAGCCATCCAGCGGCAGTGCCCGCTCCAACGCCAAGGAGCGCGAAGCGGTCCGGCTGCTGCTGCGGCTGCCCAACGAGGCCGGCAAGCTGCCCGAGGGCCTGGCATGGGTACGGCAGCGGGACGTCGCTGACGCGGTGGGCCTGACCGCGGGCCGTATCCCGCAGATCGTGAAGAAGGCGCGCGAGCGCTGGTACGAGGACATCGCCCTTGGGCTGCTGCGCGAGGAGGTGGTGGAGCTCCTTGCTGAGCGCGGACGGGTGGCCCCGGTGATCGAGCTCGCCGACGCGCTGATCGCCCGGCGCGGCACCCAGCACGTGGAGCGGCGCGACCGGCGCGCGCTCGCCCTGTCGCTGCTGCGTGCGGTGGTCGAGCGAGAGAGCTACAACAACGAGGCCCCGCCGCTCTTCCGCTACTTCCATGCCCGGATGCCCAAGGGCGCCGATCCGGTGCTGGGCCTGCTCGCCCTCGATGTCCGGGAGGGCGTGGACGGCCCGGACACGCCGACGCTGCCCGCTCTGCAGGAATACGCGCTAAACCTGGGCGCGCGGGCCGACCGACTCGCGGACCTGGAATCTCTGCCGACGGCCAGCACCGTTCTTACCGAGCTGGACGCGGTGCGACGGCCGCCGGGACACCTGGGCTGGGACGAGCGGCGCACCGCCGAGATCGCGGTGGCAGCATCCACCCGAGCCGCTCTCACCCCCCGACTGGAGATCTACCCGCGCGACCTGGACCTGGTGCGAGCGCTGAGGATCACCCAGGCCGGTGTGGTCGCCGTGCAGCCGGGCGTCGAGGAGGAGCGACTGCCTGGCCTCACGGTTGACGCCCTGCACAAGCGAGTCACGACCCGCTTCCCTGACCTGGGCACAGACCCGCTGGTGCCACGCGAGTTGCCCACCGGCAGCGCACTGGTCCGCTACCTGAAGCAGGCCGGCTTCGAGCTGAAGCTGGCGACGCGCTACGACAAGGTGCTCCGTCTCATCCCGGACCGTCCGGCCGGGGACGCCACCGCCGGCCTGACCTCGGCGAGCTGGGGAGCCTCGGCGGCCCGTCGATCCGCCCCCACCCAGTACGACGCGGACGCGGCCGTCGCAGCCGCGGTCAAGGCCGAACAGCGACTCAGGCACTCGGCGCGACAGGACGGCTTCCGGGTCCTGACGGTGCCCCACCGGGGTGCTGAGAACGCGGTGCGACACCTGGCGGACGAGCCGTACGGCGTGCGGCCGGTGTCATTGACCGGGCTCTTCGTGAACGAACTGCGCAGGGTGATCGGCGAGGCGGCCAGACCGACCTGGGAGACCGTCCTCAAGGCCGACGCTGCCGAACCCGGAAGCCGGGCTCACCAGCAGCTGCGCATCCGTACAGACAAGGCGTGGGGGCGCATCGAGCCGCAGCTGCGAGAGCGACTGAGGCAGGGGCGGGGACCGCTGCTCCTTACCGACACTGCGGTGCTCGCCCGGTACGACGCGCTGGATCTGCTCGTAAGGCTCGCGGAGGAAGCGCGGCAAGGTGGCAGCCCGCTGTGGCTGCTCGTCGCCCAGTCCGACCCGGCGAAAGCACCGCGGCTGGCAGGGCAGAGCGTGCCGTACCAGGCAGGGTTCGACGAGTGGATCGTCGTGCCCGATGCCTGGGTCGCGCGCAAACACCTCGCACCGGACGCCTGACCCTCTTCACCACCTGAACCGGCCTTCTTCCGCCCTCCTCCGATTTCTCCACAGGAGCCGTTCCGTGATCGACCGCAAGAGCCTTCTCGCCGACCTGCAGAAGCAGGTCAAGGCGGCAGAGACCGACCTTGAGCAGCAGGTCAAAGCTGTCCCCGAGGTAGGGACGCGGCTGCGCGGTGAGTATGAGCAGGCCCGGAAGCTGGGCCGTACGGCGGCGACATGGAACGCCTGGCTCGGGGAGCGGATCACCCAGGTTGCGGTTGCCTGGGTCCTCGGCACCGTCTTCGTCCGCTTCAGCGAGGACAACCGGCTGATCGCCGAGCCCTACATCACCGCCCCGGATGTGGCTGGGCGCGAGACCGCGCAGGCGCGGTACGAGGAGTACCTGGAGAAGGACACCGACCCGACGTACCGAGGCTGGCTGGAGGCGGCGTTCGCAGAGCTGGGCGCTGGGCAGGCCGGCCGACTGCTCTTCGACCGCGACCACAACCCGCTCTACCAGATCCCGCTTTCGCACGACGGGGCGGGCGCGCTGCTCGCGTTCTGGCGGGAGCAGCGCGCCAGCGAGAATGAAGCCGACGGCCCGGTGCTTGTGCATGACTTCAGCGACCCGCTGAGAGAGCCCGGCACCGAGGGCTGGAACACCCGGTTCCTCGGCGATCTGTACCAGGACCTTAGCGAGGCGGCCCGCAAGACGTACGCGCTGCTGCAGACGCCGGAGTTCGTGGAGGAGTTCATCCTCGACCGGACGATGACCCCGGCGGTACGGGAGTTCGGGTTCGAGGAACTGAAGATGATCGACCCGACCTGCGGGTCCGGACACTTCGTGCTCGAAGCGTTCCGACGGCTGGTACGGATGTGGGCGGAGCAGCGTCCAGAGGTGGGCTCGTACGAGCGGGTGCGAGCCGCCCTCGACTCGGTGCACGGAGTGGACCTCAACCCTTTCGCGATTGCGATCGCCCGCTTCCGGCTCCTGGTTGCGGCGATGGCCGCAAGCGGCATGCGGACTTTCGAGGAGGCCCAGCACTACGAGTGGCCGATCCAGCTCGCTGTGGGCGACTCCCTCATCAAGGATCGCCAGCTGGAGCTTCAACTGGGGCTTGGCTTTGAGGACGAGGGCGGCGCGGCCGGTGACCCCCTCGCTGAGTTCTCATACGCCACGGAGGACGTGGACGAGTATCCCGGGATCCTGGACCAGGGGCGTTACCACGTAGTAGTGGGTAACCCTCCGTACATCACGGTCAAGGACAAGCAGCTCAACCAGCTGTACCGAGAGCTGTACAGCGCGTGCGCGGGGACGTACGCACTGTCCGTTCCCTTCGCACAGCGGTTCTTCGAACTAGCCAAGCAGGGTGGGGCGGACGGGCACGGCTACGGCATGGTCGGTCAGATCACAGCGAACTCCTTCATGAAGCGTGAATTCGGCACCAAGCTCATCGAGGAGTACTTCGCGCACAAGGTCGAGCTGACGGAGGTTATCGACACCTCAGGGGCGGTCATCCCTGGGCATGGGACGCCGACGGTGATTCTCATCGGGCGACCTAGGGAGGGAGCTAAGCGGCAGGCGACGATCCGCACGGTGCGGAGCGTGCAGGGGGAGCCTTCGGCGCCGGAGGAGGGGAAGGAAGCGGAGGGGCTGGTGTGGCGGGCGATCGTCGAGCTGATCGACCGACCGGGGAGTGCGGGCCAGTGGGTTTCAGTGGACGATCTGGAGCGGGGTCGGTATTTCGGCAAGCAGCCGTGGATCCTGGCTGATGGCGGACTTGAGATGGTAGAGACGCTGAATTCCGGATCGCGTGCCCAGCTCCGATCAGCTGCTCAGGAAATTGGCGCTGGTGCGGTAACGCGCGAGGACGACGCATTCATGGTTGGTGCTGGAGCCTTGCGACGTTCAGGCATCACGGACGACGAAGCGCGCCAGCTTGTGGACGGCGGCTCCGTCCGCGATTTCACCATCAGCGGGGCGACGACCTCAGCGTGGCCATATGACGAGAAGACTCTCAAGGCGACGGCATCGCCGGAACTGAGACGCTTCCTGTGGCCGTCCCGCCGTTACCTCATCGACCGTGTCGCCTTCGGTAAGTCACAACTGGAGCGTGGGCTTGCCTGGTTCGAGTACTCCATGTTCTTCAAGAACAGGTATAGGCCGAAGTTCACGATCGCTTTCCCCTTCGTTGCTACGCACAATCACTTCGCGCTGAACCGCGCGCGGCGCGTATTCATCCGCACCGCCCCCGTCGTCGCGCTCAACAAGGGGGCGAGCGAGGAGGAGTATGTGCGGCTGCTCGGGTTGCTCAATAGCTCCACGGCTGGTTTCTGGCTCAAAATGGTTAGTCACGACAAGGGTAGCCAGGGCGTAAACGAGGGCTACAAGTCGCAGGTCTGGGAGCGCTTTTACGAGTTCACCGGTACCAAGCTCCAGGAATTTCCTCTTCCCGCCGAGTACCCCACGGCACTCGCCACCGCCCTCGACACCCTCGCCCAGCAGCTCTCCGCCGCCACCCCTGCCGCCCTCGCAGCCAAGACAACCCCCACTGCCTCCGCCCTCCGCGAAGCCGAAAGTCGTCACGCCTCCCTCCGTGCCCGCATGATCGCCCTCCAGGAGGAGCTGGACTGGCAGGTCTACTCTCTCTACAACCTGCACTCCGAAGACCTGCGTCTCTCTGACCCCGATGCGGTGCCCGAACTTGCCCTCAGCGAGCGAGCCTTCGAGATCGTGCTCGCGTGTCGGCGGTCACGTAATTCCCCACGATCTGCATGATCAGCGCCACGTAATTCCCCACCCGCGTGTTCACGATTCCCCACCGGGGCGCCGAACATCGACGGTGCCGCCGACCATGCTCGAACTGGCGTGATGTTCCCTGTTTCGGGTGGTTTGATCATTGATTGGTCATTCCTTGCGTATCGGCCGGG
>NZ_JARWBG010000062.1:0-36922 GCF_029846775.1 Streptomyces chengmaiensis
CTCGTGAGGCAGCGCGTCGCTTCCGCCGTACCACTTGGTGTGCCACTTCGTGGCCGGGTTGCCGTCGATGGCGTTGGCATCGGTGCCGTTCTCACCTGTGGTCTCCTCGCTGTCGGAGTACACAACGCTCCAGTCCGCCTTGGAGATCGGTGAGCTGGTGCTGGGCACCTCGGTGGCCGGGAGCAGCTTCAGCCCGGACGCGGTGACGGCGAACGCGCCGGACTTGTCGCCCGCCTTGATCCGCAGGGTGCCGGAGCGGTCGGCCGGGTCGAAGAACCAGCCGGTGGCGGCGGAGTCGTACGCGGACTTCGACGTGAGCCTGGTCAGCGCGGTACTGTCCACTGTTACAGCGGTGGGGGCGTCGGCCGCGTGGACCGTGAACTCGTAGCCCCGTGAGGCGGGCTTGCCCTCGTACGAGCCGGTGCTCGCGCCCACGTCGATACGGACGTCCCCGGTGCCGGACTGCGGCGCGGACACGTCCACCTGCTGCTTCGCGTACGCGCCGCTCTTGTAGGCGCGCGTGATGCCGTCGTCCTCGTACAGGGTGAAGGAGGACGAGCCGCGCGGGTACACGTCGTAGGTGAGGGTGTCGACCGGCTTCTCGCCCTTGTAGTTCATCTGCGGCCACATCGGCACGATGCCGCCGCCCTTGACGAACAGCGGGAGTGTGTCGAGCGGTGCGGAGTAGCCGTCCAGCCAGCCCGGGCCCTGGTACGTCTTGCCGGTCCAGTAGTCCGTCCACGTTCCGGCCGGCAGGTAGATGCCGTTCCGCGTGGACGTGTCGGACACGACGGGCGCGACCAGGAACGAGTCACCGGACATGAACTGGCCACTCGTCTGGTTGCCGCGTGCGACCGGGTCGTCCGGGTACTCCAGGACCATGGCCCGGACCATCGGCGTACCGGTCTCGGTGGCGACCCGGCTCATCGAGTACTGGTAGGGCATCAGCCGCATCTTCAGCTTGAGGTACTGGCGGTTGATGGAGAGGTACGGGTCGTTGAACCGCCAGGGCTGCTTGTCGTGGTAGCCGGTGGACGGGTTGGTGGCGCCCCAGCCGGACATGGTCATGAAGGCCGGGGTGAACGCCTTCCACTGGAGGTCGCGGACGTAGGTCTTGGGGCTGCCGTTGTAGATGCCGTCGACGTCGCCGGCGGCATAGTTGAAGCCGGACAGGCCGGCGCCCGTGATCGCCGGGACGTGCCAGCGCATGTCGTTCCAGGTACCGTGCGTGTCGCCGGTCCAGACGATGGCGTTGCGCTGGGTGCCGGCCCAGCCGTTGACCGTCCAGACGTAGCGGCGGGCGTCGGAGTTGTTCTCGATGCCGTCCACAGCCTGCTGGACGGCGTTGAAGGCGTACTTGTAGCCGGGGCCGACCCAGGCCACGTCGGTCTTGACGGCGCGGCTGCCGTCGACGCCGACCTCCCTGTTGATATTCGCCAGGCCGGTCGAGGTCCACAGGCCAGTTTGGAAGCCCTTGGCCTTCAGTCCGTCGACGGTCGCCTTCAGGTCGGTGTAGCCGCAGCCGTAGCCGTCGTTGGGCAGGAACCAGCCCGACGGCATGTCGGCGGTGCGGGCGTCGTCCGCGTACCCGAGGACGTCCTTGGTGGTCTGGTGGCGGGCACGGTTCCGGTCACCCCGGTAGCTGGGGCTGGAGGCGTTCCAGCAGTCGGCGTTGCCGAGCTCGAAGCCCCACATGGGCGCCAGGAACGGCTTGCCGCTGACGTCGGTGTAGGCGTCCAGCACGCCCTTGAGGGAGTCGCCGACGAAGTACCAGGCGTCAAAACGGCTCTCGTTGTGCGTGAACGTGCCGGGCGCGCCGAAGGAGTAGGTGCCGGGGGCCCAGGTGTTGCGCATCACGCCGTAGCCGTTGGTGGACATGTAGAAGGGCGCAGGACTGGCGTTGGTGTTTTCCTGCCACTTGCCTTCGGCGGCGACCGGCACGGTCTTGCCGCGCAGTGCCCACTCCCCGAGGCGCAGGCCGGTGCCGTAGAACTGCTCGTCGGGGCCCTGGGCAAGGTACTGGCTGGTCTGGGTGCCGGTCCAGGACAGGGGCTGGGACTCGGCCCAGACGAGTGTGGAGTTGTCGGCGCGGTAGACGGAGAACCGCAGTGGCGACTTGTTCACCCGGATGTTCAGCGCGGGGGTCGTGATCCGGTAGTGCGAGCCGGCGTCGGTGACGCTCGTCGTCACGGCGCCGAAGTCGGTGTCGATCGCGAGGGTGCTGCCCGCCGGGTCGTTGGTGAAGCCGCCGCTGGGCGACAGCCAGATCCGGAAGATGTCCTCTCGGGCGATCACCACCCGGGCCTTCGCCGCCGTCGATGTGCTGATCGTGAAGGTGTTCCCCGACTTGGTGACCCCGGTGGCGTTCCCCGGGCCCGCGGCGGCTGCCGGGGAGGCGGGGCCGGCGACGGAGAAGAGAGCTGCCACCATGGCGGCCACCAGGCCCAGGATGGCCGGGCGTCCGCGTCCGGGCCGGCTCCTTCTCGCGGAGCCGCCCCCTCTCCAGGGAAGTCGGGGTCTGTCTGGACTTCGTCGCATCACAGCCGCCTTTCCGGCCATGCGGGCGTCGCGCCGCGTCTGGGCGACGCCCGCTGCCACTACATGCCGATGTGTTCACGACATAACAACAGTCCCCCTTGGTGGCGTCAAGTGATTGGTACTCCCCATCTGCAATCAATAATGCGCAACCGTGCGCATGGGCTGGGTGGACGGACCGCCAGGGTTACGAGTCCATAACCCAGCAGGGCCGACAGGTGACGATCGTCCCTACCTCTGTCCAAGGTTGAGTGAAACGCGCATACCTGATCACCTTCGCGCTTCATTGCTCGCGTACCAAAAGGCGGTAGCTACCATGAAGCGACGTTTCTTCGCCCTGTCCGCCTCCGGAGTCGTCGGCGCGCTCGTCCTCTCGGCTTGCGGGGGCGGCGGATCCGGTGCCTCCGGCGTGGACGGGATCACCACGATCAAGTTCGTCGCGGCGGACTACGGCTCCAACGGCGACAGCCCCAGCCAGGCGTACTGGCAGGACGTGATCACGGCGTTCGAGAAGAAGAACCCCAAGATCAAGGTCGACCTTCAGGTCATCAACTGAAACGACCTGGACACCCAGGTCAAGACGATGGTCCAGAACGGCGACCAGCCGGACATCGGGCCGGGCGGGCGAGGGGCCTTCCCGGCGGGCCCGACCCAACCGGCCGACCGGGTCCCGCCCCCGTCCCCTCATCCGGCGCCTCGGTGCCCTGCCATGGATCGGCCGGCCGTCGTCCTCATCGTGGCCGTCGTCGTCTGGCCGATCGTCGAGATGGTCCGCACCTCGCTGCGGCGCATCGACACCTCCAGCGCCGCCCAGGGGCCTGCCGGACTCGACAAGTACCGCAAGCTGCTCGCGGACCCGCGCCTGCCCGACGTCCTGACCTGGACGGNGGACCCGCGCCTGCCCGACGTCCTGACCTGGACGGCCGTCTGGACGGTCGTCGTGGTCGCGCTCACCATGCTGGTCTCGCTCGCCCTGGCACAGCTCTTCAACCAGCGTTTTCCTCACCCAGATGTTCCAGCCGACGGCCCTGCAGGTGGACCTGTACCGAGAGTTCCACGCGCTCGGGCTGCTCGACACGGTCACCGCGCTGATGGTCGCCAACGCGGCGTTCAACCTCGCCTTCGCGGTCTGGATCATCAGCGCGTACACCGGCTCGATCCCGGTCGAGCTGGAGGAGGCGGCGATGATGGACGGCGCGAGCCGCTCCGGGGCGCTGTTGCGCGTGACGCTGCCGCTGGCGATGCCGGGCATCGTCACTGCTGTGATCTTCACCTCCATCGCGGCGTGGAACGAGTTCATCATGGGCCTGACGCTGACCACGTCGCCGGAGCGACAACCTCTGACGGTCGGCATCAACAACATGATCGGCGCGTACAGCATGCAGTGGAACTATGTGTTCGCGGCATCGTTGATCGCCATCGTGCCAGTGGTGATCCTGTTCGCGGTTATCGAGCGGCATGTGGTGTCAGGACTGACGGCGGGTTCCGTGAAGTGACGCCCTGCAGACCTTCGACGCCCCTGGGCGGCTGTAGGCCGTGTCCGGCGGATCATGCCTGGGCCGCCGCGGGGTCCGGCACGCGCGTCCGCGGCGTTGCCGTCAGTTGCCCATGCTCCACGCCGACGCCCTCGTGTGCCTTGCTCCTGCGCACACACGCATCCGCTCACCAGTGGGCGAAAGCACGCGGCTCGGATGCCGGCATGGTCCGCCGGACACTCCCTAGACGCAGCGGACGTCGACGCCCTGGCCTGAGAGCTGTTCGACCAGGTCGTCGGGGGCGTCGTGGTCGGTCACCAGGACGTGGATCTTCGGGACCGTACAGACCCGGGCGAAGGCCCGCTGCCCGAGTTTGGTGGAGTCCGCTACCACGATGACCCGGCCTGCGCGCTCGGCCATGGCGCGGTTCGCGCTGGCCTCGCCCTCGTCGTGGGCGGCGGCGCCGAAGCGGGGGTCGACGGCGTTGACGCCGAGGATGGCGAAGTCGAGCGAGAGCTCCTGAAGAACGGCGGTGGCGATCGGGCCGGTCAGCTCATACGAGTGGGGGCGCGCGACCCCGCCCGTCACCACGGTCTTCACATGCGGCCGCACGGCCAGCTCGTTGGCGATGTTCACGGCGTTGGTGACGATCGTCAGGGCCGTGCTCCCAACCTGCTCCGCGAGATCGGCGCGGGTAGCGAGCTCACGCGCCACCTCCGAGGTGGTCGTCCCGCCGTTGAGCCCGACGACCGCGCCGTGCGGGACGAGCGCGGCGGCGGCGCGGGCGATGCGCTGCTTCTCGTCGGCCTTGCGGGCCGTCTTGTATCGGAGGGGCAGGTCGTACGAGACGCCGCTGAGCACCGCGCCACCGCGGGTGCGGGTGAGCAGCTGCTGGCGGGCCAGCTCCTCCAGGTCCCGACGGACCGTCGCGGGGGAGACCCCGAGCAGTTCGGCGGCCTCGCCCACCTCGATGCGACCCCGCTCGCCCAGCGCGTCGAGCAGCCGCGTCCACCGCTCGTGGGTGCTCATCACCGTTCTCCTCGCCTCGTGACCTTCGGGAGCCGAGCGTAACCCGCCCCGGTTCCGCTATGACTATTCATGCGTAGTGTTGCTCAAAGGTGAGCGTATCTTTTATAAATGAGTCAGCTTCATGCATTCGAGCTGGATGTACGCCAGCCGTGAACCGCCTGGGAGGCACTGTGAGCCATGTCGACACGGAAATCGCCAGCCAGCCCGCGTGCTGGCGCCGGGCGCTGGACACGCACGGGGCGCGGCTCCAGGCGCTGCCTCGGGACGGAGAGCGGGTGGCCGTCATCGGCTGCGGCACCTCGCTGTACATCGCCCAGACGTACGCGGCGCTGCGCGAGTCCGCCGGGCGCGGCGAGACCGACGCCTTCGCGGCCTCAGAGTTCCCGGCGGCCCGCCGGTACGACCGGGTGCTCGCCATCAGCCGGTCCGGCACCACGACGGAGGTGCTCACCGCGTTGAAGCAGGCTGCGGGCACACCGACCGTCGCCGTCACCGGCGACCTCGGCACACCCGTCAAGGACGCCGCCGACACGGTCGTGGACCTGTCGTTCGCGGACGAGCGCTCGGTCGTGCAGACCAGGTTCGCCACCACCGCGCTCGTCCTGCTGCGCGCCGGCCTCGGCCTCGTACCGCCGGATCTGCTGCGCCAGGCCGAGTACACCTTGGGGACCCGACTCCCCGAGGAGTTCCTGGGCGCCCGGCAGTTCACGTTCCTCGGCAGCGGCTGGGCCGTCGGCGTGGCCCACGAGGCGGCCCTCAAGCTGCGCGGGACGGCCGGTGCGTGGACCGAGTCGTACCCCGCCATGGAGTACCGACACGGCCCGATCAGCGTCACCGGGCCCGGAAGTGTCGTCTGGTTCTTCGGGGAGCCCCCCGCCGGGCTGCTCGACCAGGTCCGCGCGACCGGCGCGTACGCCACGGTCTCCCCGGGCGACCCGCTCGCGGACCTGATCCGCGCCCAGCGCCTCGCCGTCGCCCTCGCCGGGCGCCGCGGCCTCGACCCCGACCAGCCGCGCCACCTCACCCGCTCCATCGTCCTGGCCGACCACCTGGTCGAGTCATGACAGCCGGCGCCGTTGGCACGGTCGGTGCTGCTGAGACGGCCGGTGCCGTCGGCACGGTCATCGCCCTCGACATCGGAGGCACCTACATCAAGGGCGGCATCCTCTCCGACGGCGGCACCGACGGCACCCTCGACCACACCGAGCGCTGGTACACCCGCGTCGAGCGCGGCCCGGAGGCCGTCCTGGAGACTGTGCTCGCCTGCGCTGCCGAACTGGCTGAGCGCTGCCCCGCAGCGGCGGCGGCCGGAATCGCCGTCCCCGGCATCGTCGACGAGGCGTCGGGACTCTCCGTACGCGCCGCCAACCTCGGCTGGCGCGGCGTGCCCATCCAGGACTGGCTGGCCGAACACCTCGGCCTGCCCATCGCCTTCGGCCACGACGTCCGCGCCGGCGGCCTCGCAGAGGCCCGGGCAGGCGCCGGACAGGGCTGCGCCGACTTCCTCTTCGCCCCGGTCGGCACCGGGATCGCCGCCGCCGTGTTCAGCAGCGGCCAGGCCCTGACCGGAGCCCACGGACGCGCCGGCGAACTCGGCCACGTAGTCGTACGGCCCGGGGGAGACCCCTGCCCGTGCGGGGGCCGCGGCTGCCTGGAGACCGTCGCGTCGGCCGCCGCCGTCACCCGCCGCTACTCCCGTGCCACCGGCTGGCACGGCGTCACCGCCCGGGACATCCAGCGGCGTGCCGCCGCGGGTGACCCGGCAGCCACGGCCGTCTGGACCGAGGCGGTCGACGCGCTGGCGGACGGCCTGGCCATCGCCGTCACGCTGCACGACCCCGAGCGGGTCGTCATCGGCGGCGGCCTCGCCCAGGCAGGTGAGTCCTGCCTCGCGCCCCTGCGGGAGGCCCTCGCGGAACGACTCACGTTCCAGACCGTGCCCGAGGTCGTCGCGGCCCGGCTGGGCGACCAGGCGGGCTGCGTGGGCGCGGCGCTGCTGGCCCGGGACCTCCTCGGAGCGAGGCAGCCGGAGCGTACGGCGGTGGACGCCCCGTGATCCTCACCGCCACCCTGAACGCCGCCCTCGACATCACCACCACGTCGACCGGCTCCGCCCCCATACCACGCACCGCGTCCGCGAAGCGCCCGCCCGCCCGGGCGGGCGGGCGGGCGGCAAGGGCGTCAACGTCTCACGGGTCCTGCACACGCTCGGGCACCCCACCCTCGTCACGGGTCTGGCCGGGGGGCAGACCGGCGAGACCCTGCGCCGGGAACTGGCCAGGGCGGGGGTGCCCGAGCGGCTGTCCCCGATCAGCGGCGACAGCCGTCGCACGGTGGCCGTGGCCGACGCGCACATCGGCGACAAGACCACCCTGCTCGAACCGGGCCCGGCCGTCCTGCCCGCTGAGTGGCGGCGGTTCCTGGACACGTACGAAGAACTCCTCCGCCAGTCCACTGTGGCCGTCCTCTCCGGCAGCCTGCTGCCCGGCCTGCCCGACGACGCGTACGGGACCCTGGTCCGCGTCGCCCACGCCCACCACGTCCCCGCCGTCCTCGACACCAGCGGCCCCGCCCTCCACGCGGCGCTCCCGGCAGGACCGGACCTGGTCAAGCCGAACGCCGGCGAACTGGCCGACACCACCGGCCGATCCGACCCCCACTCGGGCGCGTGCTCTGCGCACCGCGGGGGCGGACGCGGTCGTCGCCTCCCTGGGTCCGGACGGCTTGCTCGCCGTCACCCCGCAGGGCACATGGCGGGCCCGGCCCAGCGAGCGGCTGCACGGCAACCCGACCGGCGCCGGGGACGCCGCGGTCGCCGCACTGTCCCTCGGCCTGGCCTGCGCGGATCCCTGGCCTCGGCGGCTCGCCGAGGCGGTGGCCCTGTCAGCCGCCGCCGTCGCCCCACCGCTGGCCGGGTCCTTCGACCCGGCCGTACACCATCGCCTCCGCACCAGGGTGGACCTCCACCCCCTCTTCTAAGGATGAACCATGCCCCTTGTCGGAACCGGCGAGATCGTCACCCACGCTGCACGCGCGGGACACGGCGTCGGCGCCTTCAACGTCATCCAGCTCGAACACGCCGAAGCCATAGTGGCCGGGGCGGAAGCGGCAGGTGCCCCGGTGATCCTCCAGATCAGTGAGAACGCCACCCGCTACCACGGCGGCCTGGCGGCCGTGGGCGCAGCCACCCTGGCCGTCGCCCGCGCCGCCCGGGTTCCGGTGGGGGTCCACCTGGACCACGCCACGTCGTCGGACTTGGTCCACGAGGCGGTGGCCCTAGGCTTTACCTCGGTGATGTACGACGCCTCGACCCTCCCGTACAAGAAGAACATCCGGACCACTGCCGAGATCACCGCCCGCTGCCACGGCGAGGGCGTCTGGGTGGAGGCCGAACTCGGCGAGGTCGGCGGCAAGGACGGCGTACACGCCCCGGGCGCCCGCACCGATCCGGACGAGGCCGCCGCGTTCGTCGCCGCGACCGGGGTGGACGCCCTCGCCGTGGCCGTCGGCACCTCGCACGCCATGCTGACCCGCACGGCATCGCTCGACCTCCCCCTGATCGCCGCCCTACGCCTCACCGTCCCCGTCCCGCTGGTCCTGCACGGCTCGTCGGGCGTGCCCGACCACGACCTGGCGGCGGCGGTCGACCACGGCATGACCAAGGTCAACATCGCCACCCATCTGAACCAGGTCTTCACCACAGCCGCCCGCGCGGTCCTCGACGCGGACCGGGCCCTCGCGGATACCCGCCGCTATCTGGGCCCCGCCCGCGACGCGATGACCCACGAGGTCACCCGCCTGCTGGCCGTACTCAAGGCCCGGACATGAAGGCGTGCCCCCGCGGCGGCCCCCGAGTTATGGCCTTCGCGGTCCTGCAAGGGGGCCACTGGCCTCCGGGCCCGGCGTGACTGTGTCCCCCCTGTCCAACGCATGGCCTGGGAGGGTGTCACCGGTCCTTGGTTTAGTTTCAGGGCCCAGCGGGTCTCGGTCGGCGTCTCGCTTTCCCCGATCTTGCCCAGGTAGTAGGCTTGACCGCTCGCCATCGTGAATCTTTCAACGCGCGGTTGCCGCCCGTGTTGAGCCGGTAATGTACGTGGCTCCGCTGGAGCCGTCCAGCGGTGCGCTGCCGGTATCGCTGACGAAGTGGCACACGGTGGGGAAGCGGCCGACATCGCCGACATGGCCGATGACCTTGGCAGCCAGCACGGTGCCCAGACCTGGAAGGGCCGTGAGCGTGTTGCGAGTCGCAGCGAGAGCGTCACGCATCTCGGCTTCGTAGTCCTTGATCTGCCGGTCCAGGCGGCACACGTCGGCCAGCAGGTCGCGCCGCACGGCGTTGAGCCGTTGGAGGACACGGGTGCGCTCGTCGACCAGGTCGTCGTGCCGCTCGGTCAGCAGCCGCAGGATTGTGCTCTGATCCTCGGAGTCGACTAGCCGCAGGCCATGGCGGAACAGGGCGACTTGGGCAACATGGCAGGCGTAGTTGGTGCCCGTCTCGCGGTTGCCGCCGGTGGCCAGCAGCCTGGCTCGGGCCGACAGAGTGGAGGGCGCTTCTCTCTCCCCCCGCGGCCTGACCCGCCCCTGTCAGGGATCGGCGGGAGCGCGCGCCGCTCCCTCGTTCCGGCACACCGCAGCGGCGATTCCGCCCGCCGCCCTACACGCTGTCATAGCATCGCGCGCCACATGCATCCCACCGTCACATGCTTGAGGAGAACCCTGAATGTCTGCCACGATCTCCAACTTCCACTACGGCGCGGTGACCCCCATCTCCGCCTATCTGATGGCATGCCTCGGCGCAGCGTTGGGGCTGCGGTGCACCACACGCTCACTGCGGCGACCGCACGGTCGAGCCAAATGGCTGGCACTGGGTGCCGTTTCGATCGGCTGCGGCATATGGACCATGCACTTCATCGCCATGATCGGCTTCAGTATCCAGGGATCGCTGATCAGCTACGACGCCACGAGAACACTGCTCAGCCTGGCCGTCGCCATCGCGGTGGTTGGTATCGGCGTGTTCCTCGTCGGCTACCGGGGCGGCTCTCTGGCGAACCTGGCCGTAGCAGGCACGATCACCGGACTCGGTGTGGCGACCATGCACTACATCGGCATGTCCGCCATGCACACCGCAGGAGCCCTCCACTACGACACCCCGACGGTGACTCTGTCGGTCGTCATCGCCGTCGTGGCCGCCACCGCGGCACTGTGGGCTGCGGTTTCCGTCCACGGGCTCTGGGCGAGTCTGGGCGCGAGCCTGGTCATGGGAGTTGCTGTGACTGGCATGCACTACACGGGCATGGCCGCGGTCTCCGTCCACCTCAGCGGCCAGACCACAGTCACGCAATCGTCCCCGGCCTTGATGGGCTTTCTCCTGCTCATGCTCGCCGGGCCGCTCACCATGCTCTTGGTCGCCGCTGTGATCGTCATGTTCGACCCCGACATGATGCTGGGCGACAGCGTCAGCTGGAGCCGGCCGGCCTCCGCACCTCACGGCACCGGCACCCCTGCACAGCAGCCGGGACAGCACCCCTCGTCCCACTCATCCTGATGACTGGTGTCTCCGCCCGGGTGACCGGCGTCGGCCCGGGTGACCGGCGTCGAGTTCTTCTGCGGCCCGGGATGGGTTACTGCCAGGCTCGGCGCTCGTGATCCACGCACCATGGCGCTGCGCCCGTCCGCCGTGGTGACCGTCCGGCCGACCCAGACGTCTCAAGCGGGGTCAGACCGAGCCAGCATCGGTCCCACCCGCTTGCCGAGAGAGGCGCGGAGACGGCATCTCCACCACCTGGCAGTGGGTGTCCTGAATATGGAGCACCATAGCGCGGGACTCACTGTCGTCGAGAGCGAACACGAATGGTCCGGGTATCAGTACCACGTCGATGAAGCCCTGGCTGACGTACTCGTTCAGGCGGTCGAGTTCGGGCAGCGGCTGCCTGGAGGTCCTGCCGTTGTCCAAGAACACGGTCGGCTGGGGCAGCCCCAGATCCCGGGCGTACCGCAGCAGGGCGCTTCGGTGGGTCCACATCGCCCATCTGTCGTAGGGGTAGCAGCGCAGGTAGACTGCTATGCGAGACTTCTCTCCGGCATTCATGACCATCACCCATCGCCTGGATATTCCCGAAGTTGCAACAGAAGCCACGTCAGGGCATTCCGTATCTTTCATGCCCTTTCTAGTTAAAAGCAGACGACGAGTCGAGTGCAGGGAGAAATGGCCCGCTTTCTGTTACAACTCGTACCGATGCTGACGGTGTCAATACGTAGTGAGTGCCCAAATGATAGGTAGTGGGTAGCGGCTCTACTAGGCGGCGTATTACGTCGTGATCAATCTGCGAGATTTTCCTTCGCGGTAGACCCTGGACTGGTAGACCCTTTTGGGCGACGCGAGTGCAACTGACGGATGTGGAGTAGGAGGTGATCGAGCCGCACCTGCCGATCGGCGAGTACGGCCCGTATTCCGAGCGGCTGCGGCAGCAGTTCGAGGGCGTGATCTGGAGGTTCAAGACGGGTGGGCGGTGGCGGGAGATGCCGACGGAGTTCGGCGCCTGGTCGACCGTCCACAACCGTTTCCCGCAGTGGCGTGACACCAGGGTCTTCGAGACCCTGCTGGAGGGCCTGATCGCAGAAGCCGCGAAGCGCTGTGAGGTGGACCTGTCCCTGGTCAGCTTTGACTCCACCACCGCCCAGGCCCATCACGACGCGGCCGGGATGCCCCTCGACGAGGAGGTCTTCACCGCTCTGGAGAAGGCTTCCGCCGAGGAGAAGAAGGCCAGGTTCAAAGGGGAAGGCCACCCTGCTCGGACGCTCCAGGGGCGGACAGACCAGCAAGATCCACGTCATCGGCGAGTGGAAGTGCCGCGGGCCCGTCGGCCGACCCCGCACCCGGCCGGACGCGGTCGCCGCAGACAAGGCGCACTGGTCCCGCGGCAATCGCGCCCACCTGCGCAAACGTCGTACCAAGGCGGTCATCCCGGAGAAGAAGGACCAGGCCTCCAACCGGAAGAAGAAGGGCTCCAGAGGCGGCCGGCCCGTCAGCCACGACGCCGACCTCTACAAGGAGCGCAACACCGTCGAACGCCTGATCAACAAACTCAAGGCATGGCGAGGCATCGCCACGCGATACGACAAGACACCCGCGAGGTACCTCGCTGACCTCCACCTGCGCGCCTCGATGATCTGTCTCAAAGACCTCACCCGGATCACCTGGTGATCACAACCAAATACGCTCCCCAGGTCAGGGGCCATTGACATTGCATGATCACATTTCGTCCGGAGTGCCATGCTGGCCCGTCTTGGAGGGGTCAGCACGGTTCGGGCAGGGGGCTGACGGCGGCCTTCAAGCACTAGGCCACGGACAGGGGGGCGCAATGAAAGCACGGTCTCAGTGATCATGCGAGTGTCGAGGTCTCATGAATACCAAGGGAGTCCATGCCCGCTCCTGCATCTTCTCTCATGCCCACGGTGTGACGTGTGCAGCTCCGATCCCGCCAGCGGACGCGGGCGGGCCGGCTTCCTGGACCTGGTGCCCGACCTGCGAGGTGTCGCGTCCGTGGCCGCTGCTACCGCTTGTCCGCCCTGGTCGTCGCGGCCACGGCGAGTGTCCGGGCCGGCACATGCCCGCTTGCCGCGATCACGGAAAGGATCAGCGACGCCCCGCGTGGGCCTGCCGTGTCCTCGGCTTCCCCACAGACCCACTCTCCGGCACCGTGTTCGATCCGTACCCCCACACCCTGCGCCGGCCGCTCGGCCAGTTCGACGGCGTCGCCCTGGACCGGGCAATCGGTGCCTTCCTCGCCGCCCGCGCCGACCCCGGACTGCGGGCGATCGCTGTTGACGGCAAGACCCTGCACGGCTCGCGCACGCACGCTACCGGGCACGTCACCAGCTCAACCATGATGGACCACACCGGTGACGTCCTGGCCCAGCACCAGGTCGCCAACAAGAGCTAGGAGATCTCCGCCTCCGGCCCCTGCTTGACCGCGTCGACCTACCGGCGCGGTCACACCGCCGACGCCCTGCACACCTAGCTAGCACGCTCACGGCACCTACCTCCGCGAGCTACGTGCCCACTACATCACACAGGTCAAGACCAACGATCCCGGCTTCTTCGACCGCATCCCCTGCCTGCCCTGGCGTGAGATCACGCTCGACTATACGGCCGAACCCGGGCCCACCACCGCCTGGAAATCCGGCGGCTCAAGACCGCCGCCTTCGCCCACCCCGACCACGCAGACGCACGCCAGGCCCTGCCAGTCGTGCGCTGGAGGAAGACAATCTCACCAACGAGCGTGTCCACCTGATCACCAGCCCGCCGCCCGGCGCGGCCGCCGATGCCCAGCTCGCCGCCTGGACCAGGGGACACTGGAAGATCGAAGTCTTCTCCAGCACGTCCGCGACCGCACCGTTCCGCGAGGACGACTCCAAGATCCATGCCGGCCATCTCCCCCGCATCATGGCTGGCATGCGCAACCTCGCCATCGGCGTTCACCGTCAGGGCGGCCACGTCAACATCGCCGCCGCCCTCCGCCGCACCGGCCGCGACTATCAGCGACCCCTCACCGCCCTCGGGCTGGCCTGACGAACCCGGACACAAGATCACTTCTCAAAGACCCTGCCTGGCTGCCCTCGGCACCACCGCATGAATCAGGACAGGCGTTGACCATGCAAAGACCCTGCTTCCGCCCCGAAGACAGGCTTGTCCGATCCGTTGAATTGGCCCACCGAGAACCGATCCGCTGCCGCCCCCGCTTGTCCAGCAACCCGAGGTCTCTCTCCTCGTCCCGGGCCCAGCCCGGTCCGCGGCAGAGAGCGAATGGCGAACCTCTGACCAGATGCGCGACATCGGCCACGGGAAGGGCGTGCGCCGTGGACCCTTTCGCACCGCAACGTCGGGAGACGGCGCCCCGCTTATCATGAAAGCCAGAGCATCCCCGGGCTGGTGATGACAGTGTCAGGTCGTCGAGGTACAGGATTCGGATTCGTGGGGCGTGGAAGCGAGCTCCGCACGCTGCTGGACGCGGTGCGCACAGGGCCCGCGGTGGTCTTCATCGAAGGTGAACCAGGCATCGGCAAGTCGCGTCTGGTCGGCGAAGCAGCTCTCCGCTTGCAGGGGGACAAAATCTTGGTACTGCGTGGCTCGTGCCTTCCTCTACGTGAGCCCCTGCCTTTCGAACCGGTCATCGAGGCGCTGCGCGACGGGGCCACCCGTATTTCTCCTGATATGCAGCTGAGCCCTGCGGTGACGATACTCGTCCGGTACCTCCCCGAACTCGTCGAGCGGTTGCCGGGCCCGGCGAACGACGAAACGGTCGGCCCCGTGGTTGGTGGTGTGCAGCATCGGATGATGCGCGCGGTGCATGAGGTGGTGACCGCGATCGGCCCGCTGGTGCTGGTGGTCGAGGACGTCCACTGGGCAGACGAGGCAACCCGTGAGCTCCTGCTGCTGCTGGCGAGCAATCCGCCTCAGGAAATGCGCCTGGTGATCACCTACCGCGCACAGGACCTGTCCGCGGGTACGGGAGTGCTGGGGCCGCCCTACCGGCGCCCGGTAGGCGTGGGGGGTGCGGACATCAGGCTCAGGCCCCTGAACGAGCCACAGGTGCGCGAACTGGCCGTGTCGTCACTCGGCCGGAGCGCGGGATCTGCTCTGGGGCAGCAGCTGTACGACCGCAGCGGCGGTCTGCCACTGGCCGTCGAGGAGGACCTGCTTGCCCTGTGCGACCACCTCGAGCACCCGAACGCCGACGCGATGACAGCTCTTAAGGACGTCGGCATCCCACGGTCGGTGGAGGAGTCGGTCAAGGGACGGGTCAGGGGATTGAATACGGAGGCGATGGCGGTCGTGCAGGCAGCGGCGGTGCTGGCAGTCCCCGCCAGCGAAGAGCTGCTCGCCGCGCTGGCCCGGCTGGATGAGGACGAGACTGAAGCAGGACTCACCGCAGCGCTGGAGGCTTCAGTTCTCGAGGAGACCTCGACCGGACAGTACGGCTTTCGCCACGTGCTGGCTCGCCAGGCCGTCTACGAAGGAATTCTCGGGCCGGCGCGCCGTCGACTGCACCGACGCGCAGCGGAACTGCTGACAGCGCGGGTACCGCCGGCACTGGTACAGATCGCTTACCACACCCGACAGCAGGGCGATGTACAGGCGTGGATACCACGGGCGCAGGCAGCCGCCGAGCACGCCGTCGAGATTGGAGACGACGGCATCACCACGGAGCTACTGCAGCAGCTCCTGGCAGAACCCTCACTTCCGCCAGACCTGCGCAACCATTTCGCCCTGGCCCTTGCTCGCATCGCCGCAAGCAGAATCGACTCCTCAGCGACTGTGAGCGTTCTGCGCCGGATCGTGACCGACCCGGGTCTGCCCGCCACAACTCGCGGTGAGGTCCGCCTCGGTCTGGCAAGCGCGCTGGGAAGCCACACAATGGGTCCTGAGGTTGAGCGTGAGATGGAGCGGGCCGTTGATGAGCTGGCTGACCGGCCGGAGCTCGCCGCTGTCGCCATGGCGCGTCGCGGCATGGGAACCAGTGCCACCCCAATTGCTCAGGAGATTGCGTGGATGGACCGCGCTCTGAACGCCGTTGCCCGCACCAGTGATCTTGTGGTAGAGGCGACAGTGCTCGCCAGCCGGATCACCCTTTTGGAGACTCTCGGTGATCCTTCGGCCCGGGAACTCCTCATCCAGCTATCTCAGATGGACGGCGACCGGGCAGTGCAGCAGCAGATCGCCCGAGGACTGCACAATGCGGCCGACCAGGCTTTTTGGCACGGCGACGACATGCGGGCCCGTAGCCTGCTGGATGAGGCAGAAGTTGTAGCGTGCCGGACGCACTCCCAACACTGGGAACATTCGTGCCGGGTCATCCGGATGAACCTGGACTTCGCCAGCGGCAACTGGAGTGGCTTGGACCAGCGCCTGGATGCCTTCGCCCTCCAGGCAAAGTCGGACGAAAGCTACTTCAGTGTGGAATCGTTGCTGGTACGTGCTCTGCTGGAGATTGCCCGCGGGCAGTGGGGCCAGGCCCGCGAACGCCTCGACGCCCTGGCAGAGTTCACACACCAAGCCTATCCTCCGTGGGAAATGGTGCGGGCTGCTGCAATAGGCAGGCTAGACCTCGCAGAAGGCCGTACCAAAAGCGCATGGAATGCGCTGCAACCCGCCCTGGACCTCCTGCGTCACAAAGGCGTATGGGGATGGACTACGGACCTTATCCCCACAGCGGTACAGGCCGCTCTTGCATGCGACAACCCCGACGAGGCCCACCGGCTCATCGAGCAGGTAACCCGCGGGATAGACGGTGCCGAGGCACCGGGAGTCGCGGCGGAACTCCAGTGGGCCCGCGGCCTCGTCCTTGCCCCGGCGGACCCACATACCGCACTCGAATACCTGGAACAGGCACGGACCAGGCTCCAGGCCCTCGGCCGCGTCCACCGCGCCGCCCTTATCACCGAACATGTCGGCAGCACGATGTCTACCGACGATCCCCACAACCCCGGCCGGGCGGCCCGCTACTTCCACGAAGCCACCGATACCTACCGAAAACTCGGCGCAACCGCCGACGAAGCACGCTGCTCGCAGACCCTGCGCGAGATCGGCCAGCAACGCCCCGTCCCTCGAGGACGCCACAGCTACGGTGACGAACTCTCACCCCGTGAACAACAGGTCGCCAACCTCCTCGCCACCGGCGCCACCAACCAGAGCATCGCCCAAGCACTTTCCCTGTCCGTACGCACCGTCGAGCACCACGTTGCGAAAACTCTCAAGAAGCTTCACGCCACCAGAAGCAGCATCCGCGCATCCCTGTGACCCGTCTCCCGGGTCTGTCCGATCAAGGCCCGGGACCTCTCCCGCGGACGCGGTCTCGCTGTACCTTTCGGACCCGAGCCACACCTTCGAGGGCATCGGCACGAGCACCGGGCGAACGCGCCTTCGCCCGCCTCAAGCAATGGCAGATCCTCCGCAAGGCCCGATGCAGCACCAACCGCATCGAGCGCACGGTCGCTGCCATTCACGCTATCGAGATCGCCTGGCGCTCAGGAATGAGAAGCGTTCACGTGCGGATCTGTGAGGGCCGAGGGGTGAGAACCCCCTCGGCTACTCGGCGATCAAGGCCCCTACCCTACACCATCGGAACCGGCGACAACGAGTTCGCCGACTCTCTCGGCCAGAAGCGACACAGCCTCTTGCGGCATGCCCGCGTCGGTGATGAAGCAGTTCACCTGATCCAGTCGCGCGAAACTGCTCAGTCCGATCATCCCCCATTTGGTGTGGTCGGCGGCCAGCACCATCCGGCGAGCCCTGGAGATGAACACCCGATTGGTCTGCGACTCGGCCAGGCTCGGACTGGTCAGACCTTCTGCTTCGGTCACGCCATGGGTCCCAAGAATCAGCAGATCCGTGTGCAGCGACATGATCGTGTGCTCGGCAATAGGGCCGACAAGAGCCTGTGAACGGCTCGAAGCGCCGCCTGTCAGCAGAACAGCAGGCGACTGCATGCTCGATGCACTGTGATTCCGAAATAGCTGTTCGATCGGAAGTGAGTTAGTGAGAATAGTCAGATTCGGAACGCTAAGAAGCCGCTTCGCGACCGCATATGTTGTGGTCCCGCCGCCGAGAGAAACCACACTGCCGGGCTGGACGAGACCTGCGGCAGCATCCGCAATGTCTGCCTTGGCCGCGGACTCCAGCACCGATTTGGCATCAAAACCAGGCTCCTGCGCACTACCGGACGCAATGACTGCTCCCCCGTGGACCTTCTCCACTGTGCCGTTCTGCGCCAGCGCGTCAAGATCGCGGCGAATGGTCATGTCCGAAACACCGAGTGTCTCGACAAGGTCCGACACCCGGACAGCGCCTTCCCGTTGAACCGCTTCGACGATCAGAGCACGACGCTGCTGGGCAAGCAATCCTTGATCCCCCACTTCATCCCCACACCTCGGCAATCATTCGACAAGAAGAAATATAGCTCAGTATCGATTCGCCAGCGATGATCGCTGTCTGTTAGGCATGGTCGGTTTCACCCCGTGCTGCCTGTGGGTGCCGGGAGGACGTCGAGCCACCGGGTCTGGTGGGATCCGGGTCGCTTGTGCGGCTGCCGGGTCCGGTGGGTCCGGCAGCCTCGGCGGTGCGGTCGGCCCTCGGCGACCCCCGTCGGCCGGGGGCGGCGGTCAGGCGGGCAGCCCTATCGCGCGCTCGCCGCTGCGGCGCTGCTGGATGACGACGGCGATCACCAGCAGGGCACCTTGGGCGACGTTCTGCCAGAATGAGTTGATGCCCTGGACGGTGAGTCCGTTCTCCAAGGCGCCGAGCAGGGCGACGGCGAGGAGAGTGCCGCCGATACCGCCCTTGCCGCCCTTGAGGGCTGCGCCGCCGAGGGCGGCGGCGGTGATGGCCTTGAGTTCGAGCCCCTCGCTGCCGGAGACGGGCTGACCGCTGCCGGTACGCGCTGTCAGGAGGACGCCGGCGATCGCAGCAACGATGCCGATCAGGGCGTAGACGGCGATCAGATACTTGTTGATGTTGATGCCGACCAGGCGGGCGGCGGTGTCGTTGCCGCCGATGGCGTAGAGGTTGCGGCCGATGTCAGTGTACTTGAGCAGGATATGGACGGCGAGGGAGACGAGGATGAGGATCCAGACCATGACTGGGAGTCCGGCGATCTTTCCGCGGCCGAGGAAGACGAAGACGTCGTCGTTGAGGACGTAGCCCTGGGCGCGGCCGTCGGAGAGAAGCTGGGCGAGGCCCTTGTAGGCGGCGAGGCCGGCGAGGGTGGCGATGGTGGGGTTGACGCGGCCGTAGACGATGATCACACCGTTGAGGACACCGATGAGCAGGCCGATGCCGACGGCGGCTGCCACGCCGAGGTAGGCGTTGGCGCCGGTGACGGTGAAGGCCATGGCGCTGATGACGGAGGCGACGCCGGTCTGGGATCCGACCGAGATGTCGAGCCCGCTGCAGATGATGACGACGGTCTGGACGACCGCGAGCAGGCCGATGATGGTGGCCGCCTCGGCGATGACCTGCATATTGGAGAGGCTGAGATAGTTGTCGTCGAGGATGCCGAACAGAGCGAGCACTACGACCAGTGCGCCGACCAGACTGAGGTTCTGCCCGCCGACGGCCGCAGTCAGGAACGCGAACCGGCTCGGTACGGGGCCACGATGTGCCCCCGTGGCCGTGGGAGGCTTGGTGATGGTGGTGCTCATGAGGTTGCTCCAGAGATGAGGGCAGGGGCGAGATCGTCGGCCATGGCGAGGTTGAGGATGGCTTCCTCGGTGGCTTGGTCACGGGCAAGCTCGCCAGTGATACGGCCGTTCTGCATCACGACGACACGGTCCGCGAGCCCGAGGACCTCGGGGAGCTCGGAGGAGATGACCAGGACAGCGATGCCCTCGGCGGCGAGGCCGGCGATGATGTGGTAAATCTCGGCCTTGGCGCCGACATCGATGCCGCGGGTGGGCTCGTCCAGGATCAGGACCTTGGGCTTGCGCGCGAGCCAGCGGGCGAGGACAACCTTCTGCTGGTTGCCGCCCGAGAGCTTGCGCACCTCGTGCTCGATGGAAGGGGTTCGTACCCGCAGGCGGTCGGTGTACTGCTGGGCGAGCTCGCGTTCCGCGCCCCGCCTGACGAAACGCAGGCGACGCAGGCGGGCGAGGACGACAGTGGACGTATTGTCGCGGATCGAGCGGCGCAGGAAGAGCGCCTGGGCCTTGCGTTCCTCGGGGGCCAGGCCCAGGCCCGCACGGATGACGGCCCCGGGGTCGCCGGAGGGCAGGACCCTGCCGTCGAGGGTGATGGTGCCGGAGCGGACAGGCCGGTCGCCGGCGAGGGCCAAGGCCATCTCGGAGCGCCCGGCACCGACCAGACCGGCCAGACCGACGATCTCGCCGGCGTGGATCTGCAGGTCGATGTCGGTGACGTCATCGGTGGTGAGGCCGCGGACGTCCAGCACCAGCGGGCCGGTGGCCACACGGGTGCGCGAGAACATCGTGGACAGGTCGCGGCCGACCATCAGACGGACGAGTTCGCCTTCGTTCGTGGCGGCGGCCCGCTGCACTCCGGCGAGGGTGCCGTCGCGCAGGACTGCGATGCGGTCGGCGAGTTGGAAGATCTCCTGCATGCGATGGGAGACGTAGACGACAGCGACGCCGTCGTCCCGGAGCCGGCGGATGAGCGTGAACAGCGCCTCGACCTCGTTCTCGGATAGCGAGGAGGTGGGTTCGTCGAAGGCGATGATCTTCGCATCGCCCGTCAGCGCCCGCAGGATCTCGACCAGCTGGCGCTGGGCGGGGGTGAGCTGTGAGCCGAGCAGGTCTGGGTCGAGGACCTTCTCGAAGCCGAGTCGGTTCAGGTCGGCGGTGACGCGGCGGCGCAGCTCGGCGCGGTCCAGTCGGCGCCCGGCCCTGCGGGGCAGAAGGCCGGCGTAGACGTTCTCTGCGACGGAGACGTGCGGGATGATCTCCGGTTCCTGTGGGATGATCCGGATACCCAGGCGGCGGGCGTCGGTCGGTGAGGAGAGCTGGACGGCCTGGTCGTCCAGGATGGCACTGCCCTCGGTGGGCTGGTGGTCACCTGCGAGGATCTTCAGTAGGGTGGACTTCCCGGCGCCGTTCTCGCCCATCAGGGCGGTAATCTGGCCGGCTGGGAAGTCGAGGGTGACATCCTTCAGGGCCCACACCACGCCGAACCGCTTGGAGAGGTGTCGCACGCCGGCGGAGGGGTGCGGGGCGGTGCGGGGGCGGAGATCCGAGTTCGTGTCGTGGGCTCTGCTCATGATGGCTGCCTTCGGTCGTGCGGGAGGGTGGCAAAGCCTGTCGTACGGGAGCGGGCCGCGTCCGCAGGCATATCTCGTCGAAGGGCGGGTCGGCAAGGGGGCGTCGCCTCCGGCCCCGGTAGTGCAGCAGGAACCGGGGCCGGAGGAGCGATGGCCGCTCCCGATGTGGGGGATCGGGGGGGGCTGGCCGGTTCAGGGGTGTCAGTTGCAGGTGACGCCTGCGGACTTCCAGCTGGCCGGGTCGACCATGGTGGTCGGTGCGAACGCTTCCTGCGGGAAGTCCTTGCCGTTCTTGAGCTTGTCGTACATCGTCTGGACGGCGAGTGCGCCCACGTCCTTGCCGTTGATAAACAGGGCGGCCTTCATGCCCGAGGGCTTGCCGCCGTCCCAGTTCTTGCAGGCAAGGTAGGCGCCGAGCCCGATTCCGATGACCCTGTCGGAACCGATGCCGGCGTTCTCCATCGCGGTGACACCGCCCTGGACGTTCTCGTCGTTGCAGCCCCAGATCACCCAGTTCTTGACGGTGGGGTTGGCGGTGATAGTCGCGGCGATCTTGTCCTGGGCACCGGTGGGAGTGTTGTCGGTGGCGACGTCGATGTTCCGCACCTTGGAGGCAACGGCCGTGAACGCCTCCTTGGCGGCGTTCACGCGGTCACTGCAGACGGTGACGTCCTGCTTCCACGCGGAGATGGTCCTTGTCTCGGCGGGGGCCCAGCCGGCCTTGAGGAACTCCTCGGCCGCTCGCTTGCCGACCTCGCCGCCCATCTGCTCGCCGGAGAAGCCGATCCGGGGCACCAGGTCGTCCTTCGCACATGCCGACGGGTCGGGGCCGCTGGTGCAGATCTGGTCGTCCGAGGTCAGCAGCGCCACTCCTGCGTCCTTCGCAGCCTGAACGACCTGCGGACCGACCGCCGGGTCCGGCACGACGACGATGACGCCGTTGGTCTTCTGCGCGATGGCCGACTGGACCTCGCTGATCGTCTTGTTGGCGTCGTTACCGAGGTTCACGACCTTCAGCTCCACGCCCAGTTCTTCGGCCTTCGCCTTCGCACCGGCTGCCTCACCGACGAAGTATTCCTGGTCGCCCTGCTTCTGCAGGTAGGTCATCGAGATCTTGCCGCTCACCGTGGCAGGCGGGGCGTCGGCGCCCTTGGCGGACTCCTGACCGCTGGAGCAGGCAGTAGTGGTGCCGAGGGCGAGCAGCAGGCCTATCGAGGTGACGGCGCGGCCGATGGTGGTGGTGCGGATCATGGAGAGCTCCTTCGAGCGTACGCCGGAGATGGCGCGTGGTGCGAGGGAAGAGACGGTATCGGGGTGTGACGCCAGACCGTGGGTGGGCGGGAAACTGCTTTGGCTACTGCTACGCCGAGCCCCGCAACCAATTCACCCATGAATCAACATGTTCCAACGGGATACAACATATGACAGCCGGGTTGCCTGCCCGGCGTCAAGTCGATGCGTCCGCCGAAATCACCTTGTGACCATCCGGCGCGGCGGTTACGACGGCGACCGGGATCCTGTCCTGCGAGGAGGCATCGGTTCCGTTGGGCGCGGGCGCGATTCCACCGGAGGCGAGAAGGGTCCCGGAAGCGGCGTCCAGGGCGGACCGTGCGGAGATCCTCGCCGCAGGCCCTCTGCGGGCTCCTTGGCGACGGCCGCGCGTGGACCGTCGGCGGCGCGGAACGCAGGAATCAGCTGGGCGCCGCACGATTGCCCGCAGGGTATCGAGCCGGGGCCGGGTCGGGGACGGAGGACGACGTTCGCGCCCCTGTGGGCAGCGAGCGGCAGGTGCAGGTGCCGCGGCAGGCCGCCCGAGCTGGTGCAGACGTACGGTGCCGCGAGGTGCGCAGGACTGGAGGGGTGTCATGGTCGCTTTCCCGGTGTCGTGACCAGGGTCTTTGCTTGAGGTGATCTTGTCCGGTTTCATCCGGTGAGGCCGAGGAGGGCCAGGGGCCGGCGGTAGTCGCGGGCCGTTCGTCGCAGGGCGGCTGCGCTGTTCTTCTGGCCGGCTTGCCGGTGGAGGCCGATGACCAGGTTGCGGAGGCTGGCCATAGTGCGGGGCAGTTGAGCGGTACGGATTTTGGAGCCGTCCTCGCGGAAGGTCCGGTCGCAGACGTGGTGGAGGAGGTTCTCGATACCCCAGTGACCTCTGATCCAGGAAGCGAGCTGGGCTCCGGTGGTCGTACGGGGCGGCAGGCTGGTGATCAGGTAGACGCATTCGGCGGTCAGTTTGCCCGAGCCGAGGTCCCGTCTCCAGTGCACGACTTGGAGGGCCTGGCGGGCGTCAGGGTAGTCGAGGTGGGCGAACACGGCGGTCTTCAGCCGGCGAATCTCGATGCGGAGGTGGGCCCGGGTGCGTTCGTAGTGATCGAGCGTGATCTCGCGCCAGGGCGGGGTGTGGACGCGGTCGAAGAGGCCGGGGTGGTTCTTCTTCACGATGGCGATGTAGTGGGCTCCTGGCGAGTGCAGGTAGGCGCCGTGGCCGTGCTGGGTGTGCAGGGCGTGCGTCGTGATCACGGCACGGCTGAGTTCGACGCCGTCCAGCAGTGGCGCGAAGGAGGGGATTTTGTTGCTCTTGTCGGCGACCTGGCGCTGGGCGAGGACCTCTCCGCTATGTGCCATCGCTGACAGCAGCGAGATCGCCACGGTGGTCCGGGTGCGTGAGCCACGGACGGTCTTGCCGTCCACCGCGATCGGCCGCAGCGCGCCTGGCTCACGGGCGGGGGCTGTCCGTGCGTACAGGAAGGCGCTGACTGCGGCATCCAGCGCGTCGCCGTCCACGCGGGCGAACAGACGGCGCATTGTCGCCGGGTGCGGTGCCACCACCTGCTCGGTCAGGGGGTCCGGGGTGAAACCGATCGTCCGTGATCCACTCGCCGATCGCGGCCAGGGAGCGTGCGCCGGCGAGCACGGCAGCCGCGGCCGCCGCCAGCAGCGCGGACAGCGGGTGCCGGCGGCCCCTGCGGTCCCGCGGGTCGGGCACCGCTTCCAGAAAGGGTCGCAGACCGGCAGCGTCGATGAGGGGTGCGGAAGAAGGAGCGCGGGCCAGGTGCTCCAACGCGACGGGCATGGTAGATGATGCAGGAGCAGGCACGGTCTCGTTCGGTTCTCATGGGTCTCGACAACCACATGATCACCGGTGCCGTGCCTGCACTGCTTCCCGGCCCCAGAACAGAGTATGACGCGACGTCGCAGATGAGACGCGCGAACCGGACCGATCCGCCTCATGCACCCCTGCCGTTGCACCCACCCGGTTTCCGGCGTGATCTCCAGTACGCCGCCGATGTCGAGAATGACGCACGTCGCGGTCACGCGAGCTCACCCTCTTTGTTCCTGAGCAGCGAGCACAGACCGCCCGCTCACGTGATCGACAGAGACACTGCCATCTCCCCCCTCCGGGGCATGGCCCGCCCGAGCTGCCGGATCCCGCCCGGGCTACGTGTTCGCTGTGTACGGAGGCACCTGACCGCCTTGTGGCGGCCAAGCGGTGGCCCCGGCGAGACCCCGGTTTCCGGCCCGGTCCCCGTAGCGCGCCTGCGGCCGCCGGCGGGCGGCGTCAACCGGCGTGTTCCAGCCGACACCCTCCAAGTGTTGACGGGTGTTCCTTTGTGTTCGAATATGTTCAGGGCTTGTCGGTTCGTGTAGAAGAGGGCGGGCCCTAGGGAAGGAAGCCATGTGAACAAGACCTCGGTCAAGCTTGCGGACGGCCGTGAGCTCATCTACTTCGATCCAGAGGGCGCCCCTCCCCGCACCGGGGCCGGCGATCTGCGTCCACTCGAGCCAGGAGCGAGCCGATCCGAGATCCGCCTGGACCCGGTCACCGGGGACTGGGTGACCATTGCCGGTCACCGGCAGGCACGCACCTACCAGCCGCCGGCGGACGAGTGCCCGCTGTGCCCCTCACGCGAGGGGCGGCTCAGCGAGATTCCGGACGAGGACTACCATGTGGTCGTCTTCGAGAACAGGTTCCCGTCACTGGCCGCCGACGCAGCTGTCAGCGGTGTCGGCCCCGGCCACCCGGCGGCCAAGGCCGTGCCCGGCACAGGGCGTTGCGAGGTGGTCTGTTTCACCGCCGAACATGCAACCTCCTTCGCCGGTCTGTCCGAGCCACGGGCGCGCCTCGTCCTCGACACATGGACGGACCGGACGGCGGAGCTCTCCGCGCTGCCCGATGTCCAGCAGGTATACGTGTTTGAGAACCGGGGTGCGGAGATCGGCGTCACTCTGGCCCACCCGCATGGGCAGATCTACGCCTTCCCGTTCATCCCGCCTCGCACCTCCCGTGTCATCGAACAGGCAGGGCGGTATCGCGCTGCCACCGGCCGCAATTTGTTCGAGGACCTGCTCACCGCCGAACGCGCCGACCCCGTACGGGTGGTGCTGGCCGGGGAGCATTGGACGGCCTTTGTCCCGTTCGCTGCCCGCTGGCCGCACGAAGTGCATGTGTATCCCCACCGGCGTGTCCCCAACCTGACCGCGCTCACCGAGGTGGAGCGCGCGGAGTTTCCCCGCCTTTACCTGGAACTGCTGAAGCGCTTCGACCGGCTGTTCGTCGAAGGCGATCAGCACGGGAAGGCGCAGCCGACGCCCTATATCGCCGCGTGGCATCAGGCGCCCGCGGGTCACGGACAGGAGATGGCCCTGCACCTTGAGCTCTTCACCATTCGTCGCACTGCGGGGAAGCTGAAGTTCCTCGCTGGAGTAGAGTCGGGCGTGGGTGCCTTCGTCAACGACGTGGTGCCCGAGGCCGCCGCGCGGCGTCTCCGGGAGGTGGCGTCGTGAGCAGGTACCTGGTCACGGGCGGTGCCGGCTACATCGGCAGCGTGGTCGCCGCCCACCTGCTGGAGGCGGGCCACGAGGTGACGGTCCTGGACGACGAGTCGACCGGCTTCGCCGAGGCGGTGCCGGCCGGTGCGCGGTTCGTCCGCGGGCGGGTCCAGGAGGCCGGGCGGGTGCTGGACTCCTCGTTCGCCGCGGTCCTGCATTTCGCCGCCTCCTCGCAGGTCTGCGAGTCGGTCGCGGATCCGGAGAAGTATTGGCGCAACAACGTGGCGGGTTCACTGGAGCTGGTCAGCGCGATGCGCAGGGCGGGTATCGGCACGCTGGTGTTCTCCTCGAGCGCCGCCGTGTATGGGGAGCCCGAAGCCGTGCCGGTTGAGGAGGATGCCCGTACCCTCCCGGCCAGCGCCTACGGGGCCACCAAGCTAGCCGTCGACCAACTGATCACCAGTGAGGCCCTCGCCCACGGACTGGCCGCTGTCTCGCTGCGCTACTTCAACGTGGCCGGAGCGTACGGTGTGCACGGGGAGCGGCACGAGCCGGAGTCCCATCTGATCCCACTGGTCCTGCAGGCCGCGCTCGGGCAGCGCCCGCACGTCGCCGTGTACGGGGACGACTACCCGACCCCGGACGGCACCTGCATCCGTGATTACATCCATGTCGCCGATTTGGCCCAGGCCCACCTGCTGGCCTTGGACGCCGCCAAGCCCGGCGAGCACCTGATCTGCAACCTGGGCAACGGCAGCGGCTTCTCGGTGCGTGAGGTCATCGCGTCCGTCGAGCGTGTCACCGACCGAAGGGTCCCGGTTGTCCATGCGGGACGCCGCCCCGGCGACCCGGCTGTCCTGGTGGCCTCGGCCAGACGTGCGCACGAGGTGCTCGGGTGGCAGCCGAGCCGCCCGGGGCTGGACGGCATCGTCGCCGACGCCTGGACCTTCATCAATCTGAGCATGAGAGGGCCGCAACAGTGATGGGCACCATCCGAGAAGGCGCTGGCGCAGGCATCGGGGCCGGGGTCTGGCGAGCCCCCGGCCGGGTCAACCTCATCGGTGAGCACACCGACTACAACGACGGTCTGGTTCTGCCGATCGCGCTCCCCCACGCGGCTCGCGCAACGGTCAGGGCCAGGCAGGACGGTGTGCTGCGCCTGTACAGCGAGCAGAGCCAGGGTCCGGCGGTCGAACTGGACGTCCGTGCTCTCACACCTGGCGGCGTGGACGGATGGGTACGCTATCCGGCTGCCGTCGTCTGGACGCTTCGCGAGGCCGGGTACCCCGTCGGCGGGGCCGACGTGCGCATCGACAGCGATGTGCCGACCGGAGCCGGCCTCTCGTCCTCGGCGGCGATCGAGTGTGCGGTGGCCGCCGCCTTCAACGACCTGCACGGTCTCGGCCTCGACAGCCCCGAGATGGCCCGTCTGGCACAGCATGCGGAGAACACGTTCGTCGGCGTCCCCTGCGGGATCATGGACCAGATGGCATCGTTGTGCGCGCAGCCGGGAGCAGCACTCTTCCTCGACACCCGTGATCTGTCCATCCGGCACGTGCCGTTCGACATCGAGAGCGCGGGCCTGAGGTTGCTGGTGATCGACACCCGGGTCAAACACAACCTGGCCGACGGCGAGTACGCCAGACTGCGCGCCGCATGCCAGCATGCCTGCGCCGTGCTCGGACTGGAGACGCTGCGCGACGTGAATCCGCAGGACTTGCTGGGGGTACTGGCGCGACTGCCGCGAGCCCTCGTACCAATGGTGCGGCACGTGGTGAGCGAGAACGTGAGGGTCGAGCAGGCGGTGGCGCTGCTGGAGGGGGGCGACCTGCGAGGGCTGGGCCCGGTCCTGACCGCGGGGCACGTCTCACTCCGGGACGACTACGACGTCTCCTGCGCGGAGACGGATCTGGCCGTCAACGCGGCGGTGGAGGCAGGCGCACTCGGGGCCCGGATGACTGGCGGCGGATTCGGAGGCTCGGTGATCGCTCTCGTCGACTCCAACATAGCGCTCACCGTCGCCGGCACAGTGAAGAAGGCCTTCCACCAGGCGAGGCGCAGGACCCCGCGGATCTTCGCCGCCGTCGCCTCCGCAGGTGCCCGCCGCATCAGCTGATGGGGGGGGTGAGCCCGCCGTGTCCTGCAGTCCTCGGTGCGGCTCCTTACGGCCGCCCCGCTCCTCCCCGGTAGGGAGAGAGGCTGCTACGGCGAGGGAGCAAGGGCTGCTATCTCGGGCGCGCAGGGACGGCGTGCTGTAGTCGTACACGCCGTATTGAATCGCCTTGCCCAGCTGCGCGTCGGGGAAGTCATGGGTGGAGACCTGCACTGGCCGTCCCGCCGGCAGCCACTGCTGTCCGGCGTTCTTGTAGTCGCCGACCAGGTCGGGTAGCGGGAGCACATTGCTGTGCTCCCGCTACCCGACCCGATCGGCGACTTCGCCCGGCCCGGCCGCACCTACCGCCCCAAAGGCCAGCCGATCACCGCCCCGCACCACGACTTCATCGCCCCCGACACCCAGGTCGCCATCCCGTACGGCATCTATGACTTGGGGCGCGACAGCGGCTGGGTGAATGTGGGCACCGACCGCAACACCGCCGCCTTCGCGGTGGAATCCCTGCGCCGCTGGTGGAAGGTCCAAGGATGCCTCGACTACCCCGGCGTGGACCGCTTGCTGGTCACCGCCGATGCCGGAGGGGCCAACTCGGCCGACTCCCGATTGTTCAAGATGAGCCTGGCCGACTTCGCCGACGAGTGCGGGCTGAGCATCACCGTCATGCACTTCCCGCCGGGTACTTCAAAATGGAACAAAGTGGAACACCGACTGTTCTCCCGGATCACCCACAGCCTGCACGGGCAGCCTCTGACCAGCTACGAAGTGCTGCTGGAGACCATCTCGGCCACCCACACCAGCACCGGACTGACGGTCCAGGCCGTGCTGGACGAGAATGCGTACTCCACCGGCCGCGCACTCACACGGGCCGAGCGCAAGGGCGTCGAGCGGCGGGTCGAGCGCGATGAGTTCCACGGCGAGTGGAACTACACCATCGCCCCGCAGGACCCCGACCAGCAGCATCCGGAAGATCCACGCGACGAGTCGGGGCCTCCGGTGTCGGCCGAGGCCACCTTCCTCCTCACCCACCCCGCACTCACCGGCATGCCCCGAGAACAGTTCGAACAGCTCGTGCTCCACCTCGAACCGTGCCAACAGGTCCTGACCGAAGCCGAACGCCAGAGCGCGGGCAGGGACGGCCGCGGTCGCAACCCCGGCTTCGGCACCCTCGACCACTGCCACTGCGTCCTGGCCGCCGTGCTCCGCAGCCGCAACACCGTCACCCCGACCCTCGCGGCCGAACTGATGGGCCGCAAGCGCAACGTGCTGAGCTACCGCGCCGGAAGGTCCAAGCCGATGCTGGCATTCGCCGGGCCCGAACTCGCCAGGGTCCTCGTCTTCCGCCGGACCCGTCCTCCTCGCACGCTCGAAGCCTTGAAGCGAGTGATCGAACAGCACGACAACGAGATCAACTCAAGCAGTAGTTAAATTACGGCTCCTCACCAGTTCGGCTCGCCGGCGAAATACTTGGCCGCCTTGCGCAGGATGTCCCGCTCGGCGGCCAGCTTCCGCTCGCTCGCCTCAAGCTCGGCCACCCGGGCCTCCAGCTGCCGGATCCGCTCGTCCGGGTCGCCCGGGTGCGGTGAAGTCCCGCTCCACCAGGTCCGGGGCGAGCGTGGCCTTCGGGTCGCGGCGTGTGAAGCCCTTCCGTCTCGGGCTCACACCCGCGATGTCGGCCTCGAGCATCAGCCGCTCGACACGTTTGCGCCCGGCGTGGACGCCCTCCCTTGAGCGTGGCATGCACGCGCGGAGAGCCGTAGACGCCACCGGATTCCGTGTGGATCTCCTTGATCCGCTCGGTCAGCTCGACGTCACGCCCACGCCGCACGCACGGCCCCTCCCCGGCCCGGCGCCAGCGGTAGTAGGTGGACGAGAGGATGTGCAGTTCCCTCAGGACGCACTGGGCCTCCGCCAACCTGAAAATCCCATGTCAGCAGGGCTGGTGTGACCGTGTTCCGGGGTACTCGTCCTGGTCGTGGGCGACAGTCTGCGCCGTAGATCGTCCGTCAGCGGTCGATTTCAAGGTTCGTCAGGACCAGCAGGGCGCGCAGGAGGTGGGTGGCGCGGGCAGGGTCGGTGCGGAGCTTCGCGAGGATCCGCCAGTTCTTCAGGTGGGCGAAGCCGTGCTCGACCGGTGCACGTCCGACGGCCAAGATGCGGTTGGCTTCCTTCTCGCCGGGAGTCAGCTTGTGGGTGCGGCTGGCATGGAAGCCGGTGACGATCACGGGGTCGAGTACGTCGTGGTCCAGGCCGCGAAAACCGAGGTCCGCCAGCGCCCCGAGGCCGGCGGCGCGCAGGTGGGCCAGGATGTGGTCGTGGCGGGCGGCGGTGTTGTCGTGGGTGCGGCCGGGCCGGGCGGCGGATATCCACACCAGGCGGCCCCTCTCGTCGGTGAGGGCGAGAAAGTGCAGGCCGTGGTGGCGGTGCTTGCCGGAGTGGTTCTTGCGGTCGGCTTTCCCGGTGTGGCGCTGGGTATGGACGAGGGTGCCATCGATCAGGACGACCTCCCCGCCCTGGTGAGCGATCTTCTTCAACGCGCGGTCCAGGCGCGGGGCCCGCGCGGCGAGCAGGGCGATCGCCTCGTCGCAGCCAGCGTCGGACGGTGGACTCGGAGACGTTGTTGCCGCCGGCCATGTCGGCCAGGCGCTGGTCGTGGCGCAGTACAGCCAGGACGATCACCGCGATCTTCCCGGGCGGCAGGATCCGCCACCTGGACCGGATCGCCTTCAGATGGCGCCGCAGCAGGTCGGCGAGGTGGTTGACGGTCTGCATGGACAGCGGCAGACGGCACTGGTAGACAAGCGGGCAGGTGTCCTCGGCGCGTTCTTTGGTTTTCTTCGCACAGTTCCAACGGCCCCTGGGAACAACCCGGTTACGCTCGTGCCTTGCTATCCCATGCGGTGCAGTGGCTGCTCACAGGCGGGCGATGAACCGGCCGTCGGGCTGTTTACGCAGCCAGCCCCGGTCGGTCAGCCTGAGCAGCTTCCCGCGCAGCGGTTCCAGCTTGCTCTTCGCGCTGATGTCCACTCCCAGCATTTCGCCGACCTGTCGGGCCATGACCGGTCCGGCGGCCTGCCGCACAGCGGCGAGGATACGCTGGTAGTCCGGCGGGAGCATGGTCTCCTCAACGCCCGCTTCGCGGTGCGGGATCAGCATCACCGCCCGTCCGCCCACGTGCCCGGGCGCCGGCGTGGCCGAGGTACGCTCGGCGGTGAGCTCCTCACCTATCCGTTCGAGGACCCGTTCGGCGACGGCGAGTTCGTCGCGCTCAGCCCGCACCTCGGCCAGCTGTTCTTCGAGTTCGTCCAGTTCCGCACGCCGCGCGGTGATCCGTTCCAGCAGTTCGGGATCCAGCATGCACAGGATCGTAGAAGGCCGCCCAGCCGCAGCGAGCCGGAACCGTCAGACCAACCCACTCCGCCCGATATCTACTCTGCGGGACTGGCCCCACGGTCAGCGTGAGCACCCCGACAGACCTGCGAGGTAGGGCCGCTCCCGGCGAGGCAGAATCGGATCAGAAGCTGGCCAGAGCCTCCTCCTCATCGTCGAAGACCTCGAAGACCGAGATCAACTGAGTCACCTGCAGGATGTCAGTGATCTTCGGGGGCAGGTTCACCAGCTTGAGCTTCCCGCCGCCGTTGGCGACATGCGTGTAGCTCGAGACGAGCTCGCCCATCCCTGCGCTGTCGATCACGCTGACGCTCGCCAGATTGAGCAGGATGTTCTTCGCGCCGCCCTCAAGGGCCTCATGCACGGCCTCACGGAGCCGGACGTCCCCGACACCAATGGTGATCTTGCCCTTCATGTCGAGTACGGTCACGCCGCTGACCTGGCGGGGCCCGCTTGAGCTGGGTGTTCTCCTTGCGCAGGGCCACCAGTTCGGCGCGTTCGTCGGTGGTGAGACGGTCGTCGCGTTCGCCGGCGTCCGCCTCGGTCTGGCGGATCCAGCCGCGCAGAGCCTTGGGGTGCACGCCGAGGTCGACGGCCAGCTTCTTGATCTGCGGCCTCGGCAGTTTCACGTGGAAGAACTGCTGCCACCGGTCAGCGCCGTCCAGGGCCGCCGACTTGTGCAGGTCCTGCGGGATCGCCTGCATCACCGCCAGGTAGCGTTCTGGGAGGTCCAGCTGTCGTTCTGCCAGTCGATGTTGTCGATGCCGACCAGGCAGAGGACCCAGTTGATCATGCCGTAGTCACGGCCGAAGGGGAGAGCGAAGACCAGGGACGCGGCGGCGATCGAGGCGGGCAAGGCAGAGCCGTGGCCGACTCATGGAGTCGGCCACGGGCAGTGCGGATCTTGTCGGTCAGGAAGGGAGTCCCAGGGTCTCGGGTAGAGTCCGGGTCACTTGCGGTCGGGGCTGGAGGCGCACCCGCTGCGGTCGTGGCGCCCTGCTTCGAGGCCGGGCTACACGGTCGTCAGCTGACCGTGATCTTGTCTAGGTCTGGGGCGTAGGCGGTGTCGTTGTGGAACTTGATGCTGTTCGCTCCGGCGTTCAGCTGGACGGGAATCGCCGTCGTGACTGGCGTGGTCCAGCTGGAGCCGGTGACGCTGATCTGCTGGTCGGGGCCGCCGTTGACGCTGACGTAGAAGGAGCGTGTGCCTGAGACCAGGTAGGAGATGGTCAGGGTGCGTGAGCCGGCTGCGCTTACGTTGACGCCGTTGATGGTGACATAGTTGGCCGCACCGTTGCCGATGTAGCCGACCTTGCTGCCGCCCGAGCAGGAGGTGCAAGATGAGACCCTGGCAGCACCAGCGATGGTGTTGCCCGACGCCTCCGCCTCGATCGTCACGGCACCGCTGCTGCCGACGGGGGTGATCCGGTACATCACTGTGTCGTGGGAAGGCACCGAGGCACTGAAGGTGCCACTGGTGTTGGTGCTGGTCGCTCCGGTCCACAGGTCCTTGACCGTGTAAGAGGGGTAGCCCCCGATTCCCACGGCCGCCGCGGTGGTGCTGATGGTCTGCGTCGTGGTGGTCTCGTTGGTGAGTGTGACCGCCCGGTCACCGTTGGCCAACACCTTCGACATCACGACCAACCCACTCGAACTGGAGACCACGGTGCCCTGCTTGCCAAGCGGGTCCTGGTCCACCGCGATCACATCGGCGTTGCCCAGGATCTGCAGCGTCGCTGGGCTTGCGCTGCTCAGTATGTTCCCCATGAGCAGCGGGGCGGCCATCTCAGCCCAGAGGCTGAAGTGGGTGCGGTACTCGGCGTCGGTCATACCGCCATTGCCGACCTCCAGCATGTCCGGGTCGTTCCACGCCCCGGGTCCGGCCCAGGAGGCGAGCGGCTGGTTCAAGTGGGCCCTGCTGATCATGCTCGACCAGTTGTCCCTGATGTCGCTCGTGGTCCGCCAGGAGTTCGCTGTGGCGGGCCGCCACGACGGGATGGGCTGTTGTGGTTCGTCGTGGATACTGTAGAAGATCGGACGGCTGGTGGCCTGCAGAGCATCGCGCATGGCCTTGAACGCCGTCTCACGGTTGACGCCGTCCAGGTTGGCCCGGCACCAGTCGTACTTGAGGTAGTCCACCCCCCACTCAGCGAACTTGTTGGCGTCCTGCTGCTCGTGTCCCAGGCTCCCGAGCTTGCCGGGATAGCCGTTCCAGAAGTTGGCACAGGTTGCTGTTCCCGGGGTCGCATAGATGCCCAGCTTCAGGCCGCGAGCGTGCACGTAGTCGGCCAGGGCCTTGATCCCGCTGGGGAACCGGGTCGGGTGCGATCGCAGGTTGCCCTGCGCGTCGCGTGTGTAGTCCTGCCAGCAGTCGTCGATGTTGACGTACTGGTAACCCTTGTCCTTCAGCTGGAGGTTCACGATGGCGTCGGCGGCGTCTTTGATGTGCTGTTCGGTGACATTGCATCCGTGGGCGTTCCAGCTGTTCCAGCCCATCTGCGGGGTGGCGCCAAGTCCGTTGTTCAGCGCCGTGGCCGAAGGCGCGGCCGCCACCTGCAGGGTTATCGCTGTGAGTACGCTGCCGGCCAGCAAGGTCAGGGAGGAAACCAAGGCCGTGAGACGGGTCCGGGCCCTGGTGTGTCTGAGGTGCATGGAAAGCTCCTACGGGGGGGGCGCGCGCACCCACGGATGCCACGCGGCTGACGGATGGGAGACGGGGCGGTGAGGGCGGCAACTGTTACCGTCGCCGCTGGATGGGACCGCTTCACTAGCAGCACAGATCTCGTTGCGGAGCGGCTCGAATTGGCGTGCTGTCGCGGTCAGAGGTGACGGACAGCATGGGGTTTGAGAGCCCGGACGACAGCCGGGGGCCTCACACCCTCTAGCAATCAAACGAACTCAAACACGATGGGACATATTTACACGACCATCGCCACTGCATGTCAAGACCCCCGCCGCAACTTCGTCAGCCCGTGCCCCACCAGTTTCGCTCGGCGGTCGTCTGGTGATCGAGTCTCCGCACCGGACAGGCGCGGCTCGCCGCGATCACGCCTTGCACTTCCTGTATCACTGAGCATGTCCGCCATTTATGCACCGACATCCCGGCCCGGGCCCCGCGTGCCCGCTGGCCCGGCGAGCCGGGGGCCGATATGCCCAACGGTGACGGATGGCGTCGAATGCAGATGAGGGCGGGCTGGGGTTGACCGCGCCTCACGATGGAGTGCGCGTGCGCGGTGGACGAGGGGGCGCAACTGCCGGGGCTACGCGCCACAGTGCCGGCAGCGTGAGCATTCGGCCGATGCCAGGCAGGCCCGCGACCTCTCGGCATGCGCCCGGTGGGGTCGCGGCCGTGAGCGCCGCAAGTGGTCAGCTGACAACGGCTTGGGCTCGGTGGAGGACTGCTCTTGACACGTGGCTGCGGCAGGGTTCTCATAGCCCTCGCTATGTTTATTTCCGTCCGATCATGTTGCTTAGTGTTGGAGTCCCTGTACTCCTCCGGCCACCTCACCTCGGAACGCATCCGATGCTCGACGTGCCCGCTTCCCACGCCCGCTTAATACTCCAGCAGGAGGTGTTTTCCTCTCCCCAGGAGACGGCGTTCCCCGAGAGTCGCCGCAGCCATGCTGTCCTCGGCCGCACGACCTCACCCTGGCTCTTCCCTGGAGGCCAGCCAGGCCGCGCGATCAGTGCCTGGGCCATGGGCGAACGGCTCCGCAAACTCGGCATCCGGCTCGCAGAGGCCCGCTCGACCGCGCTGTTCCAGCTTGCCACCGAACTGCCCGCCGCGGTCCTTGCTCGCACCCTCAGCATCGACATCACCGTCGCGGTCAAGTGGTAGCGAGCCACCGCCGGAGACTGGGGCGCCTACGCCGCCGAGATCAGCCGCCGGAACTCGACAACCTGACCCATGCACCGACATCAGTCCCCGCTGACATTCTCTTTCTCATGACACACGAAAACATGCCTGACCTCGCCCAGGTCACAGACGCCCACGAGGTCACCCCGAACTCCGACGCCAGCTGATCGACTGCTGGATCGCGGTCACCAACTCGGGCGGTGCTGAGGGGGTTCCCGTTCCCGCCGGTCTGGGACGACGAGGTCGCGCCGGTCACGGACAAGCTCCTCGGCCGCCTCCATCCACAGCACAGCCGTCTCATCACCGCCAGATTCGACGGCGTTCTTGCTGGACGGGTCGTCCTCAACCGCGATCCCTACCGGCTCGTCGGGCACTGGGGCACGGTCAACCACCTTCAAACCCACCCCGACTTTCGCGGTCGTGGAGTCGGCTCCGCCCTCATGTGTGAAGTGAGAAAGATGGTGTCCCGTCGAGTGGTGTAGCAGCGATCATCGCGTAGCCCCTGGTCATGGGGTGGCCATCGCGCAACTCTCCGAGTAGCGAAGCTCGTTGAGAGAGGTGACGCGATGGCCTTGTCCCAGCATGACTTACTCCGGCTGATGGAGTCACTGCGTACGGCGGACGGAATCGAGTTGGTCCGGGTTCTGGCCCNGATGGTGTCCCGTCGAGTGGTGTAGCAGCGATCATCGCGTAGCCCCTGGTCATGGGGTGGCCATCGCGCAACTCTCCGAGTAGCGAAGCTCGTTGAGAGAGGTGACGCGATGGCCTTGTCCCAGCATGACTTACTCCGGCTGATGGAGTCACTGCGTACGGCGGACGGAATCGAGTTGGTCCGGGTTCTGGCCCAGCGGATCCTGCAGGAACTCATCGAGGCCGAGGCCACCGCCCGTATCGGGGCCGAGCCGGGGGAACACACCGAGACCCGTACGACCTGGCGCAACGGGCACCGCGAGAAGGTGTTGACCACGCAGGCCGGGGACCTGGACCTGGCGATCCCCAAGGTCCGCACCGGCAGCTTCTACCCCAGCCTGCTGGAACGTCGGCGCCGCATCGACCAGGCCCTCTACGCCGTCATCATGGAGGCGTACGTTCACGGGGTGTCCACCCGGTCGGTGGACGACCTGGTCAAGGCCCTGGGCGGGGACACCGGCATCTCCAAGTCCGAGGTCTCCCGGATCTGCGGTGCCCTGGACGCCGAACTGAGCGTGTTCCGCACCCGCCCGCTGGACCACACCCGCTTCCCTTACGTCTACCTCGACGCCACCTACTGCAAGGCGAGGGTGGACCACCAGATCGTCTCCCGGGCCGTGGTCATCGCCACCGGCATCACCGAGGACGGCGGACGGGAGGTCCTCGGCCTGATGGTTGGCGACAGCGAGACCGAGGTGTTCTGGACCGAGTTCCTGCGCTCTCTGAGGGCCCGCGGCCTGAACGGAGTCCGCCTGGTCATCGCCGACCACCACTCCGGCCTGGTCAAGGCCGTCCGCAAGGTCATGCTCGGCGCCGGCTATCAGCGCTGTCGCGTTCACTTCCTGCGCAACGTCTTCGCGGTGATCCCGAAGGACTCCGCCGAGATGGTCGCCGCGACCATCCGCACGATCTTCGCCCAGCCCGACGGTGATGCCGTCCGCACCCAGCTGGACACCGTGGCCGACATGCTCGGGCGACAGTTTCCCAAGGTCAAGGCCATGCTGCTGGAAGCGAAGGAGGACCTGACCGCGTTCGCGGACTTCCCCGATCGGCACTGGAAGAAGATCCAGTCGACCAACCCTCTGGAGCGGATCAACCGCGAGATCAAACGCCGGAACGACGTCGTGCAGATCTTCCCCAACGACGACGCCCTCGAACGCCTCACCACCGCCGTGCTCGTGGAGATGCACGACGAATGGATCGCCTTCCCCCGCCGCTATCTCCCCATCGACAGCATGGACAGGCTCTACCCCCAGAACAAAGATCAGATCGATCCGGCTACACCACGACAGGGGACATGACC
>NZ_JARWBG010000063.1:0-34425 GCF_029846775.1 Streptomyces chengmaiensis
GCGGCGGCACGGTGCGGGCGGTGCGGGCGGCACGGTGCGGGCGGCACGGGCGGTTGCGGGCGGTGCGGGCGGTGCGGGCGGTGCGGTGGGAGGGGGCCGCGGTGCGGGCGGCGCCCCCGGAAGGCTGTGCGGTCAAGGCGCCCGGCCGGGCTGATGCGCTGGTACGCGTTCGCCCGTAGGAGCAGTGCCGTCGCGGTGCCCGGCAGGTCGCCGTGTCCGGCAGGGGCGGGGGCGATGCGGTCCCGGCGAGGACGTGGGTCCACGGTGCCCGGCCGGAGGCCGCGCCTCGGCTGGCCGCAACCGAGGCGGGCCTCCGGCCGGGCGGTACGGGGCGACGGTCCGGGATGCCGTGCCCCGAAACCGGGGGAGGTTCCGCCCCCGGGGCCCCTCGCGCGGGCGTGGGCCCCGCGGGGCGGCCGGGTCACCCCGTCGTCGCTGACTCTCGGAAACGGGTCGTCCGGTGCACCGGGTCCGTGTCGATGTGCGGGATCACATGCTCCCCGATCAACTTGATCGTGGTCATCGTGTCCTCGTAGGAGATGCCGATCGGGAGGCCAAACGACAGCTGGTCCGCCCCCGCCTGCTCCCACCGCTTGCACTGCTGCAGCACCTCGCCCGGGTCGCCGCAGATCATCAGTTCCTCGGCGATGAGGAGTTCGACGATCTCGGGGGTGTAGTCGGGGAGGAGTTCGGGCCACTCGGGAATGCCCTCGGGCCGCGGGAAGGTGTCGTGGTAGCGGAAGAGGAGCGACTGGAGGTAGTTCAGTCCGCCGCCCACCGCGATCTCGACCGCCTTGTCGTGAGTCTCCGCGCAGATCGCGGTGGAGGTGACCATGACGTTGTCGTTGACGTAGTCGCCGACCGGCCGCGCATCCTTGACGGCGGTCTTGTAGGAGTCGACGACCCACTCCATGTCGGCGACCTTCTGCACGCTGAAGCCGAGGACGCCCAGCCCCTTCCGCCCGGCCATGGCGTACGAGGACGGGGAGCCCGCCGCGTACCACATGGGCGGATGGGAGGGCCCGTACGGCTTGGGCAGCACCTTGCGCGGCGGCAGCGACCAGTGCTTGCCGCGGAAGCCTACGTACTCGTCCTGCAGCCACATCCTGGGGAACTCGGCGATGGTCTCTTCCCAGATCTCCTTGGTGTGGTTCATGTCGGTGATGCCGGGAAGGAAGCCGAGGATCTCGTGCGAACCCGCCCCTCGGCCCGTGCCGAACTCGAAGCGGCCTTCGCTGAGGTGGTCGAGCATGGCTGCCTTCTCGGCAACCTTGACGGGGTGGTTGACCGGGGCGAGGGGGTTGAAGATGCCCGAGCCGAGGTGGATGCGGTCGGTGGCATGGGCAAGATAGCCGAGGTAGACGTCGTTGGCCGAGAGGTGCGAGTACTCCTCCAGGAAGTGGTGCTCGGAGGCCCAGGCGTACTTGAAGCCGGACTTGTCCGCCTGGATGACGTACTCGGTCTCCTCCATCAGCGCCTTGTGCTCGGCGAGCGGGTCGGTCTCGGCGCGCTTGCCCACGTATCCCTGTACAAAGAGCCCGAATTCCAAGGGGGTCACCACCCGTTCCCAGTTTTCTGACGCTCCGTCAGATACATCGGGGTCGACTCTCGCACCGCCCGCCGGAGCCGTCAATAGCCGACGGTCGGCGAGCTGACCGAGCAGATGACTTCCCCGCCACCTTGTCGGTTGCTGTCCGGACCCTCCCGCCGGGGTGCCTCCTCGGGGGAGTTACCGTACGTCGGCCCTGTGCCTGGTCGCACGGGTGGACGAAAGGAGTCGAGGCGGCATGAAAACCCGTCGTACCTGGCGCAATGCGCCCAAAAAGTCACAGGAGAGCGGGCAGAGGGCCGCCGGGGTGGCCCGGGCGCTGGGCTCCCCGCCCGGGGCGTTCCGGGGGCGGTGGGCGTGGGTGGCCGGGAGTGTCGCCGTGCTGGTGGCCGGTCTGGTGGGGACGTGGCTGTGGCTGGGCGGGGAGGAGGAGTCCACGCCGCCGGATCCGCGGGCGCGGCAGTACAAGGACTTCAACGCCTGTCTTCTGACGGACGACAAGGGGATCACCTCCGGCACGACCGCAGCGACGGTGTGGGAGGGCATGCAGGAGGCGTCCGGGGACACCCGGGTGCGGGTCACATATGTGCCGGTGACGGGAGAGCAGACGGCCGGGAACGCCCTGCCGTTCATGAACGGTCTGCTCCAGCGCAAGTGCTCGGTCGTCCTCGCGGTGGGCGAGGCGCAGGTGAAGGCGGCGGAGCAGCGGGCGGACGACCACAAGGACATACGGTTCGTCACCGTCGACGGAACGAAGAAGGGCGCGAACATCACCGCCGCGCCGTCCGGGGATGGCGACGGGCTGAAGAACACGGTGGCGGACACGATCCGAGGTGTCGTCGAGGCGTCCGGCGTCTGACGGCTGAGCAGCAGGTTCCCGCGCCAGGGTAAAGATCACGTAATCCCTGCCCACTCAGGTGGAACTGACGTGCGCTCATCAGGCAGGCTCGCGAGGCTCATGTAAGCAACGCGTAAAGTTAAGGCCTGACCCATGCATCGTCGAAGGGTCCCCGGTCCGCGCCTGTTTCCGCCAGGTCGTTCTGGCAGACGCAGAGCGCGGGTGACCGCGGTCACCGCACTCATATCCCTCTCACTCCTGGTCAGCACGGAACAGGCGGTGGCCCAGGGGGCCACCCTGCCCTCGCTGTCCATGCCCAAGTTGTCCCTGTCGGGGCTGTGGCAGTGGATGAACACCTCGCCGCTGGACACACCCGACCAGAAGGGCGGCTCCGCCAAGGGCAAGAGCCACAAGGCGTCAGCGGACGACACCAGCGCCGACGGCGGCGTCGGCCGCAAGCCCGGTAAGGGCAAGGGCGAACTCGACCCGTACAAGCGGCCGGTCGACAAGGTCGAGAAGACCAAGACGGGCAAGGCGCCCGGCGACGCCGACAGCTTTGACCCGAAGTCCAGCAAGCGGGACGCGAAGAAGTCCACGGCCACCTCGGACTACTTCGTCAACGCCGACGGCTCCACCACCGTCAAGCACTACTCCTCCCCCGCCAACTTCAAAGCGGACGACGGCGCCTGGAAGCCCATCGACACCACTCTGGTGGAGGACAAGAACGGGCGGCTCGGCCAGCGGGCCAACTCCCTGGACGTCGAGTTCGCGCCGGACGCCGCCGACCAGCGGCTCGCGTCCGTGGACTTCGGCGACGGGCTCAGCCTGGCGTACTCCCTGCGCGGCACGGCGAAGGCCGAGCCGGAGCTGGACGACCAGAAGATCGTCACCTACCCCGGGGTGCTGCCGGACACGGACCTGCGACTGGTTCCGCTGGCCGAGGGCTTCAAGGAGCACCTGGTCCTGCACTCGCCGGACGCTCCGAACTCCTGGCTGTTCCCGATGGAGCTGAAGGGGCTCACCCCGCGCCTCACGGACGACGGGGACGTGGAGTTCACCGCCCGCAAGGGCGAGAAGGACAAGGTCGTAGCGACGATCCCCCATGCCTTCATGGAGGACTCGAAGATCGACCCGCGTTCCGGTGACGCCACCCGCTCCCAGGCCGTGACGTACGAGCTGGTGGAGGAGGACGGCAAGCCCGCGCTGCGGATGACGGCGGACGAGGAGTGGCTGAAGGACCCCGAGCGGGTCTACCCGGTCACCGTCGACCCGACCATCGCCGCGAGCAACAGCACCTACGTCCAGACCAACTACAGCGCCGACCGCTCCACGGAGAACGTGATCAAGGTCGGTTCGTATGACAGCGGCACCAACGCCGCCATCTCGTTCCTGCAGTTCTCGTCGCTGGGCAACACCCTCAAGGGCCAGCGCGTCACGTCCGCCAAGCTGAACGTGTACGCCTCCTGGTCCTCCACCTGCACCCCCCAGGTGTTCTACGCCCAGCCGGTCACCGAGTCGTGGTCGCCTTCCACGACGAAGACGTTCCCGGGCCCGAAGTTCGGCCCCGCGATCGGCTCGGCCACGCCGAACCCGGGCGCGTCCTGCACCAACACCAGCGCTTCGACGAGCGTGGGTGTGAAGATGCCGGTCACACTGGACACCGGGTGGTTCGACTGGGTGGCCACCGGCGGCGCCAACTACGGTCTCGCCCTGACCGCGCCGGTCAACGACAACCTGCACTGGAAGAAGTTCCACTCGGACAACTCCACAACCTCCGGTTTCCGTCCGGCGCTGGAGCTGACCTACACACCGAACACCAAGCCGCAGATCACGGCGCAGTACCCGCCGGTGAACTTCCAGGCCAACACGCTCCAGCCGGAGCTGCTGGTGTACGCGCACGACTCCGACAAGTGGCCGGCGGCGCTGTCGTACACCTTCGAGGTCTACGACGCGGACAGCGGCAGCACCACGCCGGTCGCCACCTCGGGTTCCCTGAGCCGCGGGGCCTGGCGGGTCCCGGCGGGCAAGCTGAAGTGGAGCGAGAACTACGTGTGGTACGTCGGGATCTCCGACGGCTACGCGGAAACGGTTCAGTCCGGCCGTTTCACCACTGCCGTGCCGCAGCCTCCGGTGACGTCGGGTCTGGCACAGAACACCGGCGGGCACGAGTTCGACCCGTCGGACGGCAACTACACCACCGAGGACGCCGACGCACAGGTGTCCGTCGTGGGTCCGTCGCTGGAGATCGACCGGTCGTACAACAGTCTCGACCCGCGCCTGGACAACGCCTTCGGCGCCGGCTGGTCCACGGTCGTGGACATGAAGGCGGCCGAGCACAAGGACCCGTCGGGCACGGTCACCCACGTCGAGATCACCTATCCGGGCGGTGAGCAGGTCGCCTTCGGCCGCAACTCCGACGGAACGTTCGTGCCGCCGCTGGGCCGCTACGCGCGCCTCGAGGCGGTCACCGGCGGCTACACGCTGACGGACAAGGACTTCACCGAGTACCGCTTCACGCAGGCGGTCACGGGAGAGGCCGACGCCTACGCAATCAGCTCGATCAAGGACTTCGCGGGCCGCACGGAGACGTTCACCTACACCTCCGGCAGCCTGACGAAGATCACGAACGAGACGTCGAAGAGGTCCCTGCACCTGACCTGGACCACCCCGGCGGGCGCGACGGCCGCGCATGTGGCGACGGTCGCCACCGACCCGGCCACGTCCGGCGATGCGACCACGGCGCAGACGTGGACGTACGGCTACGCGGGTGACCAGCTCACCAAGGTCTGCACCCCGGCCGACCCGCTGAAGTGCACCACCTACGGCTACACCACCGGCAACCACTACCGGACCACCGTCCTGGACGCGGACCCGTTCGCGTACTGGCGGCTCGGTGAGACGGCCGGCGAGACGGTCGCCAAGGACAGCATCGTCACCAACCAGGGCAAGTACAACGGTCTGTTCCACGATGTGGCCCTGGGCGCGGCGGGTCCGCTGGCCGGCTCCACACAGACGGCCGCCTCGTTCAACGGCACCACGTCGTATGTGGAGATGCCGAGCGCCCCGGGTGCGACCCCCTCGTACATGTCGGTGTCGCTGTGGTTCAAGACGACCACGGCCGGGGGCGTGCTGTTCTACTACGGCACCCATCCGCTCAGCGACCCCGACCCGGTGAACAACACCAAGTACAACACCCCGGCGGTGTACGTCGGCACGGACGGCAAGCTGCGCGGCTGCCTGGCCATGTCGCCCGGCTGCAGCCCGAACATCGTCTCCGGCCCCACCGTCACCGACGGCAAGTGGCACCAGGCGGTTCTGACCGGTCAGGCCAACAGCCAGACGCTGTACCTGGACGGTGCGAAGGTCGGGTCCCTCACGGGCACCATCAACGACTGGGACCAGCCCTACATCAGCCTGGGTGCGGGTGTGAACAACCAGGGCTGGCCCGCGATGAACCCGGACGACAAGCTCGGGCACTACACCGGTGACCTCGCCGAGGTCGCCATCTACTCCGAGCCGCTCACCCCGGCCGTGATCACCGCGCAGTACCAGGCCGCGAAGAACGCGGCGGGGCTGCTCAACAGGATCACCACTCCGGAAGGCAAGGTCCGCTCCGAGGTCGACTACGGCACCACCGACGACCTGGTCCTCCAGGCCACCGACGCCAACGGCGGCACCTGGAAGCTCAACCCGCCCACCGTCACCGGCTCGTCGCAGGTCTACCGGTCCGCCGTCATGGGCTCCGCCCCGGCCGGCTACTGGCGCCTGGACGACACGGCGGCTGCCCCGCAGGCCGCGAACCAGGTCAACACCGGTTTCGGCACATACAACACCGCAACCCAGGGCGTGACCGGGCCGTTCGGCGCCGGCGACGCCACGGCGGCGTCGTTCGACGGGGTCTCGTCGTACGCGGAGATCCCGTTCGACCCGTGGCACGGCTCCGGTGAGCGGGCGGTCGAGCTGTGGTTCAAGACCGGCTCGCCGGGTGTGATCCTGTCCGACCAGTCGAAGGACCCGGCCCTCGCGAGCCCGTCCGGCTCCTGGAACCCGGTGCTGTACGCGGGCTCCGACGGCAAGCTGCACGGTCACTGGTGGAGCGTGTCGGGCTCGGGCAGCACGGCCTTCGGCTCGACGAAGACGGTCACCGACGACAAGTGGCACCACGCGGTCCTGTCCGCCTCGGGTACGAAGCAGACGCTGTACCTGGACGGTGTGAAGCAGGGCGAGTACAGCGGCGCGGCGAAGGACCAGTCCAACACCAGGACCTTCGTCGGCGCGGGCTTCGCCAAGTCCTGGCACGAGTCCCCCGGTGACGTGAGCTTCTTCAACGGCTCCATCGCCGAGGTCGCCGCCTACGGTCACCCGTTGAGCGCGGCGGACGTCGAGGCGCACTGGAATGCGTACAAGTCGTCCTCCGGCGTGGCCCCGGTCAAGACGGTCAAGCTGACCGACCCGACCGACAAGACGCTGACGTACGTGTACGACGCGGAGATGGGCAACCGTCTGCTGGCCGCGATCGACACCAAGGGCAAGCGGACCACATACGGCTACGACACGGGCGGCTTCCTGCACACCGTGACCGACGCCAACGGCAACCGGAGCATCAACGGCCACGACGTGCGCGGCAACACGGTCTCCACGACCACCTGCCAGGACACGGCCGCCGACAAGTGCTCGACGGAGTACTACACGTACTTCCCGGACGCCACCACCGCGTTCCCCCCGATGGACCTGCGCAACGACCTGCTCCTCACCGAGCGGGACGGACGTTCCTCGGGCCCTGCGGACGACCGGTATCTCACCACGTACACCTACGACACGGCCGGCAAGCTCACCTCGGTGACCACCCCGCCCGTGGCGGGCCACCCCGACGGGCGCACCGCGACCACGACGTACACCACGTCGTCGACGCCGGCGGCCGAGGGCGGCACGGCCACGGTCCCGGCGGGGCTGCTGGACACGGTGACCACGCCTGGCGGCAAGAAGACCCGGCAGGTCTACCACGCCAACGGTGACCTCGCGGAGGTCACGGACGCCAACGGCGCCCGGGCGACGTACACATACGACAACCTGGGCCGGCAGCTGTCGAAGACCGAGTACTCCGACGGCACCCCCGCCGGTCTGACCACCACGTTCACATACGACAAGAACGACCAGGTGGCCACCGAGACCGGCCCTGAGGTCACCAACCGGGTGACCGGCGCCGTCCACCAGGCCAGGACCACGACCGGCTACGACGCGGACGGCAACGTCCTGTCGCAGACGGTCTCCGACCTGACCGGCGGGGACGCGGCGCGGACCGTGTCCATGACGTACGACGCGTGGGGCCGCATGGACTCCCGCACGGACGCGGGCGGCGACACCACGTCGTTCGCGTACGACGTGTACGGCAACAAGGTGAAGGAGACCGACCCGGACGGGACGGCCATGACCTTCACGTACGACGCCGAGGGCCGGGCGCTCACCACGAACCTGCTGGACTTCGTGGGCGACCCGAACAACCCGTCTGCCCCCAGCACCCTGGTGACGGAGTCCCGGGCGTACGACCCGGCGGGCCGGCTCGCGTCCCTCACCGACGCGATGGGGTGGAAGACCGAGTACACGTACACCGACGACGGCCTGTCGGCCTCGGTGGTCCGCAAGGACCCGCAGACCGGCGAGTCGTTCACCGAGCAGGCGAACACGTACGACGCGGCCGGGAACCTGATCAAGCAGGTCACCAACGACGGGCAGACGACGCACACCTTCACGGTGGACGCGTCCGACCGCGTGATCTCCTCGGTCCTGGACCCGGGCGGCCTCGGCCGCACCACCACCGTGTCGTACGACCCGGACGACAACGTCGTGACGGAGAGCGAGTACGACCCGGCGACGGGCGAGAAGAGCACGCTCGACCGGCTCTACGACAACCTCGGCAACGTCACCGGCACGACCGTCCACGACGGCACGGTGGCGCCGGTCGCCCGCTACAAGCTGGACGAGACGACCGGCTACGACGTCGGCGACTCCTCCGGTGCGAACCACACCGCCACGCACGGCACCGGCATGCACTGGAACACCGACCGGGGCGGCAGCGCCGTCTTCGACGGCGACAGCGCGTCGTACGCGCAGACGGACGGGCCGGTGGTCAACACCAGCGGCAGCTTCACCGTCTCCACGTGGGCCAAGCTGACCGACACATCGGTCAACCACACCCTGGTCTCGCAGGACGGCGAGCAGGTCTACCGCCTCGTGCTCTACTACTCCACGGCGGGCGGCTGGTCCTTCGGCGGCCGGGCCGCGGACAGCAAGAGCGCCCCCTTGGTCAGGGCCTACTCCGGCACCGACGCGGTGACCGCGAACGCCTGGACGCACCTGACAGGTGTCTACGACGCCGAGGCGGCGAAGATCCGTCTGTACGTCAACGGATCCCTTGAGATGGAGACCGCGTGGACTTCCCCGTGGGAGGCGAAGGGTCCGCTGCAGCTCGGCCGGCACAAGTACGGCACCGGCTACAACAACAACCACAAGGGCGGTCTGGACGACGTCCAGGTCTACGGTGAGGCGCTGACCGGCTCGCAGGTGTCGTCGCTGTACGGCGGCACGCTGCCGGCCGCAGGCAGCTCGGTCCAGTCCACGACGTGGAAGCTGGACCAGCGCGGTCTGCCGGTGTCGATGACCGACCCGAACGGCATCACCACCGACTACGGCTACGACGAGGGCGGCCAGCAGACCACGGTCACGGAGCCCGCCGTCAACGCCGAGCAGCAGGGCGGTACGCCGGTCACGGTCCGGCCGGTCACCATGATCGGCTACAACACCTTCGGTGAGCGGACCGAGGTGTCGGACCCGCTCGGCAACGTGGCGGTGACCACCTACGACGCCGAGGGCCAGGAGACCTCGGTGAAGCTGCCGAACTACACCCCGCCGGGTTCCGCGACCCCGATCGAGGCCATGGCCTGGACGGAGTACAACAGCCTGGGCCAGGCCACGGCCGAGGTGGACCCGCTGGGCAACCGCACCACGTACACGTACACCCAGCTCGGCGCAGTGGCCTCGGTCACGGAACCGGGCGGCGGTACGACGAAGTACACCTACGCCGACAGCGGCGAGCAGCTGTCGGTCACCCGGCCGAACGGCGCGCGTGAGGAGATGACCTGGGACTACCTGGGCCGCCCCCTCACCAGCACCACGATCGTGCGGCAGCCGACGCAGCGCGCCTACACCGCGATCAACGAGTACGACGCACCGGGCGGCGAGCTGTCCCGGTCGGTGAGCCCGACGGGCGTCGCCCAGTCGTACACGTACAACGCGGTGGGCGAGGTCACCGAGGTGACCGACGCCGCCGGTCAGACGACCAAGGTCACCTACAACATCGACGGAGGGATCCTCACCGCCACCGAGCCGGACGGCACCAGCACGAAGGTCGACTACGACGGCTTCGGCCGGCCGGTCGCCACGCACGACCTGGCAGCGGACGGCACGGTCATCCGCACGGCGCGTACCACATACGACCGCGCGGGCAACCCGGTCGAGGCGACCGACTACCGCGGCCACACCACCAAGCTCACCCTGGACCCGACGGGTCTGGTGACGAAGGCGGTGCAGCCGGTCTCGGAGACCGAGTCGATCACCACGACCTTCGGCTACGACGTGGGCGGCAACCGCACACGCTTCACCGACGGCCGCGGCAACAAGTTCCTGACCACCTACAACAGCTGGGGCCTGCCGGAGTCGCTCATCGAGCCTTCGACACCCAGCCACCCGGACCTCGCGGACCGCACGTTCACCACGGTGTACGACAAGAACGGACGCGTGGCCGAGCAGCGCTCCCCGGGCGACGTGGTGATCAGCAACGTCTACGACGCGAAGAGCCGACTGGTCCGCCAGACCGGCACGGGCGCCGAGGCGGAGACGGTCGACCACACCTACGCGTACGACTCCGACGACCGGCTGGTCGGGGTGGCGGGCGTCGGTGAGGAGACCAACACCTTCACCTACGACGACCGCGGTCTGCTGCTGTCGACTACGGGCCCGTCGGGCGCCTCGTCCTTCGCCTACAACGGCGACGGCGCGATGACCTCCCGCACGGACGCCTCCGGCACGTCGACCTTCGGGTACGACACCGCCGGACGTCTGAAGACGGTCAACGACGGGGCCACCGGCTCCACCGCGACCTACGGGTACGACGTCAACAGCAACGTCACATCCATCGACTACGGCACCGGCAAGGCGAAGCGTTCCTTCGGGTACGACGCCCTGCAGCGTTTGACCAGCGACAAGCTGACAGCGCCGTCCGGCACGGTCATGTCGCAGGTCACCTACGGCTACGACAAGAACAGCAACGAGACGTCGAAGACCACGGTGGGCGTCGCCGGAGCGTCCACGAACACGTACACATACGACCGGGCGAACCGCATCACGTCCTGGAACAACGGCACGAGCACGGAGGTGTACGGCTACGACGCGTCGGGCAACCGCACCCGCGTCGGCGGCGACACATACACATACGACGAGCGGAACCGTCTGACCTCGGACGGCCACAGCACCTACAGCTACACGCCGCGCGGCACGATGAGCTCCGTCGTGGACGAGGGCGGCGTGGTGACGCAGGTGAAGGCGGACGCCTTCAACCGCGTGATCAACGAAGGCGACCGCACCTACCAGTACGACGGCCTGGACCGTCTCCTGTCCGCCACGACCAGTGGCGGCGGCTCGCTGTACGACTTCCAGTACAGCGGCATGGGCAACGACGTGGCCTCCGATGGCGCGGCGTCCTACAGCCGCAACGTCGACGGATCGCTGCTGGGCGTGAAGACGCCGGTCTCGTCGGCTCTCTACCTGACGGACCTGCACACCGACGTGGTGGCGCAGTTCACCGACACGGGCGAGACGCTGACGGGTTCGGCGACGTACACGCCGTTCGGCAAGGTCGTCCAGTCCACCGGCATGATGGGCAACCTGGGCTACCAGTCCGGCTGGACCGACCCGGCCACCGCCAAGGTCAACATGGCCGCCCGCTGGTACTCCCCGGAGACCGGCCAGTTCAACAGCCGCGACACAGTCGGGCTGAGCCCCCTGCCGACCTCGGTGCGGGCGAACCGGTACGCGTACGCGGACCAGAACCCGATGACGATGACCGACCCGACCGGCCACTGGTCGATCGGCGGCTTCATCAAGAAGGCTGCGAACAAGGTCAAGAAGGTCGCCAAGAAGGTCAAGAAGACCGTCAAGTCGGCTTACAAGAAGACCAAGAAGGCAGTCAAGAAGGTCGCGAAGCAAGTCAGGAAGGCCGCCAAGAAGATCAAGAAGGCGGCCAAGCGGGTCGTCAAGCGGGCCAAGCGAGCTGTCCGCAAGACGGTGCGCTACGTCAAGGACAGCGTCAAGAAGGTCAAGAGATACGTCAAACGCACCTATAAGAAGGTCAAGAAGTACGCCCACAAGGTCGTCAAAAAGGTCAAGAAGACCGTAAGAAAGGTCGCCAAGGCGGCGAAGAGCGTCGGCAAGAAGGTGGTCAAGGCAGCCAGAAAGGTCGGCAGAGCTGTCAAGAAGGCCGCCAAGGCAACCGCCAACTACGTCAAGAAGCACGCCGCCACCATCGCCGCGATCGGCGTCGGCATCGCGGTCTTCGCGGGCTGCACGGCCCTGACCGCCGGAGTCGGAGCCATCGGCTGCGCCGCCCTCGCGGGCGCGGCGGCCAACGGCGTCGGCTACTTGATGAGCGACGGTCCCAAGTCCGTCGGCGGATTCCTCGGAGCCGTGGTCGTCGGCGCGGCGACCGGCGCGATCGGCGGCGCCATCGGCGGCGCGGTCAGCGGCGCCGCCTCCCAGGCGGTCGGCCGCCTGCTCAGCAACGTCGGCAGCCGGGTCGTGCAGGGCGCGGCCAGGGAGGCGGCCGGCGGTGCCGCGGAAGGCGCGGTCGAGTACGGCGTGTCCTGCGCGACCAGCCCCCAGGGCTGCAGCGCCGCCGGCGCGGCCACGGCCACGGCGCTGGGCGCGGCCACGGGCGGCGTCTTCGGCGCGGCGGGCAGCCGCCTCGGCCCGAAGTCCAAGCCGAACGCGGAGACGAGCTCGTCGTCCCCCCGCCAGTCGGCGACCTGCCCCGTGCGGACACCGCACAGCTTCACCGGCAAGACCGGTGTGCTGATGGCCGACGGCACGACCAAACCCATATCCGAGGTGAAGGCCGGGGACTACGTCCTCACAGCCGAGCCCGGCAAGAAGAAGAAGGAGAAGCACAAGGTCAAGAAGGTGATCGTCACCCTGGACGACCGCGACTACGTCGACGTCGTCGTAGCCACGAAGTCCGGCCCCAAGACGATCCAGACCACCAAGCACCACCAGTTCTACGAAGCCACCCGCAACTCCTGGACCCAGGCCACCGACCTGAAGGCCGGCCAGAACCTCCAGAACGCGGAGGGCGGACGCTCCTCGATCGTCGAGGTCAGGTCATACACCGCGGAGCGGATCACGTACGACCTGAGCGTCGAGGGCCTGCACACGTACCATGTGCTGGCGGGGGCCGAGGGCGTTCTCGTACACAACTGCGGTGGCAGCAATCCGGCTCATTCAGCCACATGCACGTGTGCGGCGGGAGGGCAGCCGCGTCTCCTCAACGGAACGATGGGAAGCAACCCCAATGCTCCGGTCAACCGTCTTGACCGTAGTAATCAGTATCCCAGCGGATACCGGGCTTCCACGCACCAGGAAATGGAGAGGCGATGGACGGATTCCAGCGGTAACTGGCTGGATGAGCAAGGTAGCATCATTCCTCGAAATGAGCTGACCTACGATCATGCTCCCCCTGTCGTCGACCACTGGAACACGACGGGCTTCAACACCAGTCGAGCGGCTAGGAATGACTACTTCAACGATCCAGACAACCTCGTGCCCATGCGTAGGGGACCGAACTCCGCTGCAGGTGGCAGAATGACGGCAAGGTACCGACAGGACACGGGGCCGAATTACTCACCGTAAGCGAAGGGTACGTGTGGTAGCTGTGGATATCGAGCGCGCTGTGCTGGAGAACGTGAATGTCGAGGACTTTCCCGGCCTCCCCATGGCGTGGCGATGGTCGCCCATGTCGAGGTTCGTCTTCTCCCTGGCGATGGATCGTGACGGCGACTGGGCTTACCAGGTGAACTCCATCGACGGTTTCGATGAGGACCTGGTGAGGGCAGTGCTCAGCTTCGCTCGGGAGCATCGCCTCGGGCGAGGCGAGATGCAGTCGTTCGCAGTGGCTTCCGGATTCGCGTCCGATCCCTATGGGTTCGACGTCGTTGCGGCGGTCCCTCCTGATGTCCACGGCTATCACGTCGGCCGGAATGATGCGCTGAACGAGGTTGTGAGCGCGGTATTCCCCGCATATCAGTGCGAGTTCTCAGGGAATGAGACGCTCGAGGAGACCAGATATCGGTTCAAGCGCATGCTGAGGCCGACGGTCATGCCTCGCCCGCCTGTTCCCTACCTGCGGATGCGGTATGAGAACACGAGAACAGGCAGCGGGAGCATCGGGTCGTCGCGCGGGTTCACAACACATGACGTGCTCCTCAGAGAGGTGGAACTCCTGGAAGGCGCCACCGGAAGTTTCGTCGAGTTCGAGAACTTCCGCGGCCAGGTCTGGCGCATCGAATGGGATGGCTCCTGGGTCCTCAACGGGGAACCCCGGGAAGCACCGGTGTCCAGTGCGTGGGTGATGGCCGAGTTGGGTCTCCCCTCCTGAGGGGAGATGCTGAAACGGAGCCCTCATCGACAGTGATGTCGATGAGGGCTCCGTGCTGTTTGACGGCACCCACCGCAGCCGCCGGCCCAACGCGTCCACGGCTTGGCGTTGCAGGCGAAATCGTACGTGTAATGGTGACGTCGGGTTGATGCGCGACCCGCTCAGCCGGATCTGATCGGGAGTCGACGTCGATTCATGAGAAACGGCGGCGGCTGAGTCCGCCTCCGTGCCGTCTTCGGCGCGGAGGCGTCGTTGTTTCAGCCGCTGTCTCAGAAGAGCCTGACGCCCGCCAGCCATCCGCCGTCGATGACGAACGGCTGCCCGGTGATGTACGAGGAGTCCTCGCCACTGAGGAACAGCGCGAGCCGCGCCACCTCCTCCGGGCGGCCCACCCTGCCCAGCGGGACGTGCCTGCGGTACAGCTGGGCCAGCGTGTCCGGGTCCACCTCCGCCGGGTTGCTCATCGGGGTGTCGATGGCCCCGGGGCAGATCGCGTTGACGCGGATCTTCTTCCTGGCCAGCTCGATCGCCGCGACCCGGGTGAGACCGAGAATCGCGTGCTTGCTCGCCACATACGAGCCGATCGAGTCCATGCCGGCCAGCGCGGCGTAGGAGGCGACGTTGACGATCGTGCCGCCGCCCGCCGCCGCGATCTGGGGAGCGGCGGTCTTGACGCCCAGGAACACCCCGGTCTGGTTGACCTGGACGACCTCCTGGAACTCCTCCAGCGGGGTGTCCACCAGCTCGTTGAAGCGGAGGATGCCGGCGTTGTTGATCAGGCCGTCGAGCTTCCCGAAGGCCGACTTCGCCGCGGCGACGGCGGCCGTCCAGTCGTCCTCCCGGCCCACGTCGAGGTGCACATACCGGGCGGCCTCCTCCCCCAGCTCCTTGGCGAGCGCCTCGCCCTGGCCGTCGAGCACATCGGCGAGCACCACCCGCGCCCCTTCGGCGGCGAAGAGGCGCGCCGCGTGCTCTCCCTGGCCGCGCGCCGCCCCGGTGATCAACACGACCCGGCCGTCCAGCTTTCCCATCGCGTCCTCCCCTGTTCCCCTGTTTCCCTGGATCCCCCCGTGCGTCCTGGATCCCCCGCGTGCCCCGGATCCCCGTTCGCCCCGGCTCCCCCTCTCACCCGGACCCCCCGTTCGCCGTGCGTCAGCCGAGAAGCGGCGCCACCTCGGCGGCGAAGGCCTCCAGCTGGTCGGTCAGCTCACTGCGCGACCGGGAGCGGAACCGCAGTTGGAGCTGGTCCACGCCCATCGCGCGGTAGGCGGTCAGCGACTCCGCCAGGCGCTCCGGTTTTCCGGTGAGCGTGCGGCGGCCGGCCTCCCAGGCGGGCTCGCCCACATACAGCGGCTCGGCGATCGCCCCCACCGTGAAGGGCCGGTCGGCGATGCCCGCCTGCTCCCGCAGCGCCCTGATCCGGGCGATCCGGGCGGGCAGCCGGTCGCGCGGGTCGCCCTGCGGCAGCCAGCCGTCCCCCTTGAGCGCGGCCCGGCGCACCGCGGCCGGGGAGGAACCGCCGACCCACAGGGGCACCCGCGCCTGGGCGGGCCGGGGCCGCTGCCCGAGCCCCCGGAAGACGAATCGTTTCCCTTCGAACTCCGGGAACTCCTCCGGCCCGAGGGCCGCCCTGAGCGCGTCCATGCTCTCGTCCAGCACGGCCCCCCGCCGCTCGAAGTCCGCCCCGAGCGCCTCGAACTCCTCCCGTACATGCCCTGCCCCGACCCCGAGCACCAGCCGGCCGCCGGAGAGGTGGTCGAGGGTGGCGTACTGCTTGGCGGTCAGCAGCGGATGCCGCAGCCCGACGACGGCCACATGGCTGAGCAGCCGTACGCGTTCGGTGGCGGCGGCGAGGAAGGCGAGGGTGGCGACCGGGTCGTACCAGACGGTGGACATGGCGGCGGCGAGCCGCTGCGGAATCGCCACATGGTCGCAGCAGGCGACATAGCCGAAGCCGCAGCGGTCGGCCGTCCGGGCGACCTCCACCAGGTCCTCCGGGCCTGCTGCCGCCTCCCACGACTCCGCGTAGAGGGCCGACTGGGACTGGACCGGAAGCTGTATCCCGTACATGTGCATGGGACCCCCTGATGAGGAACTGACGCACCGTCAAATACGATGTGCGGTCATCGTCATGCCTGGCATCCCATCTCACAAGAGCGAGGACGGCCCTCGGCCCCGCGCTCAGCCGAGCAGCGCGTACACCGTCGACGCGCGCGCGGCGGGACCGTCCGCTCCCGCCGCGTCCTCCGCCGTCATCGTGATGTCCGCGAAGGCCATCCGCCTGCCCAGCTTGCCGATGCGGGCGTCGAGCAGCACGTCCGAGCCCTGGACTGCGCGCAGGAAGGAGCTGGACTGCTGCACCGTGGTCATCGGCGTGAACCCGCCGCGCGCCGACGCCACCGCGATCACGGTCGCCGTGTCGGCGGCGGCCATCAGCGCCTGCCCCGACAGCGCGCCGCCCTCCCGCGCCAGCCGCTCGGACCACGGCAGTCGCAGCACGGCGTGGCGCTCCCCCGTCTCGACGACGACAAGGCCCAGGTCGAGCACCCAGGGTGCGAAGTTGTCGGCGAGGACCTTCTGCGCGTCTTCAGGCGTCAGGGCGGGTGCGGGTGTCGATGTCATGCACCCAGACTGCCGCTAGACGCCCGCACCCGGCCAGAGGCCCTCGGGCGTGAGGCCCAGCAGTTCGATCGCGTTGCCGCGGACGATGCGCTCCACGGCGTCCGGGGGCAGATGGCCCATCTGGGCCTCGCCGACCTCGCGGGACTTGGGCCAGGTGGAGTCGGAGTGCGGGTAGTCGGTTTCGTACAGGACGTTGCCGACGCCGATCGCGTCCAGGTTCTTCAGCCCGAACGCGTCGTCGAAGAAGCAGCCGTACACATGCTCGGCGAACAGCTCCGACGGCGGGCGGGTGACCTTGTCCGCGACGCCGCCCCAGGCGCGGTTCTCCTCCCACACCACGTCGGCGCGTTCGAGGATGTACGGAATCCAGCCGATCTGGCCCTCCGCATACATGATCCGCAGCTGCGGGAAGCGCTCGAACGCGCCGCTCATCAGCCAGTCGACCATGGAGAAGCAGCAGTTGGCGAAGGTGATCGCAGAGCCGACGGCGGGCGGGGCGTCCGCGGAGGTGGACGGCATCTTCGACGAGGAGCCGATGTGCATGGCGATGACCGTGCCGGTCTCGTCGCAGGCGGCGAGGAAGGGGTCCCAGGCGTCCGTGTGGATGGAGGGCAGCCCCAGGTTCGGCGGGATCTCGCTGAAGCAGACCGCCCGTACGCCGCGCTCGGCGTTGCGCCGCACCTCGGCGGCGGCCAGTTCGGCGTCCCACAGGGGTATCAGGGTGAGCGGGATGAGCCGGCCGTGCGCCTCGGGGCCGCACCACTCCTCCACCATCCAGTCGTTGTAGGCACGCACGCCCAGCAGTCCCAGTTCGCGGTCCTCGGCCTCGGTGAAGGTCTGGCCGCAGAAGCGGGGGAAGGTGGGGAAGCAGAGGGCGGACTGGACGTGGTTGAGGTCCATGTCGGCGAGCCGCTCGGGGACGCTGTAGGAGCCCGGACGCATCTGCTCATAGGTGATGACTTCGAGCCTGATCTCGTCGCGGCCGCAGCCGACGGCCGTGTCGAGGCGGGTGAGCGGACGGTGCAGATCCTCGTACACCCACCAGTCGCCGATCGGGCCCTCGTCGCCGGGGGCGCCCATCACCGGGGCGAATCTCCCGCCCGTGAAGCTCATGTGCTTCAGGGGGGCGCGGACGATGCGCGGGCCCGTGTCCCGGTACTTCGACGGGAGTCTGTCGCGCCAGACGCCGGGAGGCTCCACCGTGTGGTCGTCCACCGAGATGATCTTCGGGAAGGTCTCCATGGAATCACGGTAGCGCCGATCTGACGGTGCGTCAGCTATCGGCGGCCCCGCACCCATGACCCACCCCGCCGCACACCCCTCTATACACCCCGCTTATAGTGCAGCGACCGACCACGACCAAAGGGCTGACCATGCAGAAAAACGGGGCAACAGGGGAAATACACATACGCAGGCGGCGCGAGGGTCGCCGTATAAGAACGGTCGCGGCCGCCGCGCTCGGCGCCGCCGCACTCGCCCTCACGCTCACCGGCTGCGGCATGGACACCACCACCCCTGCCGAAGCCCGTGACAGCGCCGCCTCCGATGCCAAGCCGCCGAGCGAGGCCGCCGACTGCGCCAAGGCCAAGTGCATCGCCCTGACCTTCGACGCGGGCCCCGGCAAGGACACACCGAAGCTGCTGGACCTGCTGAAGAAGGAGAAGGTCCCCGCGACCTTCTTCCTCCTCGGCAAGAACCATGTCCTCAAGCACCCCGACGTGGTGCGCCGCATGGCCGACGAGGGTCATGAGGTGGCGAACCACACCTGGTCGCACCGCCGGCTCGACCAGCTCAAGCCGGACGAGATCCGCGAGGAGCTCTCCCTCACCCAGGAAGCCATCGAGAAGATCACCGGCAGGAAGCCGACGCTGATGCGCCCGCCCCAGGGCCGGATCAACGACGACGTCACCGAGGTCAGCAGGGAGCTCGGTCTGGCGCAGATCCTGTGGTCCACCACCGCCAAGGACTTCTCCACCGTCGACTCGGACCTGATCGCCGAGCGGACGCTCGACCAGGCCGGCCGGGACGGCATCATCCTGCTGCACGACATATACGACGGGACCGTGCCCGCCGTGCCGGAGATCATCTCCGAGCTGAAGAAACGCGGTTACACCTTTGTCACGGTCCCGCAGCTGCTCGCTCCCGGCAGTGCGGAGCCGGGCGCCGTCTACCGGCCCTGAGCATCCGGCCCGTCCGGCCCGCCGTGGGCCCGCTGCGGGCCCGCTGTCCGGGCGCCGTCTGCCTGCTGCTGCCTGCCATCCGCCCGCCGCTGGACTGCCATCCGCCCGCCGCCGGACTGCCGTCAGCACGCTGTGAGCCCGCCGCCCCGCCCTCCGTCGCCCGCCGGCCGGCAGCCGCGCCCGGTGATCGGTTGTCGTCTGACTGCAAGCCCCGCTGCTGACGCACCCGCCCCCTACAAGGCAGACTGTCGACCGGCTACTTGGGCGACACGCAGCATACGCAGCACACGCAGTACCGGCAGGGGGCAGCTATGGACCGTGACGGCGGGCCACGCGTACCGGAGCAGCGCCGTGCTCCGGCACGCGGCCACGGCAGCAACAGCGCCGGCGAAGGCGCCGACGACCTGCTCTTCAGCGTGCTCGGGCCGGTGCGCGCCTGGCGCGGCGGCGAAGCCCTGCCCACCGGCTCCCCACAGCAACGCGCCCTGCTCGCCGCATTGCTGCTGCGCGACGGGCGCACCGCCACCGCCGGCGAGCTGATCGACGCGCTCTGGGGCGAAGCCCCGCCGTCGCAGGCGCTCGCCGCGGTGCGCACCTACGCCTCCCGGCTGCGGAAGGTCCTCTCCTCCGACGCGCTGGTCAGTGAGGCGGGCGGCTACGCACTGCGCTTCCGGGACGACGCCCTCGACCTCGCGGTGGCGCACGAGCTGGCCGCCGCTGCGGAGAAGGCGCGCTCCGCCGGCGACCGCTGCCACGCCCGGGACCTGATCGACAAGTCGCTGGGGCTGTGGGACGGCGAACCGCTGGCCAATGTGCCCGGGCCGTACGCCGAGAGCCAGCGCGCCCGGCTGGAAGAGTGGCGGCTCCAGCTCCAGGAGAACCGGCTGGACCTGGATCTGGAGACCGGCTGCCACGCCGAGGCGGTCTCCGAACTGACCGCGCTCACCGCCGCGCATCCGCTGCGCGAGCGGCTGCGAGAGCTGCTGATGCTGGCGCTGTACCGCAGCGGACGGCAGGCCGAGGCGCTGGCCGTGTACACCGACACCCGCCGGCTGCTCGCGGAGGAGCTGGGCGTCGACCCGCGCCCCGAGCTGTCGCAGCTGCAACAGCGCATCCTGCAGGCCGACGCGGAGCTGGCAAGGCCGGTCGAGGAACGGCCCGCGCCCGCGCCGCAGGTCGCCCAGCCGCACCAGCTGCCCGCCACCGTGGCGGACTTCACAGGCCGCGCCTCCTTCGTGCACGAACTGGGCGATCTGCTCACCTCCGCCGAGGGCTCGGTGATGGCGGTCTCCGCCCTGGCCGGCATCGGCGGCGTGGGCAAGACCACGCTCGCCGTGCATGTGGCGCACCAGGTCAGGCAGCACTTCCCGGACGGGCAGCTGTACGTCGACCTGCAGGGCGCGGGAAGCCGGCCGGCGGAGCCGGAGACCGTCCTCGGCGCCTTCCTGCGGGCTCTCGGCGTCCCGGACGACTCGATCCCGGAGACGCTCCAGGAACGGGCCGGTCTCTTCCGCACCTCGCTCGACGGCCGCCGTCTGCTGGTGCTGCTGGACAATGCGCGCGACGCGGCGCAGGTGCGGCCGCTGCTGCCGGGCACGGCGGGCTGTGCGGCGCTGATCACCAGCCGGATCAGGATGGTCGATCTGGCTGGGGCGCATCTGGTCGACCTCGATGTGATGTCGCCCGACGAGGCGCTGCAGCTGTTCACCCGGATCGTGGGCGAGGAACGGGTCGGCGCCGAGCGGGAATCCGCGCTGGACGTGGTCGCGGCCTGCGGGTTCCTGCCGCTGGCGATCCGGATCGCCGCGTCCCGGCTGGCCGCGCGGCGCACCTGGACCGTGTCCGTGCTGGCCGCGAAGCTGGCTGACGAGCGCCGCCGCCTCGATGAGCTCCAGGCGGGCGACCTCGCGGTGAAGGCGACCTTCGAACTGGGCTACGGGCAGCTGGAGCCCGCCCAGGCGCGGGCCTTCAGGCTGCTCGGCCTCGCCGACGGACCCGACATCTCGCTGGCGGCGGCCGCGGCCGTCCTCGATCTGCCGCAGCAGGAGACGGAGGATCTGCTGGAGGCGCTGGTCGACACCTCGCTGGTGGAGTCGGCGGCGCCCGGCCGGTACCGCTACCACGACCTCGTACGGCTCTACGCGCGTGCCTGCGCCGAGCGGGACGAGCCCGGGGAGCGCGAGGCGGCGCTGTCGCGGCTGCTGGACTTCTATCTGACGACGGCGGCGCGGGTGTACGCGACCGAGCGGCCCGGCGACCGCACGGTCGCGCATCTGGAGCCGACCGCCTACCCGGGGCGGGAGTTCGCCTCGGACGCCGAGGCGCTGGACTGGCTGCACGCCGAGGCCGCCAGCCTGCTCGCCTGCGTACAGCAGTCGCTGGGGCCCGGCACGCTGCGCCGGGCCGTGGATCTGCTGCTGGCGAGCAAGGATCTGGCCGAGTCCGGAGCGAGTTCCCGGCGCTATGAGATCGCGACGGTCGCTGCGCGGGACGCGGCGGCGGTCGCCGGCGACGCACGCGCGGAGGGCCGGGCCCGTACGACGCTGACGCAGGTCCACCGTACGGCCGGGCGCTTCGAGGAGGCGCAGGCGGAGGCGGAGCGGGCCGAGGCGCTGGGGCGGGCGGCCGCCGATCCGTGGATCTGCAGCAACGCCCCGAACGAGCTGGGCATCATCGCCATCTGCCGCAATGAGCACGAGGACGGCGAGGCGTTCCTGCTCACGGCGATCGACGCGTTCCGTGCCGACGGCAACCGGCCGGGCGAGGCCAGCGCGCTGTGCAACCTGTCCCGGATCCTGGTGTCCATGGGGCGCACGGAGAGCGCGGTGGAGCTGGCCCAGCGGGGCATCGCCATCTATGACGAGCTGGGGCTCACCCTGCGTCTCGCCAACGCCAAGTACGCCCTGGGGATCGCGCTCTCGCACGCCGGGCGGCGTGCGGAGGCGCTGGAGGAGTTGCTCCAGGCTCAGGACGTGTTCGCGGAGAACCGGCAGCGGCTGTGGGAGGGCACGACCTGTTACCGGATCGCCGAGGTCCATCTCGGCTCCCGGCGCAGCGCGCAGGCCGCGCAGTACGCGGAGCAGGCGCTGGCGATCGGCTGCATCGGCGGCGACTGGATGCGGGCCAACGTCCTCACCGTGCTGGGCAAGGCGCTGAACCGGCTGGGCCAGACGGGACGTGCGCAGGCCTGCTGGCGTGAGGCGCTGACCATCCACGAGAAGTCCGGCGCGGCGGAGGCGGACGAGCTGCGGACCCTGCTCTCCCCGCTCGCCGCGGCCTGACGGGCGATGTCGCTCCGGGCTGACGGGCGGTGTCGCCACGGGCTGACGGGCGGCGTCGCCACGGCCTGACAGGCGGCGTCGCTCCGGCCTGATGGGCGGCATCACCGCGGCCTGACGGGCGGCATCACCGCGGCCTGACAGGCGGTGTCGCCACGGGCTGACGGGCGGCGCCCGGGGACTTGTTGCACGGCCGTGCGGTCCTGCAGCAGGACGTTCATCGAACGTTTATGGCGAGCTGACATGCTGATTGCATCGATTCACCGCAACGGGGGGCAGGTGGATCGGCTGGGCTTCGCACGCCACGGTGAGCGGCCCGAAGGCGCCCGTTCGGCAACCCACGGGGGAGTGGCCGAACGGGCGTCCGCCTCCCACCGACGCACGATCATTTCCGCAGGAGAAGCACCATGAGCGAAGTCGGGCAGAACGAGAACCTCAACCTCACCACCATGGACAGCCACGCTCCGGCTCCGCCGAAGGGCGGCTTCCAGCCGGCCGACGGCGCCAAGACGATGGACAGCCACGCCCCGGCCCCTCCGCCGGACGGTCTGCTCGACGCGGAGCTCGAGGGCATCGTCGCGATGGACAGCCACGCCCCTGCCCCGCCCGCGGACGGCGGCGGCGCGGCCGACCCGGAGCCGGACGACAGCCACGCGCCGGTCCCGCCGGCGAAGGACTGAGCACGGCCGCTCCCGCCTCCGTAAGGGATGGGGAGCGGGGGACGCACGGGGGGATGCACGGGGCCCGGGGACGCCGGGGGGACGGCAACTGGGGGGTTGCCGTCGAGGGCGTGCCCGAGTGTGGCGCACCCGGGGGGCGGGTGCGCCACCGGGGGGGGGGACGGGGGATGCTCGCGGCCGCGACGGCCCGGAGGGGGAGCCGTCGCGGCCGCGAGCATGTCGCAACCGGGGGCGAAACCCCGGTCGGCCTACCCGCCGTTGCGCGACGCCCGCGCCCTGAGCTCCGCCTTCAGGACCTTTCCGCCGGCGTTCCGCGGCAGCGCGGGCACGAACTCGACCTGCCGGGGCACCTTGTAGTTGGCCATTTCGCGGCGGGACCAGGCGATCAGGTCGTCGGCGGTGAGGGCCGCGCCGGGGCGGCGGACCGCGTAGGCCTTGGCCACCTCGCCGAGGCGGGCGTCGGGGACGCCGATGACCGCGACGTCGGCGATGTCCGGGTGGAGCCCGAGGAGGCGTTCGATCTCGGCGGGGTAGGCGTTGAAGCCGCCGACGATGAACATGTCCTTGATGCGGTCGGTGACGCGGAGATTGCCCGATGCGTCGAGGACGCCGATGTCGCCGGTGCGGAGCCAGCCGTCGGAGGTCAAGGCCCCGGCCGTCTCGTCCGGGTCCTCGAAGTAGCCCTGCATGACGTTGTGCCCGCGGACGAGGATCTCTCCCGGCTCGCCCGGGGCGGTGGCGCCCGCGGTGCGGACCTCGACGCCCGGGATGGCGCGGCCCGAGGTGGCGGCGATGACGTCGGGGGCGTCACCGCGGCGGCACATGGTGACGATGCCGCTCGCCTCGGAGAGGCCGTACGCGGTCAGTACGGTGGCGATCCCCAGCTCGGCGCGGAGGCGCTCCACGAGCTGGAGGGGGACGACCGCCGCGCCGGTGACCACGAGCCGCAGCGCCGAGAGGTCGTGGGCGCGGCGCCGGGGGTGGTCCAGCAGCGACTGGTGGAGCGTCGGCGGGCCGGGCAGCACGGAGATCCGTTCGGCCGCGATGTTGGCGAGGGCCGTGTCCACGTCGAAGACCGGCTGCGGCACCATCGTCGCGCCCCGCATCAGGCAGGCGATCACTCCGGCCTTGTAGCCGAAGGTGTGGAAGAAGGGGTTCACGATCAGATAGCGGTCGCCCTCGCGCAGCCCGGAGAGTTCGCACCAGATGTCGTAACAGCGCAGCGTCTGCGCATGGGTGATGACCGCGCCCTTGGAGCGGCCGGTGGTGCCGGAGGTGAAGACGATGTCGGAGGGCGCGGACGGGGCGATGGCGTCGGCCCGTGCCCGTACCTCCCGTGCGCCGACCGCGTCCCCGCCCGCCAGGAACTCCTTCCATGTGCGGTAGTCGTCCGGTGCGGAGTCTGCGAGGACCACCGTCTGCCGGAGGTGGGGCAGTTCGGTCCCGGCGCGGCGCAGGGACGCCACATACGAGGTGCCGAGGAAGGTGCCGGTGATGAAGAGCATCCGGGCCCGCGAGCGGTTGAGCAGGTCCGCTGCCTCCGCGCCCTTGTAGCGGGTGTTGAGCGGCACCAGCACCGCTCCCGCGCCGACCGCCCCGAGCGAGGCGACGATCCAGTCGAGGGAGTTGGGGGCCCAGACGGCGACCCGGTCGCCCGGCCGGACCCCGGCCGCGATGGCGGCCGCGGCGGACCGCTCCACTCGCTCGCCCAGCTCCGCGTACGAGATGCGGGTGCGGCCCTCGACGACGGCCTCCCGCTCCCCGTACCGCTCGGCGGCGTCGCGCACCAGCCCCGGAACGCTGCCCCACTGAAGGTCGCCGCGCATCGCAAGTCCCTCTCCCGAGACGCCGAACACCGTTTCCCCGCCCCGCCCCCATCCCGTCACTGGGGCTTCGCCCCCAGGCCCCGCTCCTCAATCGTTGCAGCCCGTACGGCGATTGAGGACGCGGCCTTCAGGCCGTACCGGGGGTCCGGGGCTTCGCCCCGGTTGCGGGAACGGGCGGGGCGGGGAGAAACAACTAGCTGACTGACCGTCAGATTAGCGGTACGCTTCCCCGCTGTCAGCAGGGTGCGACCGCGTACGTGGAGGCCGGCATGGCAGGCACGCTCAAGGACGCGACGGCGATCGTCGGCATAGGCCAGACCCCCTTCGCCCGCCGGCTCCCCGAGCCGGAGAAGACCCTGGCCTGCCGCGCCGTCCTCGACGCCCTCGCCGACGCCGGGATCGACCCCTCCGAGGTCGACGCCTTCGCCTCGTACACCATGGAGGCGACCGACGAGGTGGAGATCGCCAAGTCCATCGGCGCGGGCGACGTCACCTTCTTCTCCAAGGTCGGCTACGGAGGCGGCGGCTCCTGCGCAACCGTCGCCCATCTCGCCGGCGCCGTCGCCACCGGCCAGGCGAACGTCGGCGTCGCCTGGCGGTCCCGCAAACGCGGCTCAGGACCCCGCCCCTGGACCGACACCGCCGTCCAGCTCCCCACCCCCGCCCAGTGGACCCGCCCCTTCGGCCTGCTGCGGCCCGCCGACGAGATCGGCATCCTGGCCCGCCGCTATATGCACGAGTACGGGGCGACCCGCGACCACTTCTTCAACGTCGCCCTCGCCTGCCGCAACCGCGCCAACCAGAACCCGGCCGCGGTGATGCACGAGCGGCCGCTCACCCGCGAGATGTATATGACCGCCCGCTGGATCAGCGAGCCGCTCTGCCTCTTCGACAACTGCCTGGAGACGGACGGCGCGCTGGCCTGTGTGATCGTCAGCGCCGAACGCGCCCGCGACTGCCGCAGCCGGCCGGTGTACATCCACTCCGCGGCGCAGGGGCTGCCCGCCCAGCACCACGGGATGGTCAACTACTGGACCGACGACCCGCTCACCGGGCCCGCCTGGACCGCCGCCCGACAGCTGTGGAAACAGGCGGACTTCGGACCGCATGACGTCGACGTGGCCCAGATCTACGACGCCTTCACCCCGCTCATCCCGCTGTCGCTGGAGGGCTACGGCTTCTGCGCACGCGGCGAGGGGGCCGCCTTCACCGAGGGCGGCGCGCTGGAGACCGGCGGACGGCTGCCGCTGAACACCTCCGGCGGCGGCCTCTCGGAGGCGTACGTCCACGGCTTCAACCTGATCACCGAGGGCGTGAAGCAGCTGCGGGGCTGCTCCACGGCCCAGGTGTCCGGCGCGGCCACCTGCCTGGTCACGGCCGGCGAGGGCGTGCCCACATCCGCGATCCTGCTGAGGAGCTGATCCGACCGTGCCCGGGGACACTCTGCTGCCGCCCGTGATCGACGAGGACGGCGCGCCCTTCTGGGAGTACGCCGCCCGCGGCGAGCTGCGCGTCCAGGCCTGCGCCGCACCCGGCTGCGGCGAACTGCGCTTCCCGCCGCGCCCCTGCTGTCCGCACTGCCGGTCCTTCGACGCCGAGTGGCGGGCGATGTCCGGCCGCGGCCGGATCTGGTCGTACGTCGTGCCGCATCCGCCGCTGCTCGACGCCTACGCCGCCGTGGCCCCGTACAACGCGGTCCTCGTCGAGCTCGCCGACGCGCCCCGCATCCGGCTGGCGGGCCATGTGGTAGCCGCCCCGGACGCCCCGCTCGACTCCGTCGACCCGGCGCGCCTGCGCATCGGCGCGCCGGTGCGGATCGCCTTCACCGAGCAGGCGGGGCTCACCGTGCCGCGCTGGCTGCTCCGGGAGCGGGCGTGAGCGGGCCCCCGGCGGTGCGGGTGGAGACGGACTGCGCCACGGGCGTCGCGCTCGTCACGCTCGACCGGCCCGACCGGCACAACGCCGTCGACCTGGCGATGGCCGCCGAACTGGCCGCCGTCTGGAAGGGTTTCCGCTACGACGACACGGTGCGCGCCGCGGTGCTCGCCGGCGCGGGCGGCAGGGCCTTCACCACCGGCGTCGACCGCTCGGCCGAGGTGCCCCAGCCCACCTCCCCGTACGCGATCGACGACCCCCTGCTGACCATCGGCCCCAAGGCCAACGACCTGTGGAAGCCGGTCATCGCGGCCGTGGAGGGCATGGCCTGCGGCGGCGCGTTCTATCTGCTGGGCGAGGCGGAGTTCCTGGTGGCGGGCGAGGATGCGGTCTTCTTTGACCCGCATACGACGTACGGCATGGTCAGCGCGTACGAGGCGATCCTGATGGCCCAGCGGATGCCGTACGGCGAGGCCGCCCGGATGTGCCTGACGGGCACGGCCGAGCGGTTGACGGCCCGCCGGGCCCATGAGATCGGCCTGGTCTCCGAGGTGACGCCCGCGGGCGAGGCCGTGCCCACGGCCCTGCACGCGGCCGCGGGCATCGCCGCCTGCCCCACCGAGGCGGTCCAGGGCACGGTCCGCGCCCTGTGGTCCGCCACAGAGGCCGCCCGCGCCCAGGCGATGGCGCACGCCGCCCCTCTGATCGCCCTGGGCAGTCTGCCGCCGGAGCGTCAGACGGAGCTGTTCCGCGGTCGTCGGGGCGGCGGGGACTTCCGGCTGCGGTAGACCGCGGTACGGCCGCTGTCCGGCTGCGGCACGCCGGGGTCCGGCTGTGGGGTACGGCCGTGGTACGCCGGGGTACGGCCGTGGTACGCCGGGGTCCGGCTGCGGCACGCCGCGGTCCGGCTGTGGGGTACGGCCGTAGTAGGCCGCGGTCCGGCCGCTGTCCGGCTGCGGCACGCCGCGGTACCGGCCGCGGTAGGCCTTGGCCCGGCCGCGGGATACGGCCGCGGTACCCCGTGGTCCGGCCGCGGTACGCCTTGGCCGGCGGCATCCGACCCACGGACGACCGTAACCGGCAGTACGCCCGATCACCCCATGTGTCAAGTATCACGACAGCCACGAATTCTTAACGAATCACTGACTTGAGCGCCCCGGTGATGTCACAGTGATTCACGAGGCTGGAGTTACTGACCAGTTGGGTCAACTGCGCCTCGGCGCACCTCAGTTCTCCAGATGCTCCGGCTCCGGCCGGACCTCGCGTCGGCACCCGCACGGCACACCCCCACAACCGTCCATCTGCGATTCCGACCAGAACACCGACACCTCGCACGCCCTTCGGGGCGCGCCGGAGGACCATCCCCCATGCATCAGTTCACCTCGCACGTCCGCGCCTTCCAGGACCAGGCCGCAGCCCGAGCCGACGAGTTCGGCCGGCTTGCGGCCGGCCAGTCCCCCCACGCGCTCTTCATCACCTGCTCAGACTCCCGGGTGATCCCCTCGCTGATCACCGGGGCCCGGCCCGGCGAACTGTTCGAACTCCGCACCGCGGGCAGCATCATCCCGGAGTGGGACAGCGGCAGGCCGTCGAGCGAGGCGGCCACCGTCGAGTACGCCGTCGAGGTGCTGGGCGTCGCCGACGTCGTCGTCTGCGGCCACTCCCACTGCGGCGCGGTCGGCGCGATGGTGCGCCGCGAGGACCTCTCGTCCGTGCCTGCGGTGCGCGACTGGCTGGAGAGCTCCACCCCGCCGCCCCTCTTCCGCGACCCGTCCGCCCCCGACGTCACCGAAGCCGTCCAGGACCATGTCCTGCGGCAGCTGGAACGGCTGCGCGGCTACCCGTGCGTCCGGCGGCGCACCGCCGCCGGGGAACTGCGGCTGCACGGCTGGTTCTACGTCGTCGACACCGGCGCGGTGCTCGTCCACCGCCCCCACGACAACGCCTTCCTTCCGCTGTGAGCGCCGCTGCCGACACCACTGCCGCCCCGTCCCCCCAGAAGCCGCCGAGCCGACGCGGCCGGCACCGGCGCGCCGCACCGCCGGGGCCGAGGCCAAGGCCGATGCCGGGCCCCGGGCCGGGCAAGGGCGCCCTGCGCGCCGATCTCAGCGCCTCCGTCGTCGTCTTCCTGGTCGCCCTGCCCCTGTGCGTGGGCGTGGCCGTCGCCTCAGGGGTGCCCGCCGAACTCGGCCTGGTGACCGGCATCGTCGGCGGGCTGGTCACGGGGCTGCTGCCCGGCAGCAGCCTCCAGGTCAGCGGCCCGGCGGCGGGCCTGACCGTGCTGGTGCTGGAGGCCGTCACGGAGTACGGGCTGGGGCCGCTGGGCGTGTTCGTGCTGATCGCGGGCGTGCTGCAGTTGCTGATGGGGCTGCTGCGGCTGGGCCGCTGGTTCCGGGCCATCTCCATCGCGGTCGTCGAGGGGATGCTCGCGGGCATCGGCCTCGTCCTGATCGCAGGCCAGCTGTACGCCGTCGCCGACGCGAAGGCGCCGGGCTCCGGCCCCGCCAACCTCGCCGGGCTGCCCGGGCTCTTCGCCCGCGTGGCCGAGGATCCGCGGGCGCTGACGGCCGGGGCTCTGGGCGTCGGCTCGATCGCGGTCATGGCCCTGTGGAAGCATCTGCCGGCCCGGGCGCGGACCGTTCCCGCGCCGCTCGCCGCGGTCGGCACGGCCACCGCGCTCACGGCGCTGTTCGGCCTCCCCGTCGAACGGGTGGAGGTCAGCGGGCTGCTGGGCGTGATCCGCCCGCCGTCCGCCGACGACTTCGGCGCGCTCGCCTCGGCCGGGGCCATCGGCACCGTCGTGGCGATCACCCTTATCGCCTCGGCGGAGAGCCTGTTCAGCGCGGCAGCCGTGGACCGGCTGCACACCGGCCCGGCCACCCACTACGACAGGGAGCTGATGGCCCAGGGCGCGGGCAACGCCGTCTGCGGCGCGCTGGGCGCCCTCCCGATGACCGCGGTGATCGTCCGCAGCGCCGCCAATGTCCAGGCGGGCGCCCGCACCAAGGCCTCCCGGGTGCTGCACGGCTGCTGGCTGCTGCTGTTCGCCGCACTGCTGCCCACGGCCCTCGGACTGATCCCGCTGGCCTCACTCGCCGGCGTACTCGTCTACTCGGGATGGAAGCTCATCCCGCTGGCCGAAGTGCGGCGGCTGTGGCGTGAACGGCGCGGTGAGGCGGTGATCCTGCTGGTCACGGCCGTCGCCATCGTCGCCGCCAACATGTTCGAAGGCGTACTCGTCGGACTGCTGCTGGCGATCGCCAAGTCCGCCTGGGAGACCTCCCACGTCCAGGTCCACGTCCAGCCGGACGAAGGGTCTGCCGACGCCCCCCTGCGCGTGGTCGTCTCCGGCAACGCCACCTTCCTGCGCCTCCCCCGCATCCTGAGCACCCTCGAGTCCCTCCCCAAGGACCGCGCCATCGAACTGGACCTGCTCAGCCTGCGCCACCTGGACCACGCTTGCCACACGGCCCTGGTCAACTGGGCGGCCCGCCACAACGACGAGAAGGGAGCGACCCGGGTCCTGCTGCCGACGGCCTGACCCGACCCGCCCCGACCCGACCCGTCCCGCCTTGAGGCCCCTGCGCCTTTGGCGGGGCGGGTCCCGGCTACGGCTGCGCAGGCGCCGGCACAAGCCCCTCCGCGACCAGTCCGGCGAGGACCGCCTCACCCAGGGCGTGGACGGCCGACTGGGGGCGGACCATCACCGTGAACTCCTTGATCAGGCCGTCGTCGTCAAAGTGCAGCAGGTCGATCCCGTGGATCTGCCTGCCGCCCGCGGTGGCGCGGAACAGCAGGACCGCCGACGGGGCGGTGACCCCGTCGGCGCTGGTCTGCGCGGCCCCGGTGTAGTCGCCGACGTAGCGGAAGTCCTCGAAGGTGCGCAGCAGCACCCGGAAGAGGCCCAGCACCATCGGCTTGCCCTCGAAGGGCTGGAACTTCACGGGGCTGTAGAAGCGGATGTCCTCGGTGAACAGGTCGTCCAGCGCCGCGAGGTCACGGCTGTCGACGGCGACGCGGAAGCGGTCTGCCGTGGTCATGGCTCACCTCTCTGCATACTCATGATTATGACTACTCACATTTATGAGTACCATGGAGGCGGTCTCCCGGGACAGGGAACGACAGGGAACGAGCGAGAGGTGCGAGCCGATGGCACTGCGGCACGCCGTGCTGGCGGCGCTGCTCGACGGAGAGCTGAGCGGCTACCAACTGGCCAAGGCCTTCGATCTGGGCGTGGCGAACTTCTGGTACGCCCAGCCGCAGCAGCTCTACGCCGAACTGGCCCGGCTGGAGAAGGAAGGGCTGATCGCAGGGCGGGAGGTGGTCCAGGAGACCCGCCCCAACAAGCGCCTGTTCCAGGTGACCGACGCCGGACTGGAAGAGCTGCAAGCCTTTGCCGCCGCCCCCACAAAGCCGTCGTTCATCCGTGACGACCTGCTCGTCAAGGTCCAGGCCGCCGATCATGTCACCACGGCCGCCCTGATCGCGCAGCTGTCCGAGCGCGCCGCCTTCGCCCAAGCCAAGGTCGACCTGTTCGCCAAGCTGCTGCGCACCATGCGAGGCGACCGCACGGAGGAGGAGTTCCTGCGCCACGGCAGCCGCATCGGGCCTTATCTGACGTGCCAGCGCGGCCTCGCCTTCGAGCAGGGCAACCGCGACTGGTGCGAGCGCACGGTCGCGGCCCTACGCGAGAGACAGCGGACCCGCGCCCGGCGCTGACGCCCCGCACCGCCGCCACGTCGCCCTGGGCGACAGCCTGACGGAGGCCCTGGGCCCCGCCCGGCCCCCCGCATCACGCCCCCGGGCCGTCACCCGGGCCGTCAGTCAGTCCGTCAGCCAGCCGGACCGTCAGTCGGTCCGTTCCGCCTCCGGACGGCAGCGCTTGACCTGCGCCACCTGCTTGGGGTGGGGCATCTCCAGCCGTACTGTGGTCCGTTCGCCGCCCTCCAGGGTGATCTCCTTGTGGGCGCGGTCGACGACGCGGTCGGCGGCGCCGAGGAATTCGACCTCGATGCGGTATGTGTGGGCGGGCCCGGGGGCGGCCGCGACCGCGACCGTGGCCGCGGTGAGGGCCTTGCGCGTGCGGGTGGCCTTGCGGACGCAGGTGACGACCCTCACCGTCGCGGCGTCTGTGGCCGTGGGGGTGGGTGTCGGGGTGTACGCGTCGTACGCGTCGGAGCCGGACGAACCCCCGTCGAAGACGCCGTCATCGTCATCGTCATAGCGCTGGGAGGAACGCTGGTAGCCGCTGCCGCCGTTGCTCTTGTCCGAGGTGGAGCAGCCTCCTCCGCCGCCTCCCCCACCTCCGCCGCTGCCGCGGCCCTTCCCGCTGGAGAAGCCCGTCAGGGCGAGCACGACGACAACCAGAACGGCCGCCAGTTTGAAACGTCGGCGCACCATGGTCCGCCATCCCCCCTCACCGCTGGACGACCCCGCCCGAAGTTCCGCGCAAGGCCGCTGTGTTCATGCCAGGAGCATCGTAGGCGGGCTGGTGCATTGCCCTGAAAGGCGGGGACGCATGCCTGGGTTATGGTGCGCCGCGCACCACGAGATGTGTGTGGCGCATCGCTACGAACGAACAATAAGAAGAGGGCACCCGTATGGCTTCCCATGCTCGCACCAAGGTCTATCGGCTCGCCGTCCTGGTGGTCGGCGCCGGTCTCGTGGCCGGCTGCTCCGCCGCCAGCGGTCCTTCGGTCGAGAAGGCGAACGACGAGCTGCGCTCGACGTCGTTCCACGCGTCCGGAGGGACGACCGCGTTCGCCGGTGGGGCGCAAGAGATATGGTGGGACCCCGAGCAGGGCCTCCGCCTGAAGGCTTCCGGCAACGGCCAGTCCGGCGAGATGTACTGCAAGGACGGCACGACGTACTTCAGCGCCGCCCTCTTCGCCTCCGCGCTGAAGCAGAGGGGACAGTCGATCACTGTCCCCAGTCATCTGACCGATGTCTTCATCACCACCGAGTCAGACCAGGACTGCGACGTGTACTTCGCTATCCCCGAGAGCGCGGAGCACGCGCCCGGGAGCGACGGCAAGCAGACCACGGCCTTCGCCGTCTCGAAGGGCGGCGCCTCCGACACGTACTACGTGGATAATGAAAGTTCGCGCCTCGTACAGCTGGAAGCAGAACGGGACGGGCGGGTCAGCACGACGAACTACGACTCCTTCGGAGAGAAGTTCTCCATCACGATTCCGACGGAGGACCAGACCATGTCGAGCGACGAGTTCCGCAGCCAGGTTTCGGGCAGCTGACGGTCAACAGGGGAAGACGCCCGGCCCGGAGAAGCGGTGCCGGGCAAGGGCGGGAACGTGGTGACGGTCCGGCTCGCCCCCGATGGCGACGTCGACCTGCTGCTGACGGCCGGCGCGTCGGGGAAGAGCGCGCTGGAGCCCGTGTAGGTGTTGGAGCTGCCGACGGACCTTCGCCACACGGGCCAGGTGATTCTGTCCGCTCCGTGCAACAGGAGGCCTGGCGGGCGCCGATCCCGAGACGGCCGTCGTACCGCTCACGGAAGGGGCTCCGTACGGCGGCCGCCGCTTCTGTGCCTCCCCTGCGGTCCTGACGCTACGCCGCGCGGGGCCCGGCCGCCACCAGGGGCGGCCGGAGACACATGGCTCAGCGCGGGGCGGACCGGCCCGTGGCCGTGCCCTTGGCGGCGTCCAGCGCGTAGACGCAGCGGTCCTTGCTGCACGCGTACACGACACCGCCCTGGGCGACCGGAGAGCCGGTGATCTCCCCGCCGGTGGCCAGCTTCCAACGCAGCTGGCCGCCGCTCGCGTCCAGGGTGTAGAGCACATGGTCGGCGGAGCCGAAGTGGACCCTGCCGTCGGCGACCACCGGGGCGCCGACCACCTCCCCGCCCGCCGCGAACCGCCATTTCGGGGTGCCGGTGACCGCGTCCAGGGTGTAGAGCGCGCTGCCGCTGCCCACATGGACGTTGCCGCCGGCCACCAGCGGCGGCTCGGTCGTCTGCCTGGACTCGGTGGCGATGCGCCAGCGGTCCTTGCCGGTCGTCGCGTCCAGGGCGTACACCGTGCCGAGGTAGTCGGCCAGATACACACCGCCGCCGGTGACGGCCGGGCCGGGGGCGAACACCGGCGGGGAGAGGAAGACCGCGGGGGCCTCGAAGTGCCACCGCACCAGCCCGCCTGCGACGTCTATGGCCAGGACGCGGGTGCCCGCCGCCACATACACACAGCCGTCCGAGGCTTGATGGACCCGTACCGGCACATTGCCGCAGGAGGCGGCGTCGCCGACCGGGTAGGACCAGCGCTCGACGCCGGTGCGGGCTTCCAGAGCGCGCAGCCGCGCGTCCTTCCACACGTACACCGTGCCGTCGCAGATCACGGGCCCCGCCTCGGGGGTCTCGAACTCCGTCTGCGCCCCGGACGTCTCCCACAGTTTCTCGCCGCTGGACGCCTCCCACGCCTGGACGCCGCCGCCGCGCGTCCCGGTCAGGACGGTGCCCTGGTCGACCTTGAGGGAGTACACCCAGGCGTCGGTCTGGCAGCGCCAGTGCTCCTGCCCGCTCGCCGCGTCCAGCGCGTAGAGGGTGGGGCCGTCCGAGGCGTGGATACGGCCCTGGGAAACGGCCATGGACCAGGCGACGTCCCGGGTCTTGAACTGGCGGCGACCGCTGGCCACGTCCAGGGCGTGCACCTCGAACGAGGTGACGTACAGCAGCTCCCCGGACACGACAGGGGTGCCCCACACATCGTTCGACATGCGGAAACGCCAGGGTCGCCAGTGGGCGGGCGCGGTGTCCCGGGGCGGCGCAGGGGCCGGCACCCCGGGCGCGGCGCCGGCGGGACCGGTCGCCGCGGCGGCCGGTCCGGCGAGCGGGCTGGTCGGGGTGTCCGCGGGCAGCCCCGCGGGC
>NZ_JARWBG010000064.1:0-33444 GCF_029846775.1 Streptomyces chengmaiensis
TCATCCGCTCCAGGAACTCGAACGCCTCGCCGGACCGCGGATGGAACGGATGGACCAACCCCACACGTCCATCGTCATCGCGGGAAACAAGCGCATTCGACGGTGAATGCCAACGCGGCCATGGAGAGCTTCTTCGCGCTGCTGCAGAAGAACGTCCTGGACCGCCGTACCTGGGCCACCCGTCAGGAGCTGCGGATCGCGATCGTCACCTGGATCGAGCGCACCTACCACCGACGCAGGCGTCAGAGACGCCTGGCCCGATTGACCCCCGTCGAGTACGAGACAATCATGACCCCAGCCGCAGCCCTGGCTGCATAAACCCCGATGTCACTCAACCCTGCAGCAGTCCCGTTAGTGACATCACACGCTACCGAATTCGCGTTACATACGTAACCATCTTGAGGAGATGGGTTGTGCTCGTGACGCATCAGGATCACAAGGGGTCTGCCGGCAAGCGGGCCACCCTCAAGGCCGCCAGATGCCGCAAGGTCTTCGTGAGCAAGAAGTCCGGTTCGCCGACTGCGACCCGGCCGGCGGGGCCAGGCGATGGTGGTCACTGCGGCTCCTGCAGCCCGCGCCCCACACTGGATCCGGATGATCCTCACCGATCCCGAATCGCCGTCAGCGCGTACGAGTAGGAGCGCCGTTCCGTGGCCAAGCCGCCCACCCGGTCCATCCCCAGCTCCGTCAAGGCCGTCGTCCTCCACGACTCTCCCACGTGCTGCTTCTGCAGACCTCTTTCAAGGGCGAGGACTGCTACGTCCTTCCCGGCGGTGCGCAGCGCCACGGCGAGGATACGAGCCGCGCCCTCAGCCGCCACGTCTACTTTCAGACCGGCCTGGGCATCTTCGCCAGGCGATTCCTGTGGCTGCGCGAGTACATAGGCCCGGAGGAGGCGGGGCTCGTCATCAAGTCGGGTACCCACAGCATCGAAATGATCTTTAGGTGCTCGGTTGACGCACCCCTCGTCGGCCTCCTTGACGACCCCATCGATTACGCGGCGGGGATCCCGGAGTGGGTGGAACTGAAGCGTGTCCCGGAGATCAACCTGCTGCCGCGGTCACTGCGGAACCCCATTGCTGCGCTCGCTTCCGCTGAGCCTGCGACCGGCTACCTCGGAGACATCGTGCGTTGACCGATGGCCGCGATGCGGGCCTGACACCTTCCTACGCCACCTACTCCGGAGCCGTAAGGTCCGCCAGTCCGGTATCACGCATGATGCGGTCGATGGTCTCGGCCAGAGTGCTGTCGGCACCAATGACCGTCTCCATAGCGCGGGGCAGCAGGTCATGTTCCCGGTACCAGGAACGTAGCTGCGCCTCGCTGATGTGCGCGAGATCGGGCTTGGTGGCGTGGCGGGCCACGGTTTCCGCGAAAGGCATGTCCAGGTAGTAGCCGTGGCTCACGCCACGGTGGTCAGCGCGTAGTTGGGCCAGTATGTCGCTGTAGTGTTCGGCGTAGAGGACGCCCTCAATCACCGCGTGATAGCCCGCGGTGAGGGCGTAGCGGGCGACGACGTCGATCAGGCCGATGTTCGCCGCCCCGGGCCGGTCGTTCTCGCACAAAACCACACAGCGAAGGTTGTCCTGGCTGACCAAGGCCAGTCCGTGCCCGAACCTCTCACGCATGCCGGCCGCGACGCTCGATTTTCCCGAGCCGCTATTGCCTCGCACGATCACCAGCCGTGTCTCTTCGGTGCCCACCATCACCCGCGTCACGCTACGCGAGCAGCGATGTCTGCGGATGCCGGCGACGCCACTGCAGGCACGGATCCTTCTGCATGCGAAGCGGCCCGTGCCGGTTCTGCGGGTTCGAGTGCCGTCGGTGCACTCCTTCGGGCTCGGCTGGATCATGTTCGGAAACAACGAACGTCCACGACATCCATGCCAGCGGCCTTGGCCGCTCGCACGCCTTCGGCCGAGTCTTCGTAGACCAGGCAGCGGGAGGGTGCGACGGCGAGGCGGGCCGCAGTGAGGAGGAACAGCCCGGGGTCCGGTTTACCCCGAGGGGCGTCTTCACCGGTGATGACGTCGGTGAACAGAGGGCGTAGGCCGGTGGCGTCGAGGCCGGCGTGGACGGCCCGGCGTGCACCGCCCGAGGCGATGGCCAGGGGCAGGAGGCCGCGCAGGGTCTCGGCAAGCTGGACCACCGGCTGGTAGGTCTGCAGTTCGGCGATCTCGTCGAGGATCAGGTCGAGACACTGGGCGACAACCTCGTCGATCGGCACGTGGGTCCCCGTGGCGGCGGCCAGTTTGCTGATCAGCTCTGCACCGGAGGTCCCGATCCTGGACGTGTAGAACGACTCGTTGAGAGTGAGACCCCAGCTGGCGCAGGCGCGGGAGAGGCCGCGGAAGTTGAGGGGATGGCTGTTGACGAGCGTTCCGTCCCAGTCGAAGAGCACCGCGTCGTAGCGGTCCGGGTCCGGAGGATTCCCGTGGTCGCAGGTACCGGGTGCCTGGCAGCTGGAGTCGGGTGGTGAAGCGGCGCCGAGCGGGTCGCGTTCGTGCGGTGAGGTGGACGAGAGATGGCCGGCCGGGGGGCCGATGTAGGGGTGACGTGCCTGCATGGGGCCTCGCTGTCGTCGTCAGGTGGCTTTCGTGATCAGGTCTCGCGCGTGGCGCTGGGCAGCTACGGGGTCGGGCGGGGTGGCGGTGACCGCTGACATGAGACGTCCCAGCAGGTGAACGGAGCGGTAGGCGGCCAAGGTCTCCTCTGAGTGCGGGATGCCGTGGTCGGCAAGGAGTCGGCTCAGCTGGACCGGATGGACGGCGAAGGCATGAGCGGCCCGGGCGTAGTCGAGGCTCGGATGCCCGTAGATCGCCAGCTCCCAGTCGAGGCCCGCGGTACCAGCTGGCCCGAACAGGAAGTTCCCGGGCTCCGGATCGTTGTGCAGGAGGCGGGGCGCGTCCGGCTCGGGCGGGGGCGCACTCGCCAGTGCCTCGGCTGTGGCGGCGGCTTCGTGGAATCCGTGGCGGGCGAGCGCGGCCTGATAGGAGACGAGCCGCTCGCGGAGGTAGTCACCCCAGCTTGCGGCCACCGGGTCGCAGAGACGGCCGAAGCCGGGGCCGGTGATCTGGTGGACATGATGCAGGTAGGGGATGACCCGCCGCAGGGCCTCCTCGCCACTGCCTGGCGCCGTGCCGTGCAGACGTCGCAGGATCAGCAGTCGGCGGCCCCGGACGGAACCGCCGGCGAAGACAGACGGGGCTCGTATGCCGGCCTCGGAAAGCCTGTGCAGAGCTGCCCTTTCGGTGTGCGCGCGCCAGGGTTCGCGGTAGACCTTGGCCACGGCGCCGGGCAGGCGGAGAAGCCGGTTGCTCGGGGGAATCACCGTGGCGCTCATCGGCTTGAAGCGGGGCTGCTGAAGGCCGCGCGCACGGTCTCGGCGACGGCGGCGTACGGGGCACGGGTGCCAAAGCGCAGGCTGACAGCCGGCCGACCGGCGAGGGCGTCGACAACACGGGCTCCGTTGCGCGCAAGGTCGTCGGGGCTGCTCGTCCGGATGCCGAGCCAGTCGCTGACGTAGATGTTGTCGCCCGGCGACATGCACTGAGCACCCAGCAGCTCCCGGGCCGACTCTGGGCGCATGGCCTGCAGATGTAGCTCCTGGGAGCCCTGGATGACCTCCGGAAAGACGACGAGATCCACGGTTGAGGTCGTGGCCAATGGAGTGCCGGTGCGCTCATGCCATTCGGAGGGGAGGATGTGCAGTTTGTTGGAGCCGCGGAAGTTCTGCCAGTCGGAGTTCATCGTGGGCTGGGGGCGCGTGAGGTCCCACTGCTCGGCGCTCGCGTATCCGAGTGCTTGCAGGGTGCCGCCGTTGAGCCGGATCGGGCCGGGCATGGCGACAGCCTGCGGAGCCGCACCTGAGCAAGCGGCAATCATGGTCCGGTCGTTGGAAAGGAAGGAGCCCTTCGCAGTCGCGGCCAGCGCGAGCGCGAGCGTGGACTTGCCGGCGCCGGAGTCGCCGACGACCAGGATGCCGCGGCCGTCCATGGTGGCGGCCGAGGCGTGCAGGCACACCCAGCCGTCGTCCTCGGCCCGCCGGTAGCCGATCTCCCGCAGATGCCGGGCGGCGTTCATCGTGGCGTCGGTGTCGTCGCAGGTGATGACGGTGAAGCTGCCGGGGTGGCGGACGATGAGCTGCGGCGCGATCCCGGCATCGGGATCGGTCAGGAGTACCGGGCCGCCGGGCATCTGGTGCCATGTTGCCGGGGCACCGACGTGCATCAGTGCAGGGCGTGGTGCTCCAGTGCCCCGTGAACGGACACGCTCGGCAAGGGCCGAGACGTGAGCACGGTGCAGGGCGAGACAGCGCATCGTCGCGGTGACGCCGGTGGCTGCGGCGTCGGGGCGTACGACGTTCCACAGGTTGCTGGGCGGCGTGAACAGGCGCTGTACGTAGGTCGTTGCGGTGCTGGTAGATGCGAGCACCGAGATCGTGAAACCGCTGAGCTCGACGGTGATCTTCTCGGTGCACCACATATCGAGGGAGGCCGCATGGGTGTTGCCGGCGAGGAAGGCGTCGAGCATGGGTACGACCTGATCAGCGGCGGGCATCGGCATCTCCGGCTGCGAGGAAGTGTTCAATCTTGCTCTGGCCGCTGCGGGCGTGCGGGATGTGGTGAGCCGTCAGGACGGCGGCGACGGTGTCGGCGGTCTGGGCCACGGACTGCCGTATCTGGGAGGCGGTCGCGGTGACGGGGGCGGCGGTGAAGCAGGCCCCGTACTCGATCTCGACCTGCTGCAGGGTTCCGGGGTGCGGAGCGAGGGTGGTGGTGTCGACGGTGACGGTGGACCAGTAGCCGTCCGTGTCGGCGGGCGAGGGCAGGTCCCAAGTGGCGCGCCGGAGCAGGCCGGCATGAATGAGGCGTGGGTGGCCGAGGACTTCCGCGACCTGGGCCAGGGCCTCGTCACGGGTGGCGGCGGGGCGGATGGTTTTGTGGAGCCGGCCGTTCTTGAGGACTTTGGCCTTGGCCTACCAGGTTCCGTCGGAACGGGGTGTGAGGGCGGCGTATTCGCGCCGTCCGGTACCGGGCGGCAGATAGATGTCCGAGCGCAGGATGCGCCGGTGGATGGTGGGGCCGCTGACCGGCACACCGGAAGCGGGCAGGTGATCGCGCAGCAGACGGGCAACCGCGGCGGGATTGGCCGGGACGGTGAGGGTGATCTTCTCCTCGGCCTCCGGACCCTGTCCGGAGCGCTGCCCGGGGCGGGGCAGCGGGAAGTTCACCGCAGCACGCTCATCGGCAATCCGGCAGGCCCACGCCGTGAGATCTCCGGACGCGTCGGCGGCCACGGTGGTGCGGTGGAAGGCTGCCAGGACGACGGCGTCCGGACGCCATCCCACGGTGACGAAGAAGACGGCCTCACCGGTGGATTCGTCGGCATGGCAGGCCCATAAGGGGACGCGGACCACCCCGGGGGCGGCCTCCTTCGGCCGGCCGCCGCCTGGCCCGTGCCACCGCTGACGGCGCAGGGTCGGCCCGTCAAGCACGAGAGCGGGGCCGGACACGGGGACGCTGAGATGGGCGAAAGCAACGCCGGGGTCGGTCGGCGAGTCGGTGGTGGCCGCGACGAGAAGCACGAGTGGTCCCCCTTCGGATGGGCTACGGCCGGGTGAGGATCGCGCGCCATACCGAGCGCTGCCCCGGGTCTCCCGGGCTGAGGTACTGCACGGCTTCCCCGCTCGGGACGAGTCCTGCGGCATGGATGAAGCAGAGCAGGTCCTCGGGGGAAAGGAGCGTCATGTACTGGCCGTTCGGCAACGCGTACCGGTCGTCGCCGTGGGGAGTGAGGCACGGGTCGAGGTGATGGGCGGTGAAGAGGTTCAGCGACAGCGTTCCGCCGGGGAGAAGGACCCGGTGCAGTTCGCGCAGCGCCGTGGCGAGAGCGTCACGGTGGTGGAGGTTGTGCAGGACGCCGTGGCACACGACGAGGGACGCCCGCCGGTCGCCCAGAGGGAGGCGGGTGACGTCGGCTTCGGCGAAGGCGGTCCGGGGTCCGGCGTGGCGGCGGGCCGCTTCCAGCATGCCGGGGTGCAGGTCGACCGCGAGGACCCGGTAGCCCGCGGCGGCCAGGGCGGGCACGTTCCGACCGGCACCGCAGCCCGCGTCGAGCGCGAGGGCGGCGTCGGGCACCGGGGCGGTGAGCAGATCCGCGAGGTAGGGCGGCGTGGGCAGCTCGGCGAAAGCGGCGACCGTGGCGCGGTCGTTCCAGTAGGTGCCGGTGGGTGCCGATCCAGTCTCGGTCACTGTTCCTCCTGGCCGTGGAGGGTGTAGCCGCTGTTCCACGGCCGGCAGCGCACGGTCCGCAGCCCCGCGTCGGCGAACGCCTGCTCGCACCGTTCGGGCGTGCGGGTGAGGGCGGCGAAGGTGGGACCGACGGAGGACAGGGTGAGGACCTCGGCGAGGTGCTCGGTGAAGATGTGCTCGACCTTCTCGCCGGTGGCCATCAACTCGGAATGGGAGAAGGCGCAGTTGGCGAGGCTCCCCATCCGGAAGCGATAGTCGAACAGCAGGCTGCCGAGCGGACCGAGGTCCCCGTCGAGCAGGGCGGGCCAGGCATCGTGCAGGAGCCGGTAGGCGATCTCCGGGCCGTACGTGCGGCCGGTGGCGGTGAAGGCGTCGAAGTGGCGTGCCTCGGCGGCGAGGCTGTCGCGGGCGTCCCAGATCACCGGGTTGTGGGGCATGCCGAGCACGATGCGCATGTCCTCGGGCAGGACGGCCTGCAGCAGCGGCACGTGCGCGCCGGCGATCACCTGGACCGCGCCGGGTATGAGCCCGGCCGTTGCGGATCCGCCCAGACACTGGACCGGCAGAAGGTGAGCGTCGTCGTGGTCGATCTCCTCACCGTGGTTGAGTGCCAGGAACTTTACGAGTCGGCGGGCAGGGACGGGATGACCGTAGAGCTCGTTGACGGCCGCGGCCACGGCGGCGATCTGCCCGCTGCTCGAGCCGAGTCCGAGGTGCGCCGGCAGGTCCGGGGCGCTCACCCGTACCCGCAGCCGCTCTCGGGCGCCGAGTGCCGTGCGCATCAGCAGCGCGGCGTGCCGGGCCAGGACCGGGTGGTCGCAGTCGGGGGTGGTCTGGACGGCGGGTCCGTCGCCGACGATCTCGACATCGACGCGGCGCATGAGGTCGCAGGCGAAGAGGAGTTCGCCCGCGAGGTAGGCGCCCTGACTGGGAACGATCTTGCTGGAGTCCAGGGCCATGGCGTTGATGCGGCTGGGGTAGTCCAGGCGTACGTGATCCGCAACCGGCTGTGGCGGGTGGTTGGGCCTGGGGTCGAGTGCGAGCGGGGAGCGTGGGGCGCCGAGCGGGAAGGGCGGAAAGTCGCTGTCGATGGAGGTGCTCATACGGGGCTCCCGGGGCTGAGAAGGGCGCGAGCGCTTTCGGTGACGTCGAGCAGGCGGTCGAGGGCGCTGGTGGTATAGCCGCCGCTGCCGAGGGCCCCTTCGGTCCGGACGGCCATGTTGTCCCGTGCGAGTTGGCGGTGAGGCAGCCGAAAGCGCAGCAGGTCATCGATGAGCAGGGCGACGGCCCCCCCGCAGGTGCGGGTGGTGGCGGGCGAGGCGGGCAAGACCCGGAGTCCGGCGAGCTGCGTCGACCATGGCACGGTGGTGCGGCGGCAGGTAGAGGACGTTGTCGGTGAGGTACTGCTCGTACCAGGCGGCGAGGTTTCCGGTGGCGGCCTGGCTGAGGATCATCACGTCGAGGACGAGCAGGGGCATCTGGGCGCCGCCCGGCGCGTAGTAGGTGGTCCCGTCGATGTCCAGGGGCGGGTAGTACGGACGCAGGAGACCGGTGAAGTACTCCGGTGTCAGCGTGCGTTTGACCGTCAGCAGATGTGCGGCGAAGGCTCGCAGCCGCTCGTGGACGGTCGCGGCGAGCTCGTCGGCCGCTTCCTGGTTGGCCGCCTCGGGTATGCCCGCGCAGTGCCGGATCGCGTCGTCGAGGGCGTGGCTGGCGTCGGTGACCTCGTCGATGAAGACGTGCTCGCCCGGGGTGTCGGTGAAGGAGCGCCTTCGGGGACCACGGGGGTTGCGGGTCGCGTAGGAGTACACGGTCTCCCGGGGGACCTCGTCGGCTGTGGCGCCCAGGTGGAGCATGGCCGCTTCAACGGCGGGCGGCGGGATCTGGCAGCCGGTGTGGCGGGCGAGGGAGGCGGTGATCATGCCCAGGTCCCGTAACGCCGCCCGGGCGGGGGCGACGTCACGGATCGAGGCGGCGTGCCGGGAGAGGATCTCGGCTCGGGTGTGCAGCCACCTGGTGTCGGCCGCGATGTTGGCCTGGGGCAAGGCCCTCATCACCGCGTCGGCGCCGAGCGGGTCGAGCGTGGCCGTGATCGAGTCGAGGTCGTGGGTGAGCGTCATAAGTCCTCTCCCAGCTCCCGGGGCCAGATCCCCGGGCGCGGTCATTCGATGGGCAGGTCGTCCCGGTAGGACCACACGCGGCCGGCGCTGAGGCTGTCGAGGTAGTCCAGCAGGGGTTCGATCTCGGGTCGGGTCGCGGTAGAGGACGCCAGGACGGCCTTGGCCTCGGTCAGCGGCAGCAGGACCGCGCCGGTCACTTTGCCGTCCGGGTCGTGCACCGCGATCTCGCCGTCCCACTCGGTGCAGTCGAAGGTCAACACCACGGTGGAGGGGTACTTCTCGGTCGTGGTGTTGACCAGGTAGGCCAGCGGGCCCACCGCCCTCAGGTTCAGGCCGGTCTCTTCCTTGACCTCGCGGACCAGGGCCTCGGTAAGGAGTTCGCCGCGCTCGACGCCGCCGCCGGGGACGGACCACATCTCCTTGCCGTCGCGCTGTTCCTGCACGAGGACGATGTGGTCGTCGCGGCGCAGCAGTGCGGCGACGACCTGGACACCGGGCCCGGTGACCGCTGCGGGAGCCGGAACGGCAGTGGTGGCGGTGTCGTTGGCGGTCATGTTCGCTCCAGTTCGGTTCGCAGGGCCGCGGTGCACCCGGGGAGCTGGGTGGGGTCACGGCCGTGCCAGTACAGGAAGTACGACAGGGTGATGACCAGGCGGTGGAAGGCGAGGCGCTGCTCGAGCAACGGGTCGGCCACTTGCCCGCGTTGGTGCCAGTAGGCGTCCAGCATCTGTTGCCGGTCGTGGGCGGATGGCAGGCACCAGCGGTCGGGTTTGACGAAGTCGCTGGCGTATTCCGCTGTGGTGGCGTGGTCGAAGTCGAGCAGGGCGATCTTGCCGCCGGGACGGATGAGGATGTTATCCGGGTGGATGTCCTGATGGGTATTCACGCACTCGTGGTCGCCGAGTGTTTCGGCCAGACGCAGACCGCGCTGGCGGGCTGCCTCGGCGAGCGCGGTGGGAATCAGCTGGTGCCAGCGCAGGCCGTCCAGGAGGTCGGCGAGCTGGCGGGCACGGGAAGCCGGTGTCGCCATGAGAGGACGTGGTGGCTGGATGGAGTGCAGCAGGGCGATCTGGCGTCCGAGCCGCGGCCACAGGTCCGCCGTGATGGCGTTGTCCTGGCGGGCTTCGGCGAAGGTGCGGCCATCCAGCCATTCCTGGAGCAGGAAGGGGCCAAGGTCAGGGTCGGCGCCCACGCGCAGGACCTGCGGGACCGCGACGCCGCCCGCCCTCGCGGCGCTCATGGCCGCGGCCATCTGACGCAGATGGGCTTCGCCCTCACGGTCGTTGAGCTTGAGGAGATAGGCGCGGTCGGAGTCGGCAAGGTGCCAGCAGGTGTTGAAGCGGCCCTGGGGCAAGGGCCGGGCGCTGAGGGTTTTGGCGCCGGGCAGGAGACGGCGGAGGGCCGTGCGGTCGAGCGTGGCTGTGGTCATCGGAGGGCTCCCGCGATGACGAGGCTGGCGGGCAGTCCGTCGCGCATGAACACCTCGTGGACGTTCTCGGCGAAGTCGATGACCTGCTCGACGCCGAGCTGGTCCGGGTCGCGAACGTCCAGGCGGGGCAGTGCGCCGTGCAGTCGGCGGCCGAGGCCCCAGGGCGCGGCGAGTTCGATGGCGTCGGTCCTGGGTTCGGACAGCGCGGTGAGCGCCAGGTGCAGGCCGCTGTCGCTGACCCTGCCGTCCACGGTGCACAGTCCCGCGGTCGCGGAGCGTGCCGCCAGTACGGTGCCGATGCTGGTGGGGGCGAGAAGTTCCGCCAGGTAGGCGGTGCCGGTCCAGGTCCGGCCGGCCTCGATTTCCAGCTCGGTGTCGAAGAACCGGTTCGGGAAGCGCCGGAACTGCTCGCGCCGAAGGTGCCGGCGGCGCGGCAGCAGCACATCGGCGTTGTGACGGGCCATCTGGACGACGGGGGCGGCGGCGCCGTCGGTGCGGCGCACCCTGATCTCGGCCGAGGTGTCGATGGAGAAGGAGTAGTCGTCGCTGTGGGGGCGGAGGAATCCCGCCGCGTCCTTGCCGATCTTGGCGGTGATGGCGTCGGGGAAGATCTGCAGCTCGTCGGCTCCGGTCTCGCCCAGGGCCTTGTACTCGGCGGAGCGGAAGGTGCCGTCCGCCTCGAAGTTCAGCAGGACACGTAGGGAGCCCGGCAGCAGCATCGTGGCGTGGATCGCGCCGACCAGGGACAACTGCTGCTGGTGGAGGTCGAGGACTTCGAGGAAATAGCCCTCGGTGCGCACCCCCATCAGCTCATTGGCGAAGGGATTCTTCAGGTCGGGAGCGTAGATCCACAGGTCGCCGCCGGCCCGCGCCTCGCCCCAGCGGATGTCCTGCATCTGCTCGCCGGGGGCGCGCCGGTGGGCGAAGGTGTGGAAGGAGTAGCCCGGCACCTGCGGGTCACGACGTCCTTCGGGGTGGACGACGAAGTGACGGAAGCAGTCGGTGTGGGTGCGGGTGTCCGCGACCACCTCGGAGGTGATGCTCCGCGCGCTGCCGCGGTCGTCGGAAGCCGTCGCGCGGGCTTGGGCGGTGGCATCGGCCAGGTGCCCGGCGAGCGCGGTGATCTGGGCATCGGTCAGGGAGGCGGAGGCGTAGAAGTGGTAGAAGAGGCGGGTCCCGCCGCCGTGCGGGTCCGGGAGGCTGAGGGGGACGAGGCGGTAGCGGTCGCACAATTCCGTCGGCAGCCGTCCGCCGGGGTGGCTGAAGGCGGCGGAGAGAACGGGCGCGTGCGGGGCGGGCATCAGCAGGGCGTCTGGGTCGGCGGCCCGTACGGCGGCGGTGAGCTGGTCGCGGTGTTCGAGGCAGCGGGTGGTCAGGGCGGTGTAGCCGGTACGGCCCAGCGTGTGCAGCGTGGCCCACAGGGCTGCTGCGGTGGCGCCGGGGCGGGAGCCCAGCACGGTCTCGTCGGGGATCCGGGTGTGCGGGTCGATGCGGGTGACGTGTTCGAGTAGTCCCTTGCGCACGAGCAGGGCCCCGCACGCGTACGGCATGAGACCGGCCTTGTGGGGATCGACGGCCATGGAGTGCACGCCGGGGCTGCGGAAGTCGAAGGGCAGGTCGGGGGCGGTGAAGGGGAAGACGAATCCGCCGTGGGCGGCATCGACGTGCAGGAAGCATCCTGCCTGTCCGGGGTGCTGGAAGGCGAGGTCGCGCAGGTCGGCGGCGATCTCGTCGACGGGGTCGGCGAAGCCGCTGTTGTAGTAGCCGGCGGTGGCCACCACGATGATGCCGGTGATCCCGGCCGTGATCGCCTCCTGGGCGGCGTGGCGGACCTGCTCGCGGGTCAGGGTCCAGGTGGGCCCGGCAGGCAGGCGTACCAGGTCGAGGTCGAGGATCTCGGCGGCCTTGCCGACCGAGGCGTGGCACAGGTCGGAGGTGATCACGCGGACTTGGTGGCCGTCGGCGCGCAGCAGGTTGCGGGCGATCCGCAGGGCGGCGAGGGTTGCTTCGCTGGCGCCGCCGGTGAGGTGTCCGTCGAGGGCGCCGCCGCGATAGAGGCCGGCGAGGGATGCCAGGGCTTCCTTCTCCAGCCGCCTGGTGCCCGCCTTGCCCTCCCCGAAGCGGGTGTGGGTGCCGACGTTGTTGGTGTTGAGCGCAGACCAGTCGCCCAGGACACGTACCGCCTCCGGATGCGGGGCGGCCATCGCGAAGCCGAGCCGGGTCTGCTCGGGGTCGTCCCACGCCGGTATCTCGCGCCGGGCCTGTTCGAGGTGCTCGTCGATCGATGCGCGATTCCAGCCGGTTTCGGGGAACGCGGTGGGCACGGACCAGCCGATGTCCAGATCACCCATGAACGGTGCCTCCTCGGGTTTCGGGGGCGATCTCGCCCAGGTGCTCGGTCTTGGTGAACCTCATTTCCCGGCCGGTCAGTTGGGCGGCACTCGCGCGCACGCCCAGCAGCCACGGACCCAGCGCGCTCACCGCGGGCTGCAGCATGTAGGTGGCGATGGCCGCAGCGGGGGGCGGCTGCCGCCAGGTCCCGCCGGCGGGGCTGGCCGCTCGGAAGTCGTCGAGGACGCGTCCGCGCAGCCGGTAGGCCACCACCGGCTCGATCAGGCCCGCTGCCAGAGCGGCGGCCACCAGCGGCCCGTACCGCCGCCTCACCGCCAGGTGGACGGCGGCGGCGCCCAATCACCGCCGGTCCCAGCGCCCAGGCCGCACCATCGGCCAGGGCACGGGCCGCCAGGAGCCGCTGCCCGGCAGCCGAGAGACGGGTGGGGTGCGCTTTGGCGAAGCGGTAGTCGTGGCGGGTCGCGGCGTTCGCGAAGGCCACGCTGCTGAACGCCCGCGCCATCGCCCCCACGCTCTGGTACGGCTCGACGATGTTGACCGAGGGCAGCACCGCGATCGGCTCGCCGGCCATGCTCAGGCGGTGACCGACCGCGAGGTCATCGTGCGGTTCCTGGAAGAACCCGATGTCCTCGATCTTGTCGCGGCGCACGATGAGCCCGGAGCCCACCCCGTAGACCATCGGGCGCGCGAGCGCGGCCAGCAGCCCAGGGCGCCTGCCGGGAGCACACCAGCGGGCCACTCGGATACGGCGGTACTCGATGCCCAGGGTGCGGCGGAACGCGGCAAGATCCTGTCCGGACATCACCGCCGAGCGTCGCCCGCTGCTACTGCCGGGGAAGGCGGGCAGCATCGGCTGCTGGATCATCGCGGGCTGCCCCTTCGCGGCGCGGGCGAACTGGGAGGCAAGCCGGGCATCGGGGACCGCGTCGGCGTCGAACACCGCAACGTAGTCCCCGGCGTGCGGGGACAGCTTGTCCAACGCCGCCACGGCGTAGTTGAGCTGGGAGGCCCGGCGGCCCTGCCCCGGGTAGGACACGACGGAGAAGACCTCCCTGCCGAGCCTGGTGTTGTGCTGGTCAGCCAGGTTCCGGCACACGTCGTCGGTGGTGAGCCGGCCGCTGGGCGTCTCAGTGGCCTCGCGTGCCGCGGTGACGACCAGGACGCGCAACGTCGGCCACCGGGCGGCGAGCGCGGCGAAGTGCTCCAGCGAGCGGGGCATCACTTCCTGCTCCCGCAGCGCCGGAATGATCACCGTCAGGCCCGGCGTCTCCTCGGGAAGGTCCTCCTCGGCACAGTCGGCCTGGTCGCGCAGGGACCGGTAGGACAGGGCCAGGGAGGCCGTCATGTACAGGGCCCTGGCGGTGTAGGCGGCGGCGAGCAGCCGGCTGGCGCGGATCACGCTCTCTCCTGTTCGACGAGGCCCAGTTCGGCCAGGCACTGTTCGGCGTCCTCGAAGTAGCGGGGGCGGGCTTGGGCACGGCGGGCCAGGATGCGGGACCGCGCGGCGGAGGCTGTCCATCCGCGCGAGCGCAGAATCGTGTACGCGGCGGCCGGGGAGCGGTTCACTCCGGCCGCGCAGTGGACGTACAGCCGGGCGTTCTCCTCGCGTGCCGCCCGTTCGGCGAAGGCCAGGCAGGCGGAGTACCAGTCGGTGCCGCGCGAGGCGCCGTCGTCCTCGGTGGGCGCCGAACACCACACCAGGTGGGGGCAGATGGCCGCGGGCGGTGGCACCGGGCGCGGGGTCCGGCAGTCCAGGACGTGCGTGACGCCCAGGTCGAGGAGCTCGTCCACGGCGCGTGTGCTGTCGGGCGCGGCGCCGAGCAGGAGCCAGCTCGTGACCGGATGGGCGTCGAGGCGCAGTTCAGCGCCCATGAACCGCCTCCCGGGCAGCCGCCGGGCGGGGAACCGTGTAGATCCGCTCGGCGGTGCCGTGGACGAGCCGCCGGGCGATGTCCTGGCCCATGGTGACGGCGTGGTCCATGTTGCCGATCTCGTAGCGCCAGGTGCCGAAGCGTCCCCGCGAGTAGATCTCGTGGCTCTCCAGCCAGGGCTGGATGCGCGCGAGGGCCGTGTCCCGGCCGGTGGTCGGGACCGGGTAGGCGTACGGGATCAGTTCCAGGTGGCCGCTGACGCGCTGGGCGCCGTCGGGAACCAGACCGCAGCGCCGCAGAGCCGTGTCGCACTCCTCGACCAGGGCGGCCTCGTCGAGGAGGGTTCCGGCGGGCAGCGACGTCTCGGTCATCCAGGCCGAGTACCGGCTCGGGTCGGAGCGAGGGACATTGGCCGGTGCGTACCGGGAGAAGTTCGTCGCCCGGTAGAACGGCGCCTCACGGCCAGGAAAGTACAGCCACGAACGCCGGTCGGTGGTCGGTGACTTGTAGCCGAGACCAACCATGGCCACGGTGGTGTGCTTCAGGGCCGTGGCGGCCTGGCGTACGTGCGCGGGTGCCCCGGCCGTCATCGCGACGAGCTGGTCGAGCGCGCCGGTGGCCACCAGGCTCCCGTAGGAGAGGATGCTGCCGTCAGAGGTCAGCAGGGTTTTCGCCGCCTCATCGATGCGCAGGACGGCCTGCCCCGTCCGGACATCGCCGCGCAGGCGGGAGGCCAGCCGCTTCCAGATCGCGCCCGTGCCGCCCGACGCCGGGAAGGCGAACTGTGCGTTGGGGCCCCACCGGCTCGTTGACGGCCAACATCTCTTCGCAGCAACCCAGTACAGATCGGCCCCGCCCGGTGGTGAGAGACCGGTACGGGGCCTTGATCCTCAACCCTGCTGAGAAGGGCAAGGACCCATGCGTAAGGCTATCGACCGCGCGGGCGCGGCCGACGGGAAGTCGGCGATACCCGCCGGGCCGATCGAGTCGGCCCCGTGGTCGGCACTGTCCGGTGAGACCGAGTACCGCGCCGCGCTCGCCGAGGCATTCGAGGGCATCGAGTTGGGCGCCTACGACCGCCGCATCATCGAATGGCTTGCCGGTTGGGATTCCCCGACCGTCGCGACGCTCGCGTCACTGGTGATCCGGGCACGCAAGGCGGGGGGTGTCCGATGACCAGCGCCGCACTGCTTGAACGCGCGACGGAAACCGCGCTGACCGCCGGGACCGTGGCCGATCGCCCGTTGCGCGCGGTGATCTACGCACGGGTGTCGAGCGACCCGCACAACCGAGGGAAGTCCGTCGCCGACCAGGTCACCGAGTGCAAGCGCGAGTGCGCGCACCGGGGCTGGCAGCTCGTCGAGATCTTCGACGGGGACAACGACCGCAGCGCCTCGCGATACGCAACCAAGGAACGCAAGGACTACGCGCGGCTCGTCGAGTTCCTGCGCGCCGGGAAAGCCGACGTTCTCATGACGTGGGAGTCGTCGCGGGCACAGCGTGACCTAGAGGCGTACCTCAAGCTGCGCGAGATCGCCGAGGGTAACGGCGTGCAGTGGTGCTACAAGGGCCGCTTGTACGACCTGTCGCGCACCGACGACCGGTTCACCACCGGCCTTGACGCCCTGCTCGACGAGCGGGAATCGGGCATCACCCGTGACCGCGTGCTCCGGGGCAAGAAGTCCAGCGCCGCCAAGGGGCGCCCCAACGGCCGGATGCTCTACGGCTACGCACGCGAATACGACCCGCGTACCGGCGAGTTCGTGAAGTCGGTGATCCGGGAGGATCAGGCCGCCGTCGTGCACGAGGCGGTGCGCCGTCTCGCGGCGGGTGAAGCCCTCGGGCCGCTGAGCCGGGAGTTCAACCGGCGCGGTCTGCGCACCAATACCGGCGGCGCGTGGCGCAATGACAACCTGCGCGCCATGGCCATCAATCCCGGGTACATCGGCAAGCGGGTGCGGCACGGTGTCGTCATCGGGGATGCCGAATGGCCCGCGATCCACACGGCCCCCGAGGAACGGCAGGCGTACTACACATGTGTACGGCGCCTGACCGATCCGGCGCGGACGACGTGGCGCCCGGGTGGCCTGCGGCACCTGTCGAGCGGCATTCCCGACTGCGGAGTCTGCGGCGGCAAGCTCTACGCCTCGCACTGGTCCAAGAAGAAGACCGGCCAGAGCGAGGGACGCATGGGCTACGAATGCCGAGGGACGGACACACACCCCGGGCACTGCGTAGCGGTCACCAAAGACATTCTCGACCGGCACCTGTCGGCCCTGGTCATCGAGCGGTTGTCACGCCCGGACGCCGCCGAACTGCTCGCCGAGGATGACCAGCAGGCCGAGCACATCGCCGCGTTGCTCGCCGAGGCCGCCGCCAAGCGCGCCACCCTCGACGAGACCGCCGACAAGGTCGCCAAGGGCGAAATGACCGTGACCATGGCCGCCCGGATCGAGGCACAGCTACTGCCCGAGGTCGAAGCCCTCGAACGGCAGGCGGAGGAAGCCAGCACGGCGCCCGTGCTGCGCGGCCTCATCCGGTCCGATGCGGCCGACATCTGGCCAACCCTGCCTCTCACTCAGCAACGCGAGGTGATCAAGGCACTCATGGACGTGACCGTACTGCCGAGACTCACGGCCAAGGACCCCGAGTTTCAGGCTGCAAAACAGAAGCGGACAGAACTCGGCAAGCGTCTGCGCGCGATGCGGCTCGGCCACGGCTCACGGGGTATGCGTGCCTGTCAGCTCGCCGAGCTGACAGGCTGGCCGGTCTACAAGGTGACCAACGCCGAGAGCGCCCGGGGCCTCATCACCGCCGACGAGGTGCGCCTGTGGTGCCGCCTGTGCGACACGGAATCCGAGGCTGACGAACTGGCCGCCCTCGTTCCCGCCGACACCGTCAAGCGACTACGATCCGGCGCCCGTATCCGGATCACCTGGAAACACGACCTGTAGCCACTCCCCATACACGCACGCCGAACGGCCACGAACCCGCCCCGGTTCGTGGCCGTTTCGCGTGCCCGGACGCATGGAGGTACCACCTCATGAACGACACCACACCGACCGGAGAAACGGCCCGCACCGATGCCTACGCCGCCGAGATCCGGGCGTTGGTGGACGCCGCGCCGCCGCTGAGCGTGCGGCAGCGCGAGCGGCTGCGTCTCGTCTTCAAATCCCGTCCCCTGACCGCCGACAGCGACGCGAGACCGGGACGCGCACAGTCGGGCGAAGCAGCGTGACCCCGGCCCCGCCCGAGGCGGTCGCCACGGACCCGGTAGCCCTCTGGGCATCCGCCCAAGCAACCGCGCTCGGCACGGGCGACGCGCCCGCCTACGGCACCCCGGCTTGGTCCGCGCTGCCCGCCGCCGACCCGCGCCGCACGGTCGCGATCCTCACCGCCGCCGAGCAGTGGCGCCGCCATACCGCCCGCGAGGCATGGCTCGACCACCTCGCCGACACCGACCCCGACGAGTGGTTCCGCATCGTCACCGTCGACGCGAACGCCCACGCCCGCACCATCGCGGGCGGCCTCGCCCGCCGGCCGACCGTCGCCGAACTGGACGCCCGGCGCCGCGCCTCGCCCGCCCAGGCCCGCCCCGTGACCGCTACGCCCAGGTGGCCGCCCGTCGCGATTCCCGGACGGCCCGGATGGGTCCGCACCCTCACCCCCGACGGGCGACAGCTCGACCGCCCCCGCAACCACCCCCAGGAGCCCCCGCGTGACCTCGCACCACCCCACTACCTCCGCCCCGCCGGGAGGGCCGCCGCCGCTTGATCCGGCGGTACGGATGCTCACCGCCCCGCCCCCGTACGACGCCGAGGTAAGCCCGTGGCCCGAGCCTGCACCGCCCGCGCCCCTGCCGGTACCGGAACGTCACCGGGGGCACCTGCGGATGGCGGAACGGTTCGTCGCCGAGCACACCGACCACCTGCGCCACGTGCACGGCATCGGATGGCACCAGTGGGACGGGGCACGGTGGGCCGTAGACGAGCAGCGCGCCGACGTTCAGGCCGCGGTCACCACGATCAAGACCGCACTCGGCGAACTCGACCGCCTCGACGGCCCCGAGCGCACCGCCCTGTTCAAGGACATACGCAAGTCGGAGTCCGCCACCGGCATTGACGGCATGGTGCGTATCGCGTCCGCGCTCCCGCCGATCTCCACCGCCTCGAAAGCCCTCGACGCCGACCCGTACCTGTTCAACACCCCGACAGGCACGGTGAACCTGCGCACCGGCAGCGTGCGCGCCAACGACCGCGCCGACCTGCTGACCAAGGTGGCCGGCGGGCACCTCGCCGCCGAGGGCTCGACCGAATGGCGGGCGTTCCTCGCGCGCATCCTGCCCGATCAGGAGGTACGCCGTTTCGTTCAACGCCTGTTCGGCTACGCCATGTTCGGCAAGGTCACCGAACACGTGATGCCGATCTTCACCGGAACCGGAGCCAACGGCAAAGGCACCCTTCGCGATGCGGTCATGGCGGCATTCGGCGACTACGCGATCGAGGTCGACCCGGCCCTGTTGATGGAGTCCAAGCACGAGCGGCACGGCGCGTTCAAGATGCGGCTACGCGGCGCGCGCCTCGCGTTCTGCTCGGAGACCGAGAAGGGCCGCCGCTTCGCCGAGGCCACCATGAAACGACTCGTCGGCGGAGACCCGATCGAGGCCAACCTCATGCACCGCAACCCAATCACCTTCGACCCGTCACACACCCTGGTCATGCTGACCAACTTCCTGCCCGCCGTCTCCGGCGACGACCCCGCCGTATGGCGGCGCATCCTGGTCGTCCCGTTCGACGTGACCATCCCCGAGCACGAGCGCGACCCCGGCTTGCCCGACCGGCTGCGCGCTGCCGCGCCTTCTGTACTCGCATGGGCACACGAGGGATGGCGCGACTACCAGGCCCAAGGACTGAACCCGCCCGAGGCCGTACGCGTCCGCACCGCCGCCTACCAGGCAGCCAGTGACGTACTGGCCCGCTTCCTCGACGAACGCGCCCTGATTACCCCGCACGGCGCCGTCAAGGCCCGAGACCTGTTCACCGCGTGGTCACGATGGTGCGCGGAAAACGGCGAGCAGCCCGGCAGCGAGGTCACGTTCGCCGAGTCGATGACCAAGCGCGGACACGAGAAGAAAAAGCGCAGCGCCGGACAGTTCTACCTCGGTCTCATGCTCGCCGGAACCGACGACGACCCCCCGTGACCTGCCCGAGTGCAGGGTTATGCCGGGTTTTCCGAAACTCCCTTACGCGGGTGAGTACAGGGATTAACGGGAAACCCACCCCAACCCTGCACCCCCATCCGTGACCAGCGAAAACGCTCCCGCCCGGCGCGGTTGCCCCGCCCTGTACCGCCCACAGCGGCCGTGCCGCACTTCACCCACCGCCGTCCCCGCACGACGCCGAACACCCCACACTCCGCCAGATGTCCGCGCGCGCCCGGCCGTGGCCTCGCGCGCGCGCGTAGAAATGGAGCCCTGCCCCGTGGCCAAGACTAGCCGCCCCGCCGCCGTCGTCGCCCTCGCCCGCGGCGCCACGTCCGAGGAAGCCGCCCGCGAGTCCGGCGTGTCCGGCCGCACCATCCGCCGATGGATGGAAGACCCCGACTTTCAGATAGAGGTACGCGACACCCGCACCGAGATCCTGTCGAGCGCCGTCGGCCAACTCGCCGCCGGAGCCGCCGAAGCCGTCACCACACTGCGCGCGGCACTGCGCGACACGGACGGCCGCAACCGCGTGCAGGCCGCCCGGACGCTGCTCGACGCTTGCCTGTCGCTGCGGGAATCCCTCGACCTCGAACAGCGCCTCGCCGCCCTCGAAGCCGCTGAGAACGACAAGCAGGGCCGCCGATGACACGCCGCCCTACCCCCCTCGCCCGCCGCCTGCTCGCCGTCGAGCAGAAACGCGACAGCCGGCGCCTCATGCACGCCCACCGGCTCACGGACGGCCGCACCGTGAGCCTGTCCACCCTCGACGTACTCGACGCCCTACAGGAAGGGTTCGCGCTGCACGGCGAGCACGTCACCGAGGAGCCGCCGGGCATCGTCCGCACGCTGGCCCTGCTCGACCCGGACGCCGACACGTCGATGATGGGGCGCACCGTCCGCAGTGTTGCCGCCGAGTGGTGCGCCGCCTACGACGAACACCGCCCCGTGGCGCTCTATGACGACGACACTGAGGGGGCCGACGGGTGAGCCGCCACCGCGCCGACGCCGAGCACCTGACGCGCCCGGATGGGTCGGTGATCGTGCCCGCCACGGTCGCGGGCGAGGTGCTGCGCGCCCTGGTCCGCGATCTCACGGCCCGTGTGCGCGCCGACGGAGGCGAACTGTCCCCCAGGGTCCGCGCAGTGCTGTACGCGCTGCACACGGCCGCACAGCACGCCGACACGTTCGATTCCGTCACCGCGCCGTTCGATTCCACCGCCGCTACCGGAACCGTGCCCCGCCCGTCGGGCACGGTGTGCGTGGCCGAGGCCGCCGCCCTCATGGGCTGCACACCCCGCCACGTCCGCGCCCTGATCGCCGACGGCCGCCTGTCCGCCGAGCGCGTCGGGGCGCGCGTGTGGGCGATCGATGCCGACGCTCTCGACCACTACCGGCACCACCGCACAGGAGGCACCGCCCAATGACCACCGCCACGACCAGGACCACCGACCGGCCCGAGGCCGCGCCCGCAGTCGAGCAGGCCGAGCAGGAAGCGGCCGAGGCCGAGCAGTTGCTCGCCGCACTGGAGGAACGCGTACGCGACGGAGACGAACACGTCACAGCGCAGCAGCTCGCCGACGCACGCGAGTTGGGCCGGTTCGCCAAGCTGCGCGCCGAAGCCGCCCGCCGCAAGGCCGAGCGCGCCGCCGCCAAGGAAGCCGAGCGGCAGCGTGCCGACCGCCTCGCCCAGGCCGCCGCCATGGCCGCGCCCGGCGGACCCCTCGACGCCGACACCCTCGCCGCCACGTACGCGACCGCACGCGACGCGGTGCGCGCGTTCGTCACCGCATCCGAGGCGTACAACGCCGCCATCGGCGAGGCCGCGCGACTGCTCGCCGCCGCCGACGTGCCCGACAGCAGCGGAGGCGAACATCCCGCGCCCGGCGCCATGGCCCGTTGGGGCACGCGCACGCTCCGCCTCGCCGACGGAACCGCGCTCAACGCCACTGGAACGGGTCTGCGCCTCGCCGTCCTGCTCGACGACCTCGACCGCGAATCCGGCGGCATCCCAACCGGCGACTTCCAACCGCCGTTCGCCCGTACGCCGCTCACCGAGCAGGCCGCCCGCGGACGCGACGCGAGCCCGAACCTTCCCGCACTCGCCGAGCAGCAGGCAGGGGGCGCCAAGTGATCGGACGCGAGCACATCACCGACGACAACCGCCACCAGGCCGAGCCCGCCCCGCGCCGTCGCGCCGAGCCGAGCGGCTACGTATCGCCCGCCTACCGCCGATGGGCCGAGCAGGTCGAGCAGGCCGCCCGCCCGCCGGCCGACACCTTCACCATGCCGACCACCCCGGCGGAGTTGGACGCCATGAGCTACGCCGACCGCGTGCGCGTCCACACCACCGACCGCGCCCTGTACGACCGCCTCACCGGCCGCACCCCCGCATGACGAGCCACAGCGCCACCCGCCCCGCCCGCCGACAAGGAGACACCCGAGCATGACGACCGCCACCGTCAACCGTGACCAGTGGGACGACCACACCCCCGCAGATGTCCGTATCCCGTGGCGCAAGGTCACCGCGCCCGACAACCGATCCGGCCCGCTCAGCACACACCCCGTACTCGGCGAACGGGGCGTGGTGCACACCGCCCCGTGGTGGGTCGACGGGACCCTGTACACCGACAACGCCCGATGGCTCGCCCACATCCGCGATACGGCCCGCAGGACCGGCGCACCGTTCACCGAGGACGACGCGCCCGGCGGGCCGCCCGCCGACCACCTCGCCGAGATCGAGGCCATGCGCCGCTACGCCGAGACACACGGGATGCGCCCCGCCACCATCCCCGCCCCGGACACCGACGGCACCGCGCCGCGCGTCCGCCCGTACTGAACTCCACACCATACGAAGGGACTTGACCGCCCATGTTCATGCTCACCGGCCCGAACCACATCGACGCCAACACGGCCGTGCACCGGCTCACCGAGACCCGCAAGACTGATCTTGCCGCGCTGCGCCGCCGCCTGTCCGACGCCCTCACCGCCGCCCATACCTTCCGTGACCCCGACCTGACCGACGAAGCCAACAACCGGCGCCGCGCCGATATGGCCCGCGCAGCCCGCGAGCAGGCCGCCGCCGACCTCGACCGCATCGAGGCGCAGACCAACCAGGCCGCCGCCCTGGTGCGCACCGTCGCCGACAAGGCCACCGCCCCGCCGTCCGGCACCGCCGAGCAGCTACTCGCCGAGACCCGCCAGGCCCGCGCATGGGACCGCGCCCGCTCCCTGCTCGACGTCGGCCGCACCGCTCAGGACGTGATCGAGGGCGCCGACCTCGACACCCTGCACGCCCTGCGCACGGAACTGCCGACCTACCTCGCCGCCCAGCACACCAAGCCGCGCGGCATGGCCGCCGCCGAGTTCACCGAGCCCGACCCGGCACGCATCGTGCACACCATCGAGCGCGCCCTCGCCGACCGCATGCCCGCCGAGCAGGGCGCCGCACTGCGCGCCCGCCTCAACCTCGACACCATCGAACCCGGCCTACGCGAAACCCTCGCCGGACTCCGCCGCGAAGTCGACGGCACCGCCGACGCGAGCAACGGCCTGCGCTCCGCCATCGCCGCCCGCCTCGCCGACCAGCAGGCCGCCCCACAGCCCGCCGCGTAGGCGGCTGGCAGCACGCCCCCGCTTTGCCCCGGGGACGACGAAGCCCCGCCCGAAACGTCCGGACGGGGCTCGTTGCCTGTCTACAAGGGGCTACCCGCGCCCCTCCAACTCTCCGGGCACGGGTCCCGGGATGAGCGCCACGGCATGGTTCGGGCACGCGTACAGGGTCACCCCAGGGCCGCTCGAACGCTCGATGTACCGGACCGCAACGGGCACGTATGTCCACTGCTGGCAGCGGCAGCACGTCGCGCCGGAGGTCTCAGACGCAAGCTCAGAGCGGAGCAGCGCGGCGACGAATCGGGGGGCGGTCACGCGGCCACCTTCTCTCGCGTCACGACACTGCCGAGATCCATCGTCGGAAAGTCGTAGTCCACCCCGAGCGCCGCGAACTGGGTAGCCCAGAGCCGCTCACGCTGTAGGGCGGGCAATTCCCGGGTCTGTTCGTCGCGGAAGATGGCGCGCACCTGAGCGGATGACGGGCCGGTCCACGGACGGCCCCAGGGAGACACGGGCTCGGGCTCGGGGGTCTGCGCGGCGAAGTGTGCCGCGCTGTGGCGTCCGGGCCGACAAGGGGCGAGGACGGAGAGCACCCAAGACAGGGTGCGGGCGATAGCATCGCGCATGGTCGTGCAGCTCCTTAGCAAGCTGTCTCGGCAAGCCCCGATGGACCGGGCCTAATCGGTCTGTCGGGGCGTTCTGTTGTGTTCGGGGAATCACGCTAAGCCAACGTGTCTAACTCGTCCACCTGTCTAACAGGTCTGCCTGTCTAAGTCGCCCATGATTGGCCAGTTGTCTACGCTCTCCCCCATGCCTGAGCGCTCCCCGGACCCGCACACTCCCCGAGCCCCGTATATGCGGGTGCTGGACGCACTGACCGCCGATATCCGGGCGGGCAAGTTCGCTCCGGGTGAGCGCATCCCGTCCGAAGCCGAGCTGTGCGAGCGGCACAAGGTTGCCCGCGAGACAGCCCGCCGAGCGGTGCGTGTGCTCCGGGAACGCGGGCTCGTCGTCACCGAGTGGGGTAAGGGGACGTTCGTTGCCGGTCCCGCCGAGCGGGGCGAGGACAAGCACCAGGACGAGTAAGAGGCAGCGAAGCCCCGCCCATGCGCCGCGGGGGCAGCACACGGACGGGGCCGGAGCGGCACCCTCGCCGCTTCGGGGTAGCGGTGTCGGATCGGGTGCCAGGGACCGGCACGCGGACTGTCAGGGCAGCGTCCGCAGCGCCGGCGCTATCGCGCCCCCATGGATGCGCGCCACCCTCCACGGGATAGATGGCACACCCCATCGGGCGTGATGCGCACGCGCGCACCGAGCAACGGCAACGAGCCTTCCGCGTTCAGCCGGTTGCGGACGCGTTCCACGGCATCCCACAGACGTTGCGGCCCGCCCTGGTGCACTTCCGGCGGGTCGGTCCACTCGGCGGACGCGCGTGCCCATGATCCGTCCGGGTGCACCATGTAGGCGGTTCGTGTCCGCCCACTGGTGTCGTATCGGAGTTCCACGCCCGGTGTGGTGACTTCCAGCATGGACCGGAGTTCCCACGCATTCGCCACGTCCACCACGGGATAGCGGCCCGTGCTCGTCTCGTCCCCGTCTGCCTCACGGGCCAGGGTGAACAGCTCGGCGAGGGCGGGCGGGTAGTCGTCGCCGGACCGGGTGAGCATGAAACCCGCCATGTCCCGCGCAACCGTGCCCACCACGTCCCCGTTCCGGTCCTTCCATCCGGTGATGATCAGGGATGTGCGTGCAAGCGTTGTTGCAATGCGTCCGCCGGGTTCCAGTGCGGCAAGCACTGCGCGGAGTCCCGGACCGGGGGCGAGGGCGACCGTGCACACGATGCGGTCATACGAGCCCGGCACATCCTCGGTGGCGTCCGCAGCGATCATCTTCGGGCGGTACCCCATATCCGCGAGCCGATCCCGCGCTGCGCTGACTAGGTAGGGGTCCACGTCCAGACTGGTCACGTGTTCGTCCCCGAGTCGGTGACAGGCGTAGGCAGTGAGCCCGCCGGCTCCGGTGCCCAAGTCCAGTAGGGACAGCCCGTCCCCGAGTCGTCCGTGTCTCAGCATCCGTACCACCAGACTTGGCATGGTCGCGGATGACGTGGGCAGTCCCTCGGGTTGGTCTCCGGGCTCGGCGTGGTCGGCGTGCAGCATGCCGACCCTGGTGATCAGGGACCGGTCCGCGTATGCGGTTTCCGCCCACGCTTCCGGGTTGCTCAGTCCATCGTGCAGCACCCATCGGCCCGAGTCGTCCACGTCCCACCAGCGGGGTACCAGCTCGTGACGGGCGACGCGTGCCACGGGGGCGAGCCACCGTGAATCCGGGTCGGTCACCTGGTCCGCGAGGGTGCTTGCCTTGCTCTCCCAATCCATGGTGTCGAGCCTTTCAGGTCAGTACGCGGGGTCACAGGCTTCCGTGTTCGCGGGGTCGCAGTCACCCGAGTCGTTCGGGGTGCACGCGGCGCGCGGAGCGGGAACGCTCGCCGAGAGTTCCGCCCATGCCTTCCCGCCGAACAGCTCGGCGAGTGAGGTTTCCCGGACGTTGCCCGCCGGGAAGTCGCGCGAGAGCACGCAGCCGGCGAGGTCTCCGTTCGGGAGGATGGCAGCGCGCCCGCGGGTGCACCGCCCGCACATCTCGTCCAGCGTCAGTGACTGCCCCGGCAGTGCGGCACGCCCGACCGCACGCACCCGGTCCGTATTGATGTGCTTCACACCCATGGATTCCAGCTCGGCGCGCGCTTCAGCAACGCGCTGCCCCGGCAGGATGTCCACGATTCCAGCCCGGACCGTGACCCCGCGGTTGACTGCCTCGCGGATGTGGCACCGAGTGCGGACGTAGCTGCCCTTCCGCCGGGTGATCTTGTCGTGTTCGGCGGGGTCGTCGCTGTAGTAGCTCGTCCCGAGGGTCACACCCTCGCGGGTGAACACGTCCCACCAGTCGGGGGCGACGTGAAACAGGTTGCTGTAGATCTCGACGTGCAGCCCGAGGGAGAGCCCCAGTTCCGTGAACTCACGCCAGTACGGGTGAACGGTCGGCTCACCCCCGATGAGCTGAACGGTGCGGATGCCGAGCGCGGCAGCGTCCGTGATGACCGCGCGCCAGTCCGCAGGCGTCATCGTGCCGTGGCTCGCTTGCGGGCTGGACTCAGACAGACAGTGGGTACAGGTGAGCTGACACTTACCGGTGATCTCCAGCTCAAGAGAGCGGATACCAGCGAGCGGGCCTGCGGCGGGCGGTTCAAGGACGATGGTCACGGTGCAACTTCCCTCCGGTTGACGGGTGTTCGGAACTTGCCGGGCCGGTCGGCTGCCAGACCGTCACGCACGACAGCCGACCGGAGTTGAGCCCCGCCCCCTGCCACAGAGCGAGTCACGGCCCCGTGCTGCCCTGGTCCGGGTCCTATGTGGCGAGGGCGGGAGTATCAGCGCGCTACGTCCACGGGTCCGCAGCGAGGACGTACAGGGGGTGCGACAGCCCGCCGATGCGGTGAGCTATCAGCTCGGGCGTCACTGGGTCGGACTCGTCGGCGGGAAGCCGGACCGGCCAGACAGACAGGGTGTACGTGCAGTCCGCATCCGGGACCGTGACGAACAGCGGATGCCCGCCCTTGATGTGCTCACGTGCCTCGCGTAGCTCGTTCGGATCGGTTGCCCACACCCGGAGTTCCGCGGGGCAGTCCCGTACAGGCACGGTTACCGCACGCATGGTCGGCTGTACCCATGTCGAACGCTGCGGGTCGGGGTCGAGCCGGTCCGCGATACGCAGTGCTTCACCGCGGAGCCACCGGAGCACCAGCACGGGGGAAATGCTCGCTGTGGTGCTCAAGACATACGGCACGATCTCGCCCGTGCCGTACACCGGGCCTTCCGCGCGCACCTCCGCCCAGTAGCCCGCCGGCTCGCCGCTACCAGTCACGACGGGCACCCCCGCCACATGACCCACGGGCGTTCGATCACTTCGGCATAGCTGGTGTGCTCGGGGTGCTCACGCATGTGGTCGAACGCCCACGTCTGCGGCTCGGTCGGGTCCTCGCTCATGGGTGATTTCGAGGCACACTCGGTGTCGTCCTCAGTGAGCGTGAGGCACCGGAACGCGTACGTCAGAGGCGGTGCGTCGTCGTCCTGATCGGGACGTAACGTCCAGTCGACAAACCGGAACGTGCGGCAGGTCGCGGTGGTCACAGCCGCTCACCCCGGCTACGTGCGTTCGCGCGGGCGGTCTCGGCGTGCAAACGCTGTTCGAGGCTCGCCGGCTGTACGTCCTCCGGGGCAACGGTCCATGGGGTCCCGCCAGTGACGGGGCGGAGGGACCAGAGCCCGCACGACTCGCCGCGGAACTCTCCGACCCGATGCTGTGCATCCACCATCAGCGCGCCGGGGGCCGGGACGTGTGGGGGTTCCTGCCGCTCCGTGGGAACGTTCTTGCCGGACACGATCGCTCCTCTCCGTAGTGCTTCCACTACCAAGGCGATTCAGCGTGACCTAGAGTCGGAGTGTCTTCAACTTACGTAAGTTGCTTGTTGAGTTGGGCGGTGACCGTTGAACCGGAAAGAGCTAGACCCCGAAGCATCACCGAGCGCGAAGTTTGGGCAGCTACTACGCGCGTTACGGGATGAACGGGGGTGGACACAGGATGAGCTAGCTACGCGTGTCGGGTGCTCCGGCGCGCACGTTTCCGCCGTTGAAACTGGCCGTCGCCCTCCAACTCGCCGATTTGCGGCAAGTCTTGACAGAGCGTTTGGCACCGGAGACATGTTCGAGCGTCAGAGCCGAGCCGCCCGTCACACTGCGCTCATCGAAGGGTTCCCGGAGTACGTTGCACTTGAGGAACGGGCAGCAGAGATCCGGCTGTATGAAGTGGGCGTCATCCCCGGTCTTTTGCAGACGCCCGAGTACGCAGCGACGTTGGAAGCGGACGCGGTACGGCGGGAAGCGATCACCTCTGAGCAGGCGGACGAACGGGTTGAACTCGTGGTGAAACGGCAAAAAAGTCTTGTGCGGTCGCCGTCACCCCTGATCACCGCTGTACTCGATGAAGGGTGTATCCGTCGTCCGATGGGAGCCCCCTCGGCCATGCACGCTCAGCTTGCACGCTTGCTTGAGTTCGCCGAGCAGCCAAACACCGTGTTGCAGATTGCACCGTTCTCTATGGGAGCACGCAGACCGTTCAGCCTGCCCGTTACCGTGCTCACGATGCCGGACCGCTCGTTGGTGTCCTACGCCGAGTCCGCCCATCGGGGCCACCTCGAACGGGAAAGCACGTTCGTACTTCCGATGGTGGCGGCCTACCATCAACTACAGGCCGAAGCGCTGTCGCAAGCGGCGTCCGTGGCCATGATCGAACAGCTTCGAAAGGGCACCCCGTGACGACCGAATCCCCCCGTTGGGTCACGTCCTCCTACAGCGGCAACGGCGGCCAGTGCATCCAGGTCGCCACGAACCTTGCCGCCTCCTGCGGCGTGGTCCCCGTCCGTGACTCCAAGAACCCGGCTGGTCCCGTGCTGGATTTCCCTGCCGACTCGTTCGCTTCCTTCGTGGCGAGCGTCAAGGGCGGAGAGTTCCCCGCCTGAACCCGCAGCAGAACCCGAGTAACCGGCCCTCGCCACACGGCAGGGGCCGGTGCCATGTCTGCGCCGGGCGCGTGATCCGTGCGCTAGCCTGCCTCGGCCACCCGCCAGTGCCGATGGAGGACCAAGGGGTTAGCCCCGCACCCCTGTTGACCTGTGCCTTTCTGCTCGCCATTACTGGGTGGTTGACAAGCAGGGTTGGCAACGTCGTTCTCGACGCCACCCTCCTTCGCGGCGCACTCGTGTCGGCCGGTGCGACCCGCTCCGCTATCCACGAGGAGGACATCTCGCTCAGGGCGGTGGCCCATATCTTGTGGTTGTACGGGGCGAAGAACTCTTCCACCAGGGCCGGACCGTAGGTGGCCTCCAGCCACACGCCGAAGTCCGTTCCCGAAGAGGCCGGGCCGCGGGCCTGGGCCATGGCCAGATCGTCCAGGCACTTCTGGGCCTGGGCTCTGGGGAGGTGGTGCAGGTGCTGCTGGAAGGGGTAGGGCACCCACCGTCCGCTGTGCCGGACGAACGAGGCGCGCTCGTGACGCAGCAGCTCATGCGGCGCGAACAGCTCGTCCAGCAACGCGTCGAAGCTCTTCACCGTGGAGAACACGACGTGACCGCCGAGATCCCAGGTGAAGCCGGCCTCGTCGACGACCGAGGATCCTAAGCCCCCGACCGTCTGCGCGGCCTCCAGCAGTACCCAGTCGCGGTGACCGAGGCGCTGGAGTTCGTGAGCGCACGCGAGTCCGCACGGTCCCCCACCCAAGATCACCACCGGGATGGTGGAGCCTGCTCTGGTGTTCCTCACGACACTCTCCTCCTCGCGCGGCCGGACTTCAGTCGGTGCCTGCCTCTCGGCCTGTTGTCCTCTTGGAGTTGATGCAGGCGGCAGCCCGCGGACCACGGCCAGGGAGCGGGCGTCACCCCTCCGACAGGCGGAGCCGGTAGGTCTGGCGCGTGCCGTCCGCCGACAGGGGCAAGACAGGTGCGAAGCCGAGGTGTTCGTAAAAGCCCCGGGCGTCCCGGCCAGGGTGGTCCGGCCCGAACGTCGTCACCTCGACGGTGCCCGGCGCGACGGCGAGGTCACGCAGAGCGGAGCGAACCAGCAGTCCACCGATGCCCCGGCCCCGCCAGGCGCCGCCGACCGCCAGCCAGCTGATCTCGTAGAGCGGGGGATGCACCGACATCAGCAGCCCGCCGGCGAGCGCGCCGCCGGGCACATCCGGCGTATCGCGTACGCACAGGGCGGTCCCGCGCTTGATGTTGCGTTCCACGGCCTCCCGGAACTGCGGATCGTCGACCATGGGGCCGAACAGATCCTCGACCTCGCCCGCCAGGCGCAGCCATGCGGGAAGATCGGCCTGGACGGCGGGAACAGCCTGCATGAGCGCTCTCCTGACAGGACGGGACCGGTGTTGCCGCGCGGATCTTTCGTGATCGCTCAGCCATGGTCCGCTTCTTCCTCGCCGCCGACGAGAGGGCGTCCGAGGCGAAACCACACCTGCTTCCCGGTGAGCAGGGGCTGGGTCTGCAGCTCCTCGGTGAGCGCGGCCAGCAGGAACAGGCCCCGGCCGCACTCGGCGTCGTCCACCGGCTCTTTCACCGCGGGGAGCGCGTCGTCGAAGTCGGTGACGCCGACCAGGACGCCGTCGGGCATCTCACGGATCAGGAGTTCGCAGTCGCCCGGAGTGTGTTTCCAGACATTCGTCAGCAGCTCGGTGACGCCGAGCTCGGCCACAAAGCTCAGGTCGCTCTTGTGCCACATCCGCAGCAGGATCCGCACGATCTCGCGCACGGGCTCCATCGCATCGGGGCTAATCTCCGGCAGCACCATGTGGTGCTGCCGGACCGGGCTGATCACCATCCCAGGCACTGGCCCTCCAAGCGGCGCGGACGTGCACCCGATCGCGGTGGCACCGCGTAACCGGTACGCCACCGTCCGAGTAGGCGAGACTCGATGATGGACCGCCAACTACCCTTGCGGCAAGAAGGCCCTTGAGGAAAGTCTTCCCCTTCAGGGATTTGGCATATTCCCGAACTGGCGCAGACGCTAGCCTGTCGCCCAACACAAGGAGGTGGGGATGCCGGTTGAGCCGACCCCGCGACGCCGACGCCTGGGCGCGGAGCTCCGGCGCATCCGCGAAGCCCTGGGCTGGACGCAGGAGGAGGCAGCTCGCCGCCTCGGGTATCAGTCCCTCTCCACCGTCAGCAAGATCGAGAAGGGGGTGCAGGGACTCAAGATCCAGCAACTGCCGCACTTCTTCGAGGTCTACCAGATCGACGACCCGGCCCTGCGCGACGAATTGCGCAACCTTGTGCGCCGCGCCGGCGAGGCCGACTGGTGGCAGCGGTACGAGGGCGTTGTCGACGACCCGCTCGGCGACTACCTCTCCCTGGTGGAGAGCGCCAGCAGCCTGTTCGTCTTCAACCCCGTCGCCATCCACGGTCTGCTGCAGACGCCCGAGTACGCCCGGGCCGTCACCGAAGGCAGCCGGGCCTGGAAGACCCCGGAGGACATCGACCGCTTCGTAGCCATGCGCCAGGAGCACCAGAAGAACATGCTGGAGCGCGACCCTGCGCTGAAGATATGGGCGGTCCTTCCCGAAGGGCTCCTGCGCCAGGAGGTCGGGGGCAAGGCCGTCATGCGGGCCCAGATCGAGCACCTGATCGGGCTTGCCCGCACGGACCCGAACATCACCATCCAGGTCCTGCCCTACCGGGCCGGCGCACACGCCGGGATGGACGGGCACTTCATGCTCATGTCCTTCCCGACGGGCCGGGACCTCGTGTGCATCGAGTCCATCCGGGCCCTGCTCCACCTCAACGAGCCAGACACGGTGGAGGTGTACCGCACCACCAGCGACATGCTCAAATCCGACGCCCTCTCCCAGAAGGCGTCCGTACCACTCCTCACCACCATCGCCAAGGATCTTGCATGAACAAGAACGAGCTCGACCCGTCCTGGGTCGAGTCCCAGCTGCGCGACGCCCAGTGGCAGACCAGCAGCAGCGGCGGCCAGACCTGCGTCCAGGTCGCCTTCCTCGACCAGGGAATCGTGGCCCTGCGCGATTCCAAGAACACCGGCAAGGCCCCGCACCTGTTCACCGACGCCGAATACGACGCATTCATCGGCGGCATCCTCCGCGGCGAACTCCGACGCAACTGATCTGCTCCGCTTCTGACTGCCGGCCAGCCCAGATCGGGCTGGCCAGCTACGCCGGGGAGTGCTGTTCGCCGACGACGGCGTACAGGTGCTCGCCATGTGCCCAGCGCTTGAGCTCCGGCCGCCCGATGAGCACGATGTCGTGCCGCTCGGCGAACTCGGTTGCAGGCTTGGTGAATCCGTTGAGAGCGACGATGACGGCGACGTCCGCGCCATGCTCGGGACGCGCGGTGCCGTTGAACTTCTGCAACGCCCCAGACCCGACCGGCGCGGCGTCGGGTAGGCCCGGCGCATTGCTGCGCCAGGCCCCCCCCTCAGAACCGGACGTGCCAGTCATCCCAGCATCCGGCTCAAGCGGGCTGCAAGCTCGCTTGAGGTTTCCCTTTTGTGCGGCTGTCGAGGGCGTGGTGTTCCCTGTGACAGTCTGCGTGCATCAGCTCCAGGTTCGACCTTTCGTCTGAGCCTCCGTCACGTCGGTAAACGAGATGGTGCACATGCAACCGTCTCGCTGAGGCCGAGAACCATTGGACCCACTCGCGTACGTCCTGTGGTTCGAACTCAGCACCTTCGATCAGGTCTAGCCCACACTTCGGACACAATCCCTTCTGTCGCACTGCCAGGTTAGTTACCCATTTCCTGGAGTTTGGTTGCGTGCGTTTCCGGGATCGGTTGGCCCAGTATTCGATCAGGCTAGGGTCGTCCTTGGAGGCACGCCCCTTTACGAGCGCATGCCTGACGATTTTGGTCCAACTGAACTTAATGAGGTACAGGCCGCTCTCTCTATGGCCGAATACCCATCGATCCTGTCTTTCCGGGTTGAACGCCCCCCAGTAGTGAGCGATCATCCATTGTCGCCCCTTACTGTGGTGCCTTCGCAGAGCCCATCCCTAGAGCCGCTGGAACATGTATGTGTCCAGCATCGCGAAGACGTTACTGGAGACGACCCCTCGGTAGTACGTAGACCATCCGCGAATTATGGGGTTAAGCCCCCTGATGACAGAGTCCAAGGGCCAGGCCACCATGGTGCGGATGCGCTCCTTGAGCGTTCGAGTAAGTCGTTTGATGGCATCCTTGCTCGGCTTGATAATCACCTTTCCATTGCGTGGTCGCTGGATGTTGAATCCCAGGAAGTCGAATCCCTCGCTGAGGTGGACCACTCGGGTCTTTTCCTCATTGAAAGTCAGCCCCTTGGGAGCGAGCCACCGGGTAAGGCGATGTTTTACCAGGAGCGCTTCTTCCTTCGTGGTGCAGAGCACTACGAAATCGTCGGCGTACCTAATCAAGGACGGAGCGGCGGGATTGGCGCGCGTGGTTCTTTCTGCCGCCCCCGCCGCCTGAGTCATCCCGTGGAGCGCGATGTTGAGAAGGAGCGGACTTACGACTCCTCCCTGGGGTGTTCCTTCGCTTGTTGGCGCGAACCGCCCACTTTCCATCACCCCCGCCTTCAGCCACCGCCGGATCATGTTGCGACCCGGGAAGGATGCGATGGCTTCAAGAAGACGATCATGGTTGATGCGGTCAAAGGCAGCCGCCAAGTCGGCGTCCAGCACCCACTGTCGCTTCGTGTGCTTTCCCGAGGTGACAGTGTGGATGGTGCTGATGGCGTCGTGACAGCTTCGGCCCGGGCGGAAGCCGTAGCTTCGAGCCTCGAACCGTGCCTCCCACTCTGGCTCCAGAGCATTCTTGACCCTGGCCTGATGCACTCGGTCCCGGATTACTGGCACGGCGGCTTCATACTGCCCCTCCTGCTGTGATGGTTCGGGTCTTCGGGGTGAGGTGCCCGGATTCGGCGATGCGCCGCAGGCAGGCGGTCTCGGTCTCTTCGTCCCAGGGGACGCACCAGCGTCCGCTCGGAGTCTTGCGGGCGGCCAGATGGC
>NZ_JARWBG010000065.1:0-33102 GCF_029846775.1 Streptomyces chengmaiensis
CCCCGGCCCGAACCCGCCCCGCGTCCAGCAAGGCGTACGCCTTGACCGCCGTCGACCTGCAGCAACCCCAAAGCGAACCCGATAGGAGAAGAGGTGCAGTGTGATGAAACGCGCTTGTCGTACGAGTCCGCGACCGAGCCGACCGACGCGGAGACGCCGATGTCGGCGAGCCGGTCGGTGTAGCGGATCGACACGTACTGCGAACCCCTGTCGCTGTGGTGGATCAGGCCGGAGTCCTTCTTGATCCGGCGTCTCCACAACGCCATCTCCAGGGCGTCCAGCGGGAGTTCGGTGCGCATGTGGTTCGCGACCTGCCAGCCGACGATCATCCGTGAGTACACGTCCAGGACGAACGCCACGTATGCCCAGCCGGACCAGGTGCGGACATAGGTCATGTCCGCAACCCACAGCTGGTCGGGCCGGCTCGCGGTGAAGTCGCGGTCGACCAGGTCCGGCGGGCGGGGCGCCGACGGCTCCGGGATGGTGGTGCGGCACCGCCGGCCGCGGATGACGCCCTCGATGCCGAGCTCGGCCATCAGCCGCTCGACGGTGCAGCGGGCCACCTCGTGGCCCTTGCGCCGAAGGGCGCGGGTGATCCGGCGGGCGCCGTAGGTGCCGCCCGACTCCGCGTGGACCTGCTCGATCAGCGGCATGAGCGTCTCGTCGCGGAGCCGGCGGGCCGACTTCGGCCGCTTCTTGCGGGCGAAGTACGTCGACGGCGACAGCTCGAGAACCCGGCAGACGGGATCGACCCCGAGACCTCTGTCACGCAGGTGGTCTATCACCTGCTCGGCCTCGTCCGGGGACGGTCGATCTCCTGGGCAAAAAACACCGAGGCGGCTTTGAGGATCTCGTTCGCCCGCCTCAACTCCGCTACTTCTTTGCGGAGTCGCCTGAGCTCGTCCTGTTCGGCGCTGGTCAGCCGGTCGTCGCGCTCGCCACGGTCGGCCTCGGCCTGGCGGACCCAGCCGCGCAGGGCCTCCTTGTGGATGCCCAAGTCCTTCGCGACGTGCGCGATGGGGCGGCCGGTGGCGCGGACCTCACGGATCGCGCGCTCGCGGAGCTCGTCGGGGTATTTACGGGGCGCTGCCATGGTGCTGGTGGTTCTCCTTCGCCAGGACCGTAACCCTGGCATCAGGGGCTCCACAAATCTCAGTACAGCTCAGGTCTTCCATAGCCTCGGCACAACTGGCGAGGGGCTCGAGCGGTACCGGATGGTGGCCTTGGATGTCCCGCCCGAGGCGGACCTGCAGCGGATCGCAAGCTCCTGGAGCACGGCGAGGCGAAGGAATGGTGGCACTGGGAAGAGGGGTGCGTCACTGCTGCATGGAGGGCCACGGTTACGGGATGAAATGGCCTGGGCAGAGGCATTTGTTGAACGTGCCTGTTGTCGTGGCGTGTGACGGACGTAGCGGAGGCCACTGCCCGTTCGGCTCAGGAGCGTACCCCGTTCTCGGCTGGTCTGGGCTGGCTGGTAGCTCTCCAGCGAGAACGTCTCTGACCGGTTCCTACCTGCGCTCTTCGAACCCCTCGATCGTCGAGGTCGGCACCGGGACGGGCACCGGGAATACCCGCAGGAACTCGTCGGCGAGTGCCGCCAGGGCCTCGGGCGCGACCTTCGCCAGCATCTCCAGATCCTCCGGCCAGCGTGATATCCGGGGACGCAGAACGCCCGCGCCGAACGCGTGGTCGACCTGGTCCTCCCACGGCACACGCAGCACTTCGGCGGCCAGTCGACGTGCCTCCGTCCCGCCTCCGAGGGCATCGGCGACACCCGCCAGCCGGGCTGCCCGGCTCTGGGCGTCCGAGATTGCTCGGGCAGCCTGCTCAGCGGCACCGAGAAGGCCGCCCGCGCGTGCCTCATCGCCGATCCGGCGTGCCTCGGCGCCCAGGTGTGTCAGGGTCTCGGCACGGAAATGCTGTGGTCCAATGCCCCGGGCTAGCTTCTCTGCGTGTTCCCACAGGCCACACCGAGCGGTGGCCAGCGCGACCTCCTCAACGTCCTGAGCGGATGCGGCACTGGCGGCGTCAAGAATCGCCCCGGCGTCCGCCGCCAGGCGCCGAGCCTCAGCCAAGTGCCCGGCCGCCGAGGCCGCCTCGGCTACTCCTGCCAATGCGGCGGCACGCGAACCAGGGGTCGGCGTACGCCGGGCAAGGGAGACGGCTCGCACCGGATCACCCGCCTCATACACGGCAACAGCCACCCGCCCCACAACCCCGGCGGCATCAAACGGGCCCCACACACCGAGCGGCTGGCGGCTCGCGGCGGTCACCGCCTCCGCCGCCTTGCCGACCTCTCCGGCCACACGATGGGCCTCGGCCATCGCCAGCAGCCCCACCCGCGGGCCCCCGGAGTGCCCCGCGCGGGCAAACGCGTCGGCCCGTACGACATCTCCGACCGCAGCGGCGCACTGTGCGAGGAACGCGCGATTCTCCCTCCTGTCCGCATCCGGCATCCCGTCGAGATCATCCAGCTGAGCGGCGGCCTCGATCAATACGGCACCGCGCGCCAGTTGCCCGCCCTCAGCCACGGCCCTGCCGACCAGTGCGAGCCCAAGCTGGGCTGCGTGGTGGCGGGGGAGTTCCCACGCCAGCCGCTCACCTCGCTGCAGGTGCCCTGCGCGCACCAAGGACTCCGCCACCTCCGCCTGCGCCAGCACCCGGTCCCGGGGACGGGCGACGGCACGGGCGGCCCGTTCCGCCCAGGAGAACAACTCCTGCGCGCACGCCCCTGACTCCTGTGACGCCGCGACTCGGGCGAGGACGGACAGCGCCCCAACCGACAAATCCGGGTCGACACGTGCGCGGACAGTCGCCTCCGCTTCCGTCAGCAGCACGGTGGTCCTTTCCGCGTCATCACCGTCGACCGCGACCTCTGCCAGTTGGACCAGTGCCGTAGCGCGGCCGCGTGGCTGCTCCACCGCCCTGGCGATTCTCTCGGCCGCTTCCCATCTGCCCACCCGCGCCATCGACCTGGCCAGTGACATAGCGGTCACGGGATACGACGGGGCCGTGGACCCAGCGGCAGCGGCCCACCGGACCTCCGCTTCGAGTAGCCAGTATTCCGTCAGATGGCCCTGTCCCGCGTTGATGGCGAGTTCGGTCACGAGGACCAGCTCTAGGACGAGGCGCTCGTGGTCCCCGAGAGAACGCACTGCCTCCACAGCCCGCTGCCAGTCGCCTGCCGCCGCAGCAGCGCGGGCGATGGCGGGCATCGGTTCTTGCCTTTGGGATACGGGCAGCATGCCGACGGCCGACTCGGCTTCCGCGAGCAGGCGGCATGCCTTCTCCTGATCCCCCAGACGCCAAGCGGTCTCCGCAAGCTGTGCCATCTCCCGGACCGCGTTCGCTCCACCAGCAGCAGACCGGGCGAAGTCCACCGCCTCCTGGAAGAGAGCACAAGCCCTGGCACCATCACCGAGCACTGCCGCTGCTTCGGCGAGCGCAGGCAGTTCCCAGACAAGGGACGGTCCGGCCACACCCGAACGACGCAGGTGCCTCTCCCGGCGTTCCAGCATCGCCGTCCCCCGCTGTGCGGCACCGAGCATGACGGCGGCCCGCGCCACCTCACACAGCGTCTTGCCAATGCCCATCTTCCCGGACATGGACTCCAGGGCTTCGGCAGCCCACTCCAGCACCGTATGGGAGCGTTGCTGCTCACCGGCCTCGGCGATGCCTTGGGCCAGCTTGGCGAGAAGGGCCACGTCCCGTTCACTAGCGGGGTTGCCGCGCAGCAGCCGTTCGGCGGTGTCCCAGTCCGCCATGCTAATCGCCGCGGCGGCGACGTCAGTCGGGATCGGGCGGTCACCGCCTTCGGAGGAGGCGCCCCGTGCGGCCACTTCGGCTTCCGCGAGCAGCGTCGCGGCCCGCCTGCGGTCCTCGTTCCGCCAGGCGGCCTCGGCGAGGGCTCCCAGCGCGGCCGCTCGCCGGGCAGGGTTGGTCAGGTTGTAGGCGAAGTTCTCCGCCCGGGTGACGTGTCCCGCGCGGTACCAGAGCGCGGACAGGCGGGGGTCAAGGTCGCTGTCGCGTGAGGTGAGGCGGTAGCGGTGCAGCGCCAGGCGGGCCACGCCAGCGAGGTCCGCGTCACCGTGGAGGTCCTGGGCCCGCGCCAAGTCCCGCTCGGCGACGGCGTCCCCGCCGGTGACGTCCAGCAGCCGTTCCTGGCGTGCGAGGTCGAGAGCTAGGACGGTGAGACGGTCTGCGTGGCCTTCCGTGCCGAGCATCCGGGTGTAGCCACGCAGCAGGTATTCCGGCGTGGACTCAGGCCAGCCGCGCTCGGCGTAGCCCTCGGCCCAGGCGTGCAGGCGGTCGCGGAACGCGGCCAGCAGCCGGGGGCCGAAACTCTCTACCGACGCCTGCTGCAGTTCCTCGTGGCCCAGGATGTACAGCTCGCGACCCTGCCCACCACCGTAGCGCGAACGCTGGGTGAGAAACGTGCGGGCCGCCGTCGACCGCAGGCGGGCGCCGACCTGGTACGGCGGGGCGTCGGTCAGCTCGCTCAGGTCCTCCAGAGTGAGGCCGCCGCCCGCCGCCGTGATCAGGCCCAGGACGTCGTGGCCCAGGCCCCCGGTGTCCTCCAGCAAGTGGTGGAGGGAGTTGCGGGCGTCCGCGCGGATCGCCCTGGCGTGCGGGGACGGGGCCAGCTCGCGGACGACCGAGGGATCGCGCAGCGGGTGGCCGGGGGCGACGTCGTCGGGTATGGGCGGGTTGGGGCGTCCGGCGGCGAGGACACGCAGTCCGCCGGGCGCGCGCTGGGGCAGCAGTGCGGCGATGCTGTGCGCCGACGGGCCCGCCGTGATGCCGCCGTCCTCGTCGATGCCGTCCAGCAGCAGCACCAGACGCGCGCCGCGCTCCCGGGCAGCCTCGGCAGCCTGGCGGTAGAGGGCGAACAGCTGGTCGCGCTGGCGGCGTTCGCCGGTAGCCAGGTCGGGGCCGACGCCCGCGAGGGTCGCGAGCTGGGGGATCACCGTCTCCAGGAACGCCTCACGGGTGTTCTGGCCCGCGTAGCGCGCGGTGATGAAGAACGCCACCACCTCCGCGCCGGGCGGGGGATGCAGCACGTACCACGCCATCAGCGCCGACTTGCCTGCCCACGGGCCGGCGCGCCACCAGGCGTACGCGGGGGCGGCGTCGTCGGGGTCGGTGCTGAAGGCGGCCAGTTCGGCAACCTCCGCCTCCCGGTCCAGCAGGCGCCGGGGGCACAGCTCCCGCACCTGGTCCAGGTAGGAGTTTCCGCCGGGTGCCCGTCCGGGGGGCGGACCAGCAGCGTGGTGGTGCACGGTGACGGGTGCCGTGTAGATGTCGCGGCCGACCGTCGACGCGCTGACCGTGGGAGCGACGACCGTGTGTGCTGGGCTGGGGGTCTCGTGTGCTGCCGGGTGGCCGTTCAGCCCTGGGGCGGCTCCGGCTGCGGAGGGCGGGGGGTCTGGCCCACTGTGACGTCGCCGTGGATGACCTGCGCGGCGACCGAACCGGCACCGGAGGCGGTGACGTTGACATCGCCGCCGACAGCGGTGCAGGAGTCGGCGACGGTCACGGCCCGCAGGGCGTCCGTCAGCGCCCGGGCGAAGTCAGGGTCGTCCTCGGCGGCGTCCTGGAGGGCGTCGGCGACCCGGCGCCGGGTGCGCTCGGTCGGCGCCTCGACGCCCGACGCTGCCTCGCTGTCGAGTCGGTCCAGAGCCGGGTCCGCGCCCAGCTTCTCCCGCACCACCCGCACCAGCCGGTCGACGGCCCCGCCGAGCACCCCGTCCGCGAATGCCTCCGCGCCCCGGCTCACCCACCGGAACACCCACAGCGCCGCCGCTCCCGCCAGCCCCGCCTCGATCACGATGCCCCCCCCCACGCCTCCAAATCCCGCCTGTGACAGGCCAGTCTAGGCCCGTTATGACATGCCCGGCATGCGGAAGCGCACCGGGGGTGACGGGCGGCCCGGGCTGGCTCGTGGTACTGCTCGGCGGCGTGCCTGCAGCGGGTGTATGGGCGTGGTCGGTGCCCAGGGTGCGGAAGCTGATCGGCGATGTCGAGCGGCGGGTGAAGAAGCTGGCATGCGGGGTGGGCTGGGGACGCCGGTCACCTCCAGCGGTAGAAGAGCTGTTCACCCGGGCCGGCGCCCAGGCCGATCGGTCGCCCGGTCAGGACGAAACCCACGTCTGTGGTCTCACCTGGGTTGAGCACCGTGAACCCGTGGCGCGCGTAGTAGGGGCCCAGTGCCCGCTCGATCTCAAATCCTCCGTACAGCAGCACGAAGTTGAGTTGCCAGTACACCTGGATGCAGCGCTTCAGAAGCGCCCCGCCCACACCACGACGGCGGGCTTCTTCTGCCACCGCGAGTCCTTTGATCTTGGCGTACTTCAGCATGGCCAGCAGGGAGTGCTGTTCATAGCCTGCCTCCCGGACTGTCTGCACCACCGCGCCGGGCGGTAGACCCAGGAGCGCGCCCGTCAGCGTGCCATCCCTTTCCTCGGCGACCATCGGAAGGGACATGGCCAGAGCTCCGTCCTGGAGCTGTCCGCTGGCAGCTGCGCGTACGAGGGGATCGGTCAGCGCTTCGCCTCCCTGCATCAGCCCGTCCAACAGCCACGTGCCGCACTGGCCTGCCGCCACTGCGTCGATGTGTGCCTGCTCTATCTCTTCGGTGGCCAGGGTCAGAAGCTCACCGAATCTGGCGCTTTCCTCAGGACGAGCGAGTCGGACACGGGTCCCGTCCGGCCCGGATAAGCCGTCCATTAAGCGCTGTCTGGTGATCCGGACACTGGGAGAGTGAGGAGAACGTCTCCTCCGCTGCTTTGCCTTCTTCGCCATCTCGGAGGACTACCCGCCTCATTTCGCGGACACGCCCAGGGAACCGGGGGTGTATGGCGGGACGGGCACTCACGCTCCTGTTTCATGCCGATCGTGTTGGTGACTGCACCGTCCGTCGGCCGTAACCAGCGAGGCGAAGGATCAGGCTGCACGACCGGTGTTCCGGATGGTCAATACGCAGAGTCCGTCCCCCTCGGATTCTCTTCACGGCCGCGCCATCGCTCTGCCGGAGACTCAGCCCTGCGGCCGCACGCCGGGCTCGTCGCGGCGTGCCAGGCGGGAAAGGACTTTGGCGTACACCGTTGTCGCCGCCGCAGTGACGGTCGCTATGGACGCCAACGCGAGGATGCCCAGCAGCGCGGGCCACTGGCGTAGCGGGTCGCGGCACAGGACGTCCTCGGACGACGGGCCGACCAGCGGGCCTCGACACATAGGTCCGTTCCCGAACTCGGGGCCGTAGTCCACGAGCATCAGGAAGGCGAACCAACCCCAGATCACCAGTGCCAGGAGCCCCCACGCGATCGACCACACCTCGATACGGCGTGTTCGCCGGCGCTCCTGTTCGGCATGACGCGGTGAGGCAGTTGCGGGATCGGGCGTTTGCGGGGCCCGAGCGTCGGCAGTCATGTCTCCCCCTCTTGGCCAACGGTGAACGGCTGCAGTTCATCACACCGCGCGGGCACCGTGCGGTATCGCCCCGTCCACCACCGTCCCAATCACAGCCCCCACGTTGATCAGCAAGTCACGGACGGGCTCTCAATCCGCACCCGCATGCAGGATTCGACTGACCTGTGTAGATCCAGATGCAAGGTCAACTGGAGGACAGTGCCCACCGCATACCAAGGGCCGTGAGTTCTTCGACGCGCTCGGGTGCCAGTTTCGAGGCCTTCACGCGCTGCTGGCTGATCCACGCGCCGAGCCGCACGGCCTGCTCGCCGATCTGCTCGGTGTGGCTGCGCGGCACTTCCAGGTGCCCCTCCCGCTCGCGGTACTGGCGGGCGGCGGCCAGGTTCTGGGACCACATCTCGGCCCGGCTACGCTTGGCCGGCGCCGCGGTGATGCCCAGCACGCTGGTGAGCATCCACTGCTGGGTCGCGGTGAGCTTGGCGAAGCTGGCGCGCTGGGCGGCGGCCCACTTCCCCAGGTCTTCGCCGTCCGCGACGGCCTGTCCGGCCTTGTCCGGCAGCGGGTTGCCGGCCTTGGTGTGGTTCCAGGCGAGGCGGAAGCAGCGCTGCCAGTCGATGCCCCAGTTCGGGCACCAGCCGGGGTCGATGTTCTCCAGCGCCTGTCGGCGCTCGTCCGACAGGGGCGCTGCGCCGCCGTCCGGTTCGGGTACGCCTACGGCTCGGCGCCGCTCGAGCTCGTCGGCCTTGCGGGCGGCGGCCCGCTGGTTCTTCAGCCAGCGGCCCACCGGGTACTCGCCCTGGGTGGCGTCGACCGGTGCGGCGAGGCCGACTTCGTGCTCGGCGGCCCAGGCGGCGGCCGCGGCCAGGCCCTCTTCGAAGCCGGCGTCGAAGGACGACCACACCATGCCCAGCTTCTCCAGTTGCGCGGTGCGCTCGGCGTCGAGACGGCCGGCGTTGTAGTTGCGGCGGCAGTCGGTGACCCATACGCCGAGCGGGAAGTCGGCCGGGCTCCAGTCGGCGGGGGTGCGGTAGCCGTACGGCACGCGCAGGTCCTGGTGCTCTGTGGCGTAGCGCTGGGCGGCCTGGATGCCGCGCCGCCAGTGCACGCGCTCCGGGTTGAGGACGCGCAGCTCGATGAAGGAGGCCAGCTGGCGCGCGTCGCGCGGGGCGGAGAACCGCAGCAGCTCCTTCGCGGGCCTGCTCACCGCTGCCGTGTCCTCATCGTCGCCGTCCTGGTCCAGGTCCTCGCCGAGGCCGGTAGCTTCCTCGCGCGGTTCGGGTACGCGGGCGATGGAGCGGCTGGGCTCGGTGAGCTTCTCGATCCGGGCGTCGTGAGCGCGCAGCGCGGTCAGCAGCTTGGCCAGTCCGGTGTAGGCGGGGGAGGTGAGCATGGCGTCCGGGGTCTCGCCGGGAGTGAGGAAGGCGGGTACGACCAGGGTGGCGATCTTGCCTTCGCCGGGGTGCATGCGCAGCGCGCGGCCGACGGCCTGGACCAGGTCGGGCATGGAGCCGCGGACGTCGGCGAAGACGACGGCGTCGCATTCGCGGGTGTCGACGCCCTCGCCGAGGACCTTCACAGACGCGACTAGCGACAGTGCCGTCTCGGTGCCGGCGTCGGTCGCCCCGGCGGCGAACTGCCCCAGGACTCTCCGCCGGTGGGACGGCTTGTGCTCGCCGTGCAGCCACTCGGACCACACCTCGTCCTCGGCCGGGTACAGGTCGGGGTCCTTTGCATACAGCTCGCCGGCCTTGCCCGGCAGGCCCAAGGCGAAAGCTTCGGCTTCGGCCACCCGCTGATGGAAGGAGAGCACGCGCCTCAGTTCTTCCTTCGCCGACACCTTCAGTGTCGCAGCCTGCAGCGCGCCGAGACGCTTGCCGCGGACCTCTTCACTGCCGTCACCGGCGGTGCGCAGCGCCGTGTTCAGCGCTGGGTCGTGCACGTCGACCACCAGGACCTGGTACGGGGCGATAATGCCCCGCTCGATCGCCTCCTCCAGGGACAGGAAATACGCCACCCTGCCGAAGACGCCGTCGGGGTCGTCCAGCATCGAGGCCACCAGCTCGCCCGGGCCGCGGCGTCCGGGCTCGTCCTCGTCGACTTCCCCGGCCTGCCACACCCTAGGAGTCGCGGTCATGTAGAGGCGCCGCTCGGCGGGGATGCGGGTGTTGTCGTGGATGACGGCCCAGGGCTTTCCTGCCCGGCCGCTGGTGCGGTGGGCCTCGTCCACGATGATCAGGTTCCAGTGGGGGAGGCCCGCGGCGTGGGCCGCTTCCAGGAAGCCGAGGCCGAGTGAGGCGTATGTCGCGAAGACCGTGATGCGGCCCGGGCCGCTGGTGAGCGTCACCAGCTCGCCAGCGACGGTGGTGTTGGGGAAGCCGACCTCGTCGGACTTGAGGGAGGAGACGCCGAAGAAGGCACCGGGCCGGCCGCCCTCGCGCCAGGCCCGGGCGGTCTGCTCCAGAAGGTCCAGGGAGGGGACCAGGACCAGGACGCGGTCGGCGGTGAGCTCTTCGGAGGTGTGGACGGCCACGAGGGTCTTGCCGCTTCCAGTGGCCATGATGACCTGAGTGCGCAGGCCCGTCGGCGGCAGCGGCGCGCCCGCCGGCAGCTCGAGCTCGCGCATCGCGCCGACGAGGGCTTCGGCCTGGTGCTCACGCAGGGGCTTCAGCATCTTTGTGTCTCACTCTCTGAGCGTTGGATGAGGCTTTCAGCTGGGGGCGGCTGCCGTCCAGCTCAGCCCAGGGCTTCGCGGACTGCGTGGCCCGTGGGGAGAGCGGTGGCCGGGGTGAGGGTGCGGTGCTGGATGGTGAGGGCGGTCGCGGGGGTGCCGGTCAGGGGGCGCGTTTTTACGGCGTAAAAACGCATAGACCGTCAGAGCGGCCGTTCGTCCACGTACAGCTCGCCGTCCGAACGGCGGCGGGGAAGGATCTGCGCGATGTCCGCGCCCTGCTCGTCTTGCCAGGCCAGGTACTCCTGGCGGACGTATCCGCGGGGGAAGTCGGCCCATTGGGCGTCATCGGGGGCGACTGGCCCGGCCGTGGTGCCATGCTCGGTGTCGAAGTCGATGAGCTTCTGAATGGGCCGCAGGGCGGCCGTCTGGGCCTTTCCGTCGGCGGGGTCGGCGCCCAGGGTCTGCCGGTCGGACAGCGCGGCGTACCGCAGCAGCCACTCGCGATCGCCGATCGCCTGGGCTCGCCGCAGCCGCATCAGCTCGTCTGCTTCCAGGTGCAGTGGCGGCGCTGTGGCGTAGGCGATTTCGGGGGAGGGCGGGGTGCTCGTCATGAAGGGTGTGCTCCCTGCAGTTTGGGCGGGCGCCCGGGCGGGCCGCCCGCTGGGTTGAGTCAGGCGGGCGAGTCGGCCAGGACCGAGCACTTGGTCGCGACGCAGGAGAAGCTGATCTCGCGGCCGTCTGCGGTCTGGCCGTAGCAAAGGCCGTGGCGCGTCTCCAGTCGGACGATGGTGACGGGGTGGCCGGTGGGGGTGCGCCGGTCGCTGGCAGACCAGATGCGGCCGTCGGACTGCTTGGCGTACACGGCGAAGGGGGCGGTGACGCCCTTGAGGGTCTGCCAGTTCGGGGCGGCGGCCTCGGACGGCTCTGCCAACTCGGCGGTCTGAGCCGGGGCGTCGTACAGCGCGCCGATCGCGTCGGTGGCCTCCGCCAGGATGTCGAAGAACCCGACGACGCCGTCGCGGGTGCCGGCCTTCGGGGACCATGCGGCAAAGCGGCCGCGGGAGGGGATGGCCTCGTCGAAGACAACACCGAGGACCTCGGTGCCGCCAGCGGCGGGGAGGGCGACGTGCTTGTTCGGGTCCAGGTCGTCGTTCTCGGTCCGGGTGCTGATGGCCACGGGCCCTCCTATGGTGTTGCGCGGAACCGCTCCACATATCTCCATTATGCATAGCTTGACTATGCATAGCAAGAGAATGCATTTCTAGTGTTCGGGTGACGGAGATGGCCCCAGGAGACGGCCTGCCGGAAGCCATCTCCAAGTGCTCAACTCCCTGGGCATCCAGGCGCGGATGCGGCGGACCCCGCACCGTGAACGCGGCCGCCGCGAGGCGCCCGCGGCGGTCAGCGCCGGTCTAGCGGTTCGTCTTCCAAGCGCGGATCTCCAGGCCGACGATGGGGGCGTCGGGGTCGAGGCGTCCGGTCATGACGAGCCAGTTGCGCACCGCGGCGGCGACGTCGCCGCCAGCGGCATCGACCATGGCCTTGAACTGGACGGCGTCGAAGCCCTGTTCTCCGGAGCCGGGACCGCCCACGTTCTGGCCGTAGGCTCTTTCCTCGGTGCTGTCGGGGCGCTGGACGACATTGCGTCGCACGCCGGGGGAGTCGGCCAGACGGCCGGCGTCGTGCGTGAACGCTCTCTTCTTCGCCCGTACGGTAAAAGCGATCTTTCCGTGGTTCCTGGCCGCCTCTTCCACCACCGGCCGCAGCCGGGAAGCGCCGGAGGCGATGTGCTGCCTACCGGCCTTGGCCAGAGACGAGCTCCAGGCCTTCACCGGCTTCCCGTCCTTGCCGATCACGGGGCGGCCCTTCTCGTCCTTCACGACCTTCTCCGCCCGGCCGTGATTCTTGCCGCGCACCCGGGCCTTGTAGCCCTCCCGGTTCAGGCGCGGCCGCACATGTCCCGCGGCCAGAGCCTTCAGGCTTTCCATATCGCGCGGGCCGCCGGCCTGGACCTCCTGCACAACGGCCCGCAGGGCCTCCACGAAACTGGCGCCCTTGTTCTTGGTGAAGAACTGGCTGACCAGGCTCGGGTTGCGGCCGAGGATCTCGCCGACCTGCTTCTTACTGAAGCCCTCCGCGATCAGCTGGTCGGTCAGCCGCGCGGCCTCGTTGCGCTGGGCACGGCTGCCGCGGCCTGGTGCCCGCCTCTTGCGCGGCGTCATGCTGCCACCCCATCGTCGACTGCGTTCTCGGCGCACTCGTGATCGGCGTACGTCGTGGTGTCGTCGTCGAACTGGTCGTCACCGCCGGCGCCGCAGCGGTGGCACTCCCATTCGGCGCTCCAGGTGACTTCTCCGCCGCGGTCGCAGTCGTGCCCGGAAGAGGCGGTGTCCTCGTCGTCCCACACCGCTTCACCGGTCGCACCGCACGGGTGCTCCCACTCCCCGCCCCATGCCACCTCAGCGTTCACTGCTCCTCCGCTTCCAGGGCCTGTCGGCCGAGGGCCTGCAGCACGTAGAACTCTTCGTCGGTGGTGGGGGTGGTCTGCTCCCAGGCCATGGCTCCCTTGAGCAGGTAGTCACCCGGCTCTCCGCTGTACGGCCACTCGGGGCGCACCGAGCTGTAAATGGCGTCGGTGCGGAACGCGAGGATCGACCCCGCCGGCAGGTGCAGCGCACCGGCGCGGGCGGGCTTGCCGGTGGCCGGGTCCTTCGTGCCGGTCGGGCCGGACAGTAGCGCGGCCCGTGCCGCCGACCACACGCCGGCCGCCCACTCCGGGTGCGCGTACGGGTCACGGGCGAAGCCGCCGTTGCGCTCCCAGGTGACGTGCGTGTCCGTCAGGCCGGTCAGCCGGGCGCCGTCCGGGATTTCGGGGACCTCGCCGCCGGCGCCGAGCTCGAGCGATCCGGTGGTGATACGCGGCCGCTGCGCGAACGTGCCGATCCCGTACAGCAGGATCGACCGCACGGCGCGGGAGGCCAGCCGCGCGGCCTGACGCTGGCGCTCGTCACCGTGGACCTCGGCCACGGCGCGCAGCGAACGCCACGCGTCCTTCAGCTTGTTCGACCAGTCCTTGAGCGGGTCGCCCTTCTCCCAGACCAGACCGTCCAGGATCTCGATCCGCCACGGCTGGAGGGGGTTGCGCAGCGCCAGGTTGACCTCGGCGCCGCCCGCCCAGGTGACGAAAGTGCGGCCGCCCTCGTACGGGTAGTGCCACGCCCGCTCTCCGGGCGCAGGCGCGGGCAGCAGGCCCACGTGGTCCCAGTCCCTCGGGATCGTCACCCGCACCTGCCAGTGGCTGGGGGAGAACAGCGCGTCGGCCTGCTCCTTCTCGCTCATGGCGGCGAACGCGGCCGCGGTCACCCGCTGCGGCACGCCGACACCGGAAGTCCACGTGTGCTTGGCGTAGGCGAAGGTGCGGTCTGCCTCGTACCAGCCGGGCACCCGCTCCGGCACACGCGGAGGCGTGATCAGCTCGGTGCGGCCCTGCCCGGCGGTGGCGTGCAGCAGGCCGCGGATCTCCTGCGACATGACCGGGTATCCGTCCGCCCACTTCGCGCCGGCTTTGGCCGGGATGGTCCGTGACCACAGGTCCCGGCCCGTCTGCGACGGCGAGCCCATCAGCACCACGTCGTCCCAGTGTCGGCGCAGCGCCTTCCACAGTTCGACGAAGGCGGCGCGGGCGGTGGCCGGGTCGGCGCCAGCCGGGTCGAACCACTCGCCCACGCTGCGGATCTCGGTGTGCTGGTCCTTGCCGCGCTGCCAGCGGCCCACCGGGTTGCGGGGGTGGACCAGGTGCCCGGCCTGCCGGTCCTTGCCGCGCGAGGACTCCACCTGCCAGCCCTCCGGCAGCGGCCCGTTCAGCCACTCGGCCACGGCGTCCTTGAGGAACTGGTGACGGCCAGCGTTCTGGTGCCAAGGGTCGCCGGCCGTGATGTAGATGCGCTCCACATCCGCCGGAACCGTCGCGTACACGGCCGTGAGGATCTCCGCGACGCTCGCGCGCCCCAGATCCAGGGTGACCGCGCCAGCCTGCCACACGAGCACACCGGTCGCTGTGTCCAGGAACGCCATCTGCCGCGTGGCCTGCTTGAAGTTGGGCCTCTTCGAAGTCAGGTTCGGCTCGGCGTAAATCCAGCGGTCACCGGCAGCGCCCTCGGGAATCGACGGCAGCGTCCGCTCCTGCTCCCCGCCCGGTGCCACCGTCGGCGTCGCGGACGTCAACGCCGTAGTGGGGGAGGGGGCGGCCGTCGCCGCGGCTCCAGCGGCGGCCGGCAGCTCCTGGTCCTCGCTGGTGTCTGTCTGCTGCTCATCGTCGGCTGCGGTGGGCTGGGCTGCGGGACGCAGGGCGGGCGCCGGAGCGCCAGCCGGTTCCTTGATCGCCTGTGCGGCCGCCTGCGGCCCTGTGCGATCCACGATGGTGGAATCGGCCGAGGCAGCCTCCACGGGGGCTCTGGCGGTCCCCTGGGGGCCGAGAGAGGGCGCTAGAGCGACGACGTCGATCACCGAAACGCCGGCGGATGTCGCGATGCGGTCGGCCTTGGCCTTCTCGAACTCTCCTAGCTCCACGATCTTCTGGTCGCGCCGGGTGGCCAGCTTGGTGAGCTCGCCCTGGATCTTCGCGAGCTGGCGCTCAAGCGGCCTGATCTCGTCCCGCACCTCGCGGAGCTTGGCCAGGCCCTCGGCGTACGCCTTGTTGTCCATGTACGTCATCCCCCTAGACCTGCGCCATGTCCTTGAACCGAGACATGTGGAGCTGCGCCGCAACTGTGATCGTGCACTTGGGGCCCCCGCGGTGCTTCGCCAGAATCAGGTCAGTCTCGCCTGCGCGCGGCGAATCGGCCTCGTATGCATCCTCCCGGTGGATGAGGATGACGATGTCGGCGTCCTGCTCCAGCGACCCACTTTCACGCAGGTCTGAAACCTGGGGCTTCTTGTCAGTGCGCTGCTCGGGACCGCGGTTGAGCTGGCAGAGCGCAATGACGGGCACCCCCAGCTCCTTAGCCATGAGCTTGATGTTGCGCGAGATCTCGGTGACCTCCTGCTGGCGACTTTCGGCCTGCCGTCCACCATGGCGCAGCAGCTGCACGTAGTCGATGATCACCAGCTTGATTCCGTGGCGCTGCCTGAGCCTGCGGGCCTTGGCCCGGATCTCCATCACTGTCATGTCCTCGGTGTCGTCGATGAACAGCGGCGCACTCTGGATGTCCGGCATTCGCCGGGCCAGCCGGTCCCAGTCCTCGTCAGTCATCTCGCCCGACTTCACGTGGTGGAACGCGATGCCAGCCTCGGCGGAGAAGGTGCGGTCGGTGAGCTCCTGGCGCGACATCTCCAGCGAGAAGAACGCCGACGGGATCTTTTCCTTGATCGAGACGTGCCGTGCGATGTCGAGGGCGAACGTGCTCTTACCGAGGCTCGGGCGGGCAGCGACGATCACCATCTGCCCGGGCATCAGCCCGGACGTCACGCTGTCCAGGTCCACGAAACCGGTACCCAAGCCCCGCAGGCCGGCACCCTGCGTCGCGCGCTCTTCGAGAGCGGCAAGCCCATCCAGCGCGGTATCCGCGAGGGACAGTGGATCTCCCTCGGTGCCCTCCTCGACGACCGCGAACAGTTCGGCCTGGGCCCGGTCGGCGGTCTCCGCAGGGTCGCCCTCGCAGGCGTATCCCCACTGCGTGATTCTCGTGCCGGCCTCAGTCAGGCCGCGAAACACCGCACACTCACGGACAATCCCTGCGTAGTACACGGCGTTCGCAGCCGTCGGGACCAACTGGACCAGGGTGTGCAGGTAGGAAGCCCCACCGATGCGGTCCATGCTGCCAGCTTTCTGCAGCTCGGCCGCAAGGGTGATCGGGTCGACCGGCTCGCCCCGGCCGTACATGTCCAGGATGGCGTCGTAGATCAACGCGTGGGCCGGGCGATAGAAATCGCGGCTGCTCCGGAGCACCTCCGTGACGTCGGCAATGGCGTCCTTGGACAGCTGCATGGCGCCCAGAACGCACTGCTCCGCGCCGATGTCCTGCGGCGGAACACGCTCGAAGTCGGCCCGCGCTCGACTGTCCTCGCGGGCTGGCTCGAACGCTTCCTCTGCGTAGCCGTCCGTGTCGTCGGCCGGCGGAAGGGGCTCAGGCCGGAAGGTCTGAGGGATACTCAAGGTGAGACTCCTTCGGGTGTCTATGCGACGGCCGGGCCTTTCCACGGGACTACCGGCCGTCGCGGCGTTTTCAGGTGTTCTCCTCGGATGGCTGTGCTCGTCCGGCGACTGCGGGATGGCATTTCGGGCAGCGCTGCTGGTCGTCGTCACCCACATCGATCAGCCGTTCCATCAGCGTCCGTGGGCGCTCGCCCCGGTTGCACTCGCCACACCAATCCGGGATGGCCGGGCGTGCGGACGGGATCGTCGCCCCGGTGCCGGAGGCACCGGCGGCCGGAAGGATGCTGGACCGGCGCTCGAGCTGCTCGACTCGGTGACGCAGCACGGCCTTGTGGTTGTCAGGTGCCTTCTTGCCGTCCTCGGTCCGGCAGAGCCACAGGGCTAGCGAGTGGTCCAGCTCCCAACCGGTCTCGAGCAGCGCTTCGGCGAGCTCGGTTCCCAGGTCCTTGGCCTGCTTCCGACCGACAGCCCACGGCCGCTTCAGCTCCATCAGGAACTCGGTCGCAGCCTGCACCTGCTCGTCGGTCGCGAGCCGGACGACGTCCTCCTGCCCGCCCTGCGCCGCAGGCGCGTGCTTCTTGGAGGAGGAGGTTCCTCCTCCCCCCTGGGGGGGTGTGGGGGGGAGAGCATCACCGCTTCCCGGAACGCCGGACGCGGTCCGACCTGCAGGAATGCACCTCCGACCGCTTCCCGGAACGCCGGATACGGCGTTCCCGGTTCCGGCGTTCCGGGAAGCGGTGTGACCTGCGGTTTTGCCGTCCGCCTTGTCCGCATCCGGCGTTCCGGGAAGCGGCTCCGAGACGCGGGGGAAGTTCGGGTCCTCCTGGGGCTCCCACGGCTCCTTCGGCGGAGCGAAGTCAGGGTTATACGCCGGCTGCCGGTACAGCTCGTAGTGCACTTTCCCGAACCGCCCCGGCGCGCCCCCCACCGTGACGCGACGGACGAACTTGGCCTCGATCAGGCGGTTGAACGACTCGTACACCGCGTCCCGCCCCACCAGCTCGTTGGCGTTCTTCGCCGAGCGCACGCCCTCGGCCTGCAGGTCGCGCCAGATGTCCTTCGGGGTGAAGGACTGGTTCTCCTCCAGACGGAAGAGAGTGTGCAGCAGCACGACGTAGTCCAGGGCGTGAGTCAGCCCGGAGCCGTAGACCATGCCCCGCATGACTGTGGTCGCGGGCGCAGGCTCGGCACCGCGAACGACGACACCGTTCTCATCGACCGCACGCGCGTTGGTCGGGCGGGGAACGCTGGGCCGGGTCATGCGCACCTCCCCACCGCCGCGATGGGCATGGGAAGACTCCGCCGCCTGGGGCTCGCCCGGCGGCAGCTGATCTCTGCGTGATGCGACGTCTGCGTCGGTCCGCAGTCGAGCACGGCACACCTCCTAGTGGATGTTGTGCCGTGAACACTGCTCGCCAGGGCTTGCCCGAAGGCTTGCCCAGAACACGGAAAGAGCAGGTGAGAGGCTTGCCCGCGTGACTGTGTGGGGGGCAAGCCGTGAGCGGGCAAGCCCATCAGGGGCTTGCCCAGGGGCACTCTCACGGGTACCGCCGCATGAGCGGCGGGGGTGTGCTGGTCTGGCACTTATGGTCCCTAGTTTTCTAGGGAGCCGGGATCAGCTGATCACGGGACGCGGACCATGAGACGGACCCGTACTGGGCTTCGCTAGCGATCCTTGTCTATTCTGATGTCGGTGACCGACGGGCCCTGGTGGTCCAGGCACCCAGCGCGGTCACCGCGCTGACCACGACTCCGGTGCTTGCCGGCGGGGAGTCGCTCGACGGCCGTACCTGTTCGCGCAGGGGCGGCCGTCACTCTTTACGGCGGTCTGGTGCTGTGTATGGCGGGCATTCTCCTCTTCGCGTGAAAGGCAGTTGTCCGGTGACGCGCCGACTGTGAGCGTGGCTAGTCGTCGGCGTCGGCTCGCTCGGCGAGCTCGAGCAACTCCGCAGACGCCGATTCGCCACTGATCAGGACGAGCTCCCGGATTGCGGCTCGGGCTGCCGTATGCGAACGCAGCATCTCCGGCGCGAGCTCCTCGGCACGAAGGAGGCAGTCCTGTGCCTCGCCCGTCTGTCGGCGTTGGACATAGGCCCGACCGAGGTCCATCAGCAGCCGGGCCTGCCGCTCGGGCGACAGGGCGCTGGTGTCGAGTGCTTCCCCGATGTCGATGGCTTCGCCGGCGTCGCCCAGCTCGACGTTGGTGGCGACCGCCTGGATCTCCACGTTGGTTGGGCCGAACTCGAGGTCGAAGTCGTTGCGATCGGCGCCCATCGCCTGGGCAACCCTCCTGGCGGCCTCGATGTCGGCCTTCGCATCGGTACGCCTGCCAGCTCGGGAGTGAACCAGCGCCAGCACTAGGTGCAGAGACCCGAGGATGGAACCTTCCTCCGGGCTCGGCGACCGGTCGGCCAGGTGATTGCGGAGCGTCTGTAGCGCAGACAGCGCGGCGTGCTCTGCCTGGTCGAGGTGCTTGAGCCGGACGAAGGCATGCGCGAGGCGGAAGATTCCCGCGCACACCTCAAGCGGCTGGCCGGAGGCTTCGGCTGCTCCGATTGCCCTGTCTGCGGCGATCCACGCGGCATCGGCCTCATCCTGACGGACGAACGATGCTGACAGCGCCTGGTAGGTGCGGGCCAGGAGGCGCAGGGTCGCCACGCGATCACCGCCGTCGGAGGTCCTGACAGCACGCTCGAGGGCCGGTACCAATGTCTGTAGTTCTGTCGTGAGTTGGGCGAATTCAGAGCGATGGGCCAGGTCCCAAGCGGTGTCGACGCGGCGGGCGAGGTTCGCCACGGAAACGGGTTGCTCGTCGCTCTGCGCCCCACTCGGGAGCAGGACGTCCAAGGCGGGGTGACCGGAGATCAGCAGCCGCGCCCCATCCAGATCGTTGATCGAGGTCGGCTCCGGTGGCTCCTGCGGCTCTGACGTCGGCAGGGACGGCTCGAGCTTGTGGAGAGCCACACCGAGCTGATTAGCAAGGTCGCGCAGTATGTCCAGCTTCCGCACGGGAATTAGCCCGCGCTCCACCTGTGACACCCAGCTCGCGGACTTGCCGAGGCGCGCAGCTAGGTCCTGCTGGTCAAGGCCTGCCGCTTTGCGGAACTCCTTGACGCGCCGACCGAAGGCCCGCTGCTGATCGTCCGTCACTACCTCTCCTGTGAAGATGTAGGCCGCTTGCCGGCCATCTCGTCGAGGAACGTCACCTCGGTGTTGGTCAGGTACTGCTCACGCTCGGCCAGGAACCGCTTCACGTGCGGCTGTTCCTCGTGTCGGAGGAAGGCGTCGCGGTCTTCGTAGAGCTCGTAGAAGACGCGGGTCGCCGATTCGCCGACCGGCATGTGGTTGACGTACACCAGCGTTCCGGGCTCGTCCGCCTTGATCTCTTCCAGGGTCTCGGCAGCGAGCCGGTCAAACGCTGCGGCCGCAGCCGCGTCCCGTGCGGTGAAGCGAACTACCAGGCCGTACGGCATGCCGTTCCTCCTCCTCGTGTTGTCAGCGCGGTCACCATCTCACAGCATCAGTCGGATTGCGAATACCCACCACAAAACAGTGGATGCGCTGCTTCATTGTGAATATGAGTGTTGACTCGCAACTGCGTTGCGAATAACGTCGAGTCAGTTGCTCCGCGGTCCTCCCGGACCAAGGAAGCGCCTATTCGGCATGTCCAAATGCCGTCTGAACTGCAAAAAGCGGCCCTTCGGGTGGTCTTGGCAGAGACCCGAAGAGCCGCGCACGAGCCGTCCGACTGAAACGGAGAACGACCCGTGAGCACCATGATTGCAGGTCAACGACCCGCCTCCCAGTCCGGCGAACTGGCCCGGGGCGAGGCCCTCTTCGAGCTCGAGCTGCTGACCGGTGTGAAGACCGAGCTGTGGCTCGGCGCGCCGGACGAGTCGGTGAATCTGAGGGCGGAGCGGCTGGAGTTCCTGGCCGACGTGATGCTGGGCATCGACGAGGGCGAGGTGACGAAGGCCGGCGAGAAGGCGAAGGCGGCCCGGGTGGCGGAGCTGCACCGGGTGGTCCTCGGCGAGCTGGTTGATGCGCCGGCGCTGCTCTTCCGGCACGCGCACGGTGACCCGGCCGACTGGTCCGAGGCCGACTTCGAGGCGTACGACAACATCGCCCGGGCGGACGAGCTCCACACCGAGCTGGAGCTGCGGGTCTTCATCGGAAAGGCTCGGGTCGGCAGGGGCGCCGCCTCTGCGGCAGCCGTCCGCGAGTTGGTGGCGGAGGTGCGGGCCGCATGAGCGCCACGACCGCCACCGACACCCCGACCACCGAGGCGACGAAGGCCTCCCTGGTGTGGCTTCAGGCCGTGGTCACCACCTGGTCCATCACGGGTCTGATCCTCTTCGGCGTCGCCTGGGCGCTGGGTCTGCAGGCGAGCTGGTGGCAGCGCATCCTTCTCGCGCTCCCGGTCGCCGGCCTGGCTTACCTGGACGCGCGCGGCTTCAGCGCCGTGATCGAGATCCGCGCCGGCCTGACCCGTGCACTGTCCGACCTCAACTGGGCGCAGATCCCCCTCGCCGTTGCCGGCGGCGCCTGGCTGCTTGGCCTGATGGCCGACTCCGGCCAGCGTCTCGCAGTCGGTGCCGTCATCGCCCTGGTCGCCGCCCTGTACCACTACGCCCCGCACGCGGCGGCCCCCGCTGGAGGTACCCGATGAGCATCACCGACTTCCGCACCGCCAAGCGGGAAGATCAGGAGGCCCGGGCCCGCCAGGCCCGAGAGGACGAAGAGCTGCGGGCCCGGCTCTCCCGCGAAGAGAAGCAGCAGGCCTTCGAGCAGGAGCAGGCGCGCCAGGCGGCCGAGCAGGAGGCGAAGGACCGCGAGGCCGAGCGCATCCGCAAGGAGCGCAAGGGCAAGGCGGACGCCGAGCTCGCGAAGAAGCAGGCTGCTCTCGCTGCGAAGGTGCAGGCCGACAAGGAGCGTCGGCGCGAGAAGGCCCGGCGGCGCAAGGAGCGGCGCGAGCGCTTTGTGGCCCAGGTCAATGCGGCACCGAAGTGGCTCGCGGAGCAGCTAGACCTGGCGGCCGCGCTCGCGGTGATGGCGTGCAGCATCGCGCCGGCGCTCATCTCCCAGGCATCGTCGCTGAAGGACACCGGCTTGGTCGTATCGATGGGCTGGCTCGGCTGGCTGCTGGTCACGCTGCTGCCCGTGATGCTGGAGTGCTCTGCCTGGGCGGCGACGGCCGGCGAGGCCAAGGCCATGAAGCAGAAGCGTTCGCCGTGGCCGTACCGGATCGCCGTGTACTGCTTCGCGTCGCTCGCCGCGAGTGTGAACTACTGGCACGGCGCGGACATCGGCGGCAAGACCTGGGGTGTTGCCCTCGGTTCGGTCCTGGCCGCGTCGTCCATCATCCCGATCATCGTGTGGCAGCTGGTTCAGCTCGGCCGGCACCGTGCCTACCGAGACGAGATGGAGGACGCCCGCCAAGCCCGCAAGGACGCGAAGAAGACCCGCAAGGTCCGCAAGAAGGAGCTGCCCAAAGTCTGGGAAACGGCCGTACGGCTGCGCGCGATTGCCGGGTACGAGCGCCTGTCCGAGGAGGACGCCTGGCTGGTCGCGTATGGGGTGTACGAGGGCGCCGTCTCGGAGATGCTGTCGGACGAACTGCTGCGGCTGCTGTCGGCCGACATGCTCGGCAACCTGGTGGACGCGGAGGGCCGCCGGTCGGTCGTCCTGGAGGAGCTGACGGCAGTCCGCCTGGAGCGTCAGAAGCTGTCCGAAACGCTGTCCGCGAAGGCACCCGAGAATGACCCTGGGAGGTCCGTGGACGGTTCCGCAGAGGGGGCCGTAACCCTCCCCACACGGGTCTTCGAAGGCTCCTCCACAGGACTTGTAATCCGTCCTGGAACGCACCAGTTGCGGACGGTATCTCCGCAGATCAACACGTCCGTCCCCCCATCCGCACACACGTCTGAAACCGCGCCCGCGCGGACGCGCGATACCTCCCGCCCGCGTACGCGTAAGGCCCGCGCGACGAACGCCGTGCGGAAGCTCTCGCCGGGCGCGAAGAAGGCCGCCGCGGAGACCGCGAAGGCGGCCAGCACGGACGAGAACGCGGCCATCGAGGCGTGGGTTCTCACCGAGATCCAGGCCGGCCGAATTCCCAGCCGTAAGGGCGTCGAAGAGGAGACCGTACGCCGCCGCAAGGACGTCCACGGCGTTAAGGCCGCGGCCAAGCTCGGCGTGCCGAGCAAGACTTGGTGCTACGACCGGATCTCCAAGGCCAAGGCAGCCCGGGGGCCGCGTCTGGTCAGTGACCAGCGGAGCGCCTGATGCCACGGGTCAACCGCCGGTACCTCGATCCGGAAGGCAAGCGGTTCGGGATCCCGACCTGGCCTTGGCGGATGGGGCCGCCCCCGCAGGAGTGGGCCACGATGCGGCAGCTCAAGGCCCGCGGACTGAGGCCGGGAGGCCAGCCGGTCGGCGGCCAGCTCGGCTGGCGGACCCGTAGCGGCGACAAGTTCGCGTACCTCTACCGCGTGGAGCTGGCCTTACCGCGAAGGCAGATGACGGAGGCGATGTGGGCCTCGATCCACACGGCGCTGCGGGCCCGCCGGACATGCCCGGCCTGCAACAACGAACGCGATTACCAGATCCCCAAGCGGTACGGCGTCTGCAACGACTGCCCCGGCGGCGCGAACGAAGCGGCCGCCGCATAAGGCGAAGACCAACCCAGCTGAAGAGCGCGAGACGAAACCGCCGGTCTCTACCGACCAAAGCGAAGCCCGGCACCCGTCTCGCGCCCACCCCAAAGGAGGCGGGACCAGCATGACCGAGATCGACACCACGACGGAAATCGGCAGCGGCGCCCTTGACCGGAAGCTGCTGTGGGACGCGGCCGAGCTGCTCGTGGCCACCCAGTTCGGCTCCCCGTCGATGCTCCAGCGCAAACTGCGCATCGGCTGGGACAAGACCGCCCAGGTCATGGACGTGATGGAGAACCTCGGCGTGGTCGGCCCGGACCAGGGCTCCAAGGCCCGTGACGTGCTGATCAGACTGGTCGAAGACCTTGAGCCGGTGTACGAGGCGCTGTATGGCGACGGCCCGGCCGCCACGGTGACCGTGTTTTCGTCGGCCCGTCACGCTGAGGCGGCGACGGTCGACTTCACCAAGCCGGTCTCCCCGGCCGCCGCCCCGACCGTCCCGGTCGACGAGCCGGAGCCCGAGCACGATCGCGCGGTGGAGGGCACCGTCTACACCGCCGACGAGTGGGAGCTGCGCCCCGACCCCGAGGGCGACCGTCCCTGGATCAACCCCGCCCTGCGCACCCCGGAAGGCCGCAAGGCCCGGGCCCGCTACATCGGCCGTCAGGTCCGCCGGCGGGCCCGCAAGGCCGCCGCCCGGCAGCGCACCGTCCACGGCTTCGTGCCGCGTGTCTTCCGCGGCGAGAAGCGGATGCGTGCCTGGGTCGTCGGGGTCGAGGGCGCCAAGGCTCGCGCGGACGTCAACCTCGCCCTGGCCACCGTGAAGGAGGCTGACCGCGCCGCCCGCCGTGCCCGTGTATCGCTCCTTGACCGCAGCAGGAAGCGGGCCGCGGCCCAGGCGCTGCAGCTGGAGGCCGGCAAGCAGCTGGTCGTAGCGCAGAGCGCGAAGAAGCACGCGCAGAACGTCGTCGCCGTCCGCGCCGGTGTCACCTACGGCCCGCTGATCGCGGCCGATGCGGCGGCGTACGGCTTCGCGGACGTGTGGGGCTTCCTCGGCGCCCTGGTGCTCAACCTCGTCGGTGCCTCCTGGCTGGGCCGCGATGTCGCGGCGAGTGAGGAGGAGATGGAGAAGCTGGAGCAGATCGAGGCTGGCATCCCTCAGCAGGTCAGCGTCGGCATGACGCCGCGGATGTTCGAGCAGATGATGCGCCAGGCCCTGACCGAGGACCTGAAGGTCACCCTGGCCGCGCTGCGGGTCGACCCGCACGCGTGGGGCTTCGAGATCCACGTCTGGCTGGAGCGGATGAGCCCGGAGAAGATCTCCGCCGGGCTGGACCTGCTGGAGGCCTGCCTGCCGGGCGTGCGTACCGGCAGCATCCTGCTGCAGCAGTCTGCGCAGTCCCGCAACTACTGCGTCATTCGCGTACCCGGCGACAATCCCTGGCAGGCCGTTCCCGAACTCCCCTACCGCAAGCCGCAGTCCATTTCCACCAACGACATTCACCAGGCCCAGATCGGCGCCGACATGGCAGGCCGCCCCCTGGCCCTGCCGATGTGCCGCACCAACGTCAACGTGGTCGGCGCCAGCCGTTCCGGCAAGTCCACGATTCTGCGGGCCATTCTGGACGCCCTCACCGCGACCGAGGACCAGATCATCATCGGCATCGACCTGGGCAGCGCCGGATCCGGCTTCGGGGGCCTGCGCCATGCGATGCACGTCGTAGCGACGACCCCAGCCCAGGCGCGGGCCGCCCTGCAGTGGGCGCTGGACATCGGCAAGGGCCGTCCCTCTCTGTTCACCCCGCTGGGCATGGGGGAGAACTGGGTCACCTCCCGCAAGCGGCCCGGCATCACCGTCGTCGTCGACGAGTTCCCGACCCTGGTCCGCGAGAGCCGCAAGGGCTACTACGACGAGGTCGCCAAGCGGCAGGTGCCCTGGGACCTGGACGGCATGCTCGCCGAACTGGCGATCACCTCGGCGAAGAGCGATGTCACGGAGATCATTGCCGGGCAGGGCGTCACGAAGGAGAAGGTCAAGGACAACACGTGGCTCGTCGAGCTGCCCGTCCAGGTGCTCGCCGCCTGCGACAAGGACGACGTCGTCCAGATCCTCGGCGACGGCATGCTCGCCCAGGGCTGGCGCGCGGACCGGCTCGTGCCCGCCATGGGCGACCAGCTCAACGACGCCTCCGTGGCGTACGTGATGGCCGGCAGCGCCTACTGCGAGCCCATCCCGTACCGCGCGTGCTACGCAGGCGACGACGAGCTGCTGCGCCGCGGCAAGGAGCGGGCGGCGGCCGGCCTGGTCGACATCGACGCCGAGTCCGCGAAGTTCAGCCGCATCACGCTGAAGCAGCTGATCGACGCGAGCGCCGAGACGTTCGCGACCGGGGGAGAGGAGCACGAAACCGTCCCGCAGCTGATCACCTCCATCCGGCAGGTCTACACGGCGCTCAGCGACCCGAGCGGCCTGCAGCTGGAGGAGATCGCGGCCGGCCTCGGCCAGCTCGACCCCCACCGCTGGGACCTCGCCGCCTTCGGCGGCGACGACACCACCGAGCAGGAGGCCGCCCGCGCCGCCGCGCTCAAGGCGGCGATCAAGGCCGTGCTCGCCCCCGCCGGCAGGTCCTGGACCACCGACAGCTACCGGCCGCGCCCCGGCGCGGGCACGGTTAAGGGCTACTGCCTGCGGCACCTCAAGAAGATCACCGGTGAGGACGCGGACGGCTCCTGACCGACCGGAACACGTCAGGAACATGCAGGTCAGCGGCCCGGAACAGCCCGGGAACGCGGGCGGAACACCTCCAGGGACCGGGAACGGTGTTCCGCCCCCGGGCCCCCGTTCCGGCAGCGTTTCCCCGCCCTGACCTGCAGGTTCCTCCCCGTTCCCGCCTGTTCCCCGCCCGAAAGACCATGGGAGTCCGCTATGACCTTCAACCAGCTGCGGCCCAACGAACCGGCCGCCGGCTACTACCGGATCACCGCCGAGCGCCGATTCATGTACCTGCAGCAGGACCCGGCCCACACCCTGCGGACCGTCTGGCAGACCCTCCCCGTCACCTGCCTGATGTGCGCCGCCGACACCGGCCTGACCCTCTTCCACGAGCGCGGCGCCCAGGACGTCGTCCAGGCGCTCTGCCCGGCCGGCCACCTGTGGCCCGAACCCCTCGTCGACCCCGGCCACTTCCGCACCTACGCCGAGCTCCACGGCTGCGTCGACACGCAGCCCGAGGCGCTGTGGATCATCGACGCCGGATTCGGCGAGGAGCCGCCGCCCCCGATCGACTACGCCGCCGACATCGCCGGCGCGGCCAAGCACGTCGCCAAGCACGCCAAGCGCAAGGCCAAGACCAGGATCAGGCGCGCGGTGCGCACCCCGATCCGCAAGGCGAAGAAGAAGGCTCTCAACCTCGCCTTCACCCCCGTCTCCGCCGTCCTGCGCGGCGCCTGGAACCTCCAGGCCGGCGGCGTGTCCGCCGACCCTGCGAAGACCGGGAAGTCGGCCGGCACCGAGGGCGGCAGGAAGCGCAAGGGCGAGCCCGAGCTGAAGATCCCCTCGGTCGCTGCGTACCGCCGGGCCTACGGCATGCCCGCCCCCGAAAAGGGCCCGGCCTGCCTGGTCTGCGAGGACTCCGGCCGCATCACCGCCCCCGGCATCAGCATCGGTTGCACCGAGTGCGCCGGCCCCGCCGCCGCGGCGATGGCCGCCGCCGAGCGCAAGGCCGAGCGGGCCCGGACCGGCAAGACCCCATCGCGCCGCGGCCGCCCGGGCAGCGGTCGCGAGGCGACGGGAAGGAGCGGCGGCCGCACCCCCGGTGCCGGCCAGGGCGTCACGGTCGACGGGGACAGCAACCAGCCCATCCGCGTCAACTCCTCCGCTGGCAGCGGTGGCCCGCTCGCCGCTGACCAGGCCGCCGACGTCCGGGACGCGGTCAGCTCGGCTGCCTCCCGCACCTCCAGCGGCGTGCACGTCGCCGGTACGAACAACGCCCCCGTCGCCGACGTCACCCGTGGGGCCGCACCCGATGGTTCCAACCCGTAGTCGCCTGACCGGCCGGAACGCAAGAAACCCGGACTTGATGTATGCATACTCTTGAAATGAATATTGGGAGTCTGCATTATTGAGGTGTCGCAAGCGCCCCGGGGCGGCGGCCAGGTCGCCAACTCAGCCACCCGCCCCGGGCCTTCCAACCCGCACCACCGAATCCGAAACAGGAGCAGAAATGACACAGACCCCGGCAAAGCAGCAGGCACACCCCACGCACCCCTGGCCCGACAACGTCACCGCCCGCTACGCCAACCTCACCGGCGCCACCGTTGACGTTCTCACCGACAACACCGACGTGCGCGCCGTCTGCACCGGCTGCCCGGCCGCCGAGCAGACCTATCCGCTCAGGGCCCCCGGCACGCACACCGGATACGAGCTGCGCCCCGCCCTCGCCTCGGCGCAGTCGTGGGCCCAGGACCACGCCGAACGCTGCCGCGCTCTGCCCCGCCCCGCCTGAGCCGCCCCCGGGGCGGACGCCAGGTCGCCAACTCAGCCGGCCGCCCCGGGCCTCCCAAACCCGCAGCCCGCAGCACCACGTCACCGAAGGAGCAGCACGTGACCATCTCCGCCCAAGCCGGCCAGTCGCGCCCGACCGCCGGCGCCGCCCGCCGCCTCACCGTCCGCGCCCTGAAGCAAGTCCGCCAGCTCACCGACCCCGCCGCCAGCGCGACCCTCCTGGCCATGGTCGGCCTGTGGCTCACCCGTACCGGCCCGGCCTGGCTCACCACCGCCAGCGACTGGACGATCCTGCTCTACGCAGTCGCCATCCTCGGCACCAAGACCACGGCCGACGCCGTCGTCGAGCACGTCATCGACCTGATCGACCCCGACCGCTGGGACGGCGACATCACCTTCGAGCTCGCCGAGGGGCTGACCCAGCTGCGCGCCGACATCGACAACGGCGCCGACATCGACGACGTCCTGGACAGCCTGCGCGCCAGCAACCTGGTGCCCGAACTGCTCTCCACACTGCGGAACCTGGCCGCCGAGTACGCCGCCCGCGGCGACGACGAGGAGAACCAGCGGCTGGTCGCCGCCGTCCTGCACCTGCGCAACGCCGACAAGACCATCGGATACGGCAGCGACCTCGACGCGCGCGAGGCCGCAGGCACCTACCAGAAGTACCCGCAGTAGCTGCGCCCCGGGGGCGGCGGCCAGGTCGCCAAACTCAGCCCACCGCCCCCGGGCCTCCCAACCCGCTCCAACCGGAGCAGGGGGCCGGAACCATCGTCCCTCATCACCGCGAGGAGCAAAACCATGACCCCCCGCCCCGACGACATCGCCAAGGCCCGCGAGGACCTGAAGAAGACGCTCGCCGCCGCCAAGGCCAAGCGAGACAAGATCTTCGAAGAGACCGAGAAGGCCCGCGAGGCCGCAGAGGCCGAGATGTGGAAGACGGTCAAGACCGAGCTGGACGGCGCGTACCACGGTGCCCGCACCGACGCCGTCGAAGTCCTCGGCTTCACCCGCGACTACATCCTCAAGCAAACCAAGAAGTACAGCTAACACACCCGCCCCGGGGCCGGCCGCCAGGTCGCCAAAACTCAGCCGGCCGCCCCCGGACCTCCCGACCCGACCAGTACGAGGAGTAAGCCATGGGCTGCGTGACCGCCTCCGCTCCGCCGCGTACGACGCGATGACGAACTCGGACGGTTCGCCCGCCGGCGCCCGCCGCGCCAGCCAGACCGCCTCCCTGCTCGCTTCCACGGCCGCCGACCACAGCACCGTCGCCGCCGCAGCCATCGCCGGACTCCGCGCCGTAGCCGCCGCGGCCGAGGGCGCACTGTCCAACTACGTCTACCCGCCCGGCGACTACGCCTCCTTCACCGAGTAGCCCCCGCCCGCCCCGCCACCCCAAGACCCGTCAACCACTGATCAGGAGAGCGACATGTTCAAGGCAGGCGACGAGGTACGGATCAACTCCTGCGAAGACGACCCCCGCGCGGTCGGCAAGACCGGCCACATCGTGGACGAGGTCCCGCCGGGCCCGCTCACTGCCGGCAGGTGGACGGTGAACAGGATCAGCCTCTTCATCGGCCCCGTCCTGTGCCACACCCACGAGCTGCGCAAGACCAGCCGGTGATCACCCGCTGACACCCCGTCCCTCCCGGGGCCGGCCGCCAGGTCGCCAACCACTCAGCCGCCGCCCTGCGGATCTCTCCCAACCCGCCCCATGCCCAGACAGGAAGGCCTCGCCATGCCCGCCTCCGCGACCGCGACCGCTCCGCGGACCTTCTGGTCCGAAGCGGCCCTCGCCGCAGCAGTCGACACGGCCTTCGCCGAAACGCTCGCCGAAGAACTGGCCGCCGCACTCGCCGACGCCGCACCGGCCGGGCCCGCCATCGCCCTCCCGGACACCGACACCCTCATCCGCCAGGCCGGCATCGTCACCGGGCCGTGCCCGCCCGACCCGCGCACCCCCTCCGCCACCGGCCGCTTCCTGAAGAAGGCGTCGATCATCGCCGCTCGGGCCGCCTGGTGGCTGCTCAAGCACACAATCCTCTGCGCCGGCGACCTGCTGGTCGGGGCCCTGCGCATCGTCTGGCACCTCGCTGCCGAACGCCGGCCAAGTCCCGACCGGGCCATCGCCCCAGCCGACTTCCTGCAAGCCACGTCCGAGCACATCAAGACCCGCGGCTGGACGCAGTTCGTCATGGAGTCGAGCCGAGGCGTATGCATCCTCGGAGCCGAGCGCGACCTGATCCGCTCCGGGACCGGCACCCGCGCCACCGCCTCCGAGGCCAACGTCCACCTGCTCGCCGTCACCGGCTCCCGCTCGGTCCCGGGCTGGAACGACCAGCTCACCCGTACCGAGGCCCAGGTCCACCAGACGCTCCTGGTCGCCTCCACCCGCGCCCGCGCCGCCCGCTGACCATCCAACTCCCGCTTCGTATCCGGAAGGCCACACCATGCTCACGGTCACCAGCGACAGCGTCTCCTACTTCCAGCGCCGCCTCGTCAAGCACACCGAGTCCATCGCCCCCGACGCCGCGCGTCTGGTCGCCGGCCGCTTCGGCGCCCTGCCCCCGGTACAGCTCGTCATGGTCGGCGACCTCAACCGCTGGTCGGCCCTCACAGCCGACACCGAACTCGCCCTTATTCCCGGGGTCTCCGACCGGATCCAGGCCGCGCACCGGCGCGAGTACCGCCGAGGCCGGCGCAGCAGGTACGGCATCACCGTGCTCGGCCCGAACGGCGTAATCATCCCCATCAACCTGCGCAAGGCCCGCACCGAAACCGACATCAACGCCACCGTCGTCCACGAGCTCACCCACGCCCACCAACTCGGCAACACCCAGGCCCGCGCCCAGCACATCGCGTACCTGCGGCACTGCTGGGACGTCGAGAAGCTGCCGCGCCGACAGGTCAAGCAGTACGAGCGGCTCATCGACCGCCGCGAGGTCGAAGCCCACGGCGCCGAAACCCTCGCCTCCCGCCTCCCCGCCTGATCCGCCGGCGGGCCGCACCGACCTGCCCCACACCCCCAGCTGCCCTGATCTGCCCACCCGGCCGTGTCGTCCGGACCGCAGGCCACCGGCCCGGACGACGCGGGGGACCGGACAGCCCGGCCCGCAACCGCTGCCAGAAACGGAGAACTTCGTGACCCCGACCACCCTGACCCGCACGGCGCCCGCAGCCCCGACCGACCACAGCGACCTGGTCCACGACATCCGCCTGCGCACCGCCGCCGGCACCGGCAACCCGACCCAGGACGTCGCCCAGCTGCTCACCCACATCGAGATGCTGGAGCAGCGCCTGGCCGCCGCCGAGGCCGTCTTCCCCGGCATCACCCAGCTCACCCCCGGCGAGCCGATCGAGCTAACGATCTACCGCACGGAGTACGAGCACGGCCAGCTGCCGCTCGGCCTCTACACCAACCGCGACGCCGCCCGCGCCCACAGCGAGGACCTCCGCACCCGCGAAGGCCTGCCCGCCGGCGCGATCCTCACCTGGATCCCCGACTTCGGCGACGCCGAGGCGATCGAGGAGCTGGCCGTCTTCTGGCCCGGCGAAGGCGACGAGATGGAGGAGGACAGCTCCACCGGCTACCTCGTCACCCCGCTCACGCTCACCGCCGTGTACGACCCGGAGGCCGAGGAGTGATGGGCCCGCGCACCGTGTGGGAGATCGACGTCCCCATCGAGCACCGGCTGGACAAGACCCGCAAGGGCGTCCACGTCTTCACCGGCCTGGCCGAAAACGGCCACGAGGCAATCGCCTCCGCCCTGCGCGCCTGCGAGATCGCCCAGCTGCACGCCAGCTCCGGCCAGCCGATCCCCGCCGGCACCAGCCGCGGCGACTGGTCCGCCCGCGGACTGCGCCCCGACTGGGAGCTGCGCTGGGACCGCGCCGAGAAGAAGCAGATCGTCCTCTGACTACGCCCCGGGGCGGCCGCACAAGGCCTGAGAAACCGCCGGCCGCCCCGGGCCCCTCACCCCGCCAGGAGCGGAGAAGGAGAAACCCCATCATGCACGCCCCGACCGTCCGACCGCAGCGTCCGCAGGGCACCGCCGGCGCCATCATGCGCGCCATCGCCCGCCGCAGCCCCCGCCTGAACACCACCGCGGAGTCCGTCTGCGAGCGCGAGCAGTGCTTCGTCGCCTGGAGCGGTGAAGAGGCCGACTGCTGGAACTGCGGCATGCCCGCCACCCTCCGCAGCACCCGGCGCGGCTCCGCCCTCCAGCGGCTCCTGGCCGCCGTCGACGCCCGCACCCCCCGCCCCCGCAACTCCCGGAAGGCGGCCCTGGCATGAGCAACCTGAAGTACCTTAACCACCTCATCGGCGCCCAGGCCCTGGGCGACCACCTCACCGCCGCCGTCCAGGACCTCGTCGACCGCGAGCACGTCACCCGCGCCGACGCCTACCAGCAGGTCACCGACGCGGCCGACGCCGGCGATGTGGCCGTCCTCGCCGCCACCCGCCAGATGTGGGCCCGCCGCGACGACGTCGACCCTGAAGAAGCACCCGCCCGCCGGCTCTACGTCCTGGAGCGCACACCGACCGGCGTCTTCGTCGCCTTCGTCGACATCGACCAGGCTGCCGACGACACCGACGACGGCGAACACGCCAACCTCGTCCCGGAACTGCTCCCGTACAACGACCACTCCCTCGGCGCCGAGCTGCCGGTCGAGGTGCTGGAGATGTACCGGCTCGAGGCCTGGGAGCCGTTCGAACTGCTGCTGCCGACCGTGGGCGGCATCGACAACGTCCGGCCGCAGGGGGAGCGGAAGCCATGACCACCGCACCGCCTCGCCCGAACGTGACCGCCTGCCGCCAGTGCGCCGGCCGCCCGGCCGCCGTGCTTCAGACCGTCTCCGCCAGCAGGCACGACAACACCCGCATCGCCGACCACCTGGCCGCCGAGCTCGGCGACGGCGCCCACACCCACGCCGACCGCAACGGCGACATGCACGTGGTCCGTCCGACCGGAACCACGTCGTGAGCGGCCGCCTCGCCCCCTTCCCCCGGTTCACCGGAGCCGAGCCCTGCCAGGCCCCGGACACCGACCCCAACTGGTGGACCAGCGACAACTCCAACGACCGAGCCGCTGCTCAACTGGCCTGCCGCCGCTGCCCCCTCGCCATGCGCGAGGCCTGCCTGGCCTGGGCCCTCGACCACCCCACCGACGCCGGCGACGCCATCTGGGCCGGCACCACCCGCACCCGGCGCTCCCAGCTGCGCCGCGAATTCACCACCACTGCCCCGAAGGAGCCGAAGTGAACGACGCCTACCGTGCCGCCATCGTCGACATGCTGAACAACGGCGCCACCGCCGACGACATCCGCGCTCAGCTGCCCGACGTGACCGTGGGCGAGATCGCAGCCATCGCCGAGACCCAGGGACTGACCCGAGCCCACGCCAAGGCCTCAGCCTCCCCGATCCCGAACGTCGACCCGCAGCTGGCGCACGCTCTGGCCGCCCTGGCCTGGGGAGAGAACAGCCACACCGCTCGCATCCGCCACCTGGCGGCCCGCACCCGCGCCGGCCTGAGTGAGCTGCAGCAGCTGAAGCGCGACGCCTCCGCGATCGAGGCGGCCGAGAAGGAAGTCGCCGAGGCGACCCAGACCCTGACCAAGGCCCAGGCCAAGCTGCGGCGCCTGAAGAACGGCGGCAAGGCGACGAAGCCGACCGCCAGCGCCAACG
>NZ_JARWBG010000066.1:0-31480 GCF_029846775.1 Streptomyces chengmaiensis
GCGGCCGGCGGGCCGCCGGAGCAGGCCGCGGACGGTGGGCGGACCCCCGCCCGCGGTGAGCTCGCGGCGCGCCGCCGCGAGGAGCTGGCGCTGCTGGCCTGGCCGGAGGCTGCCGGCACCAGCCCCGAGCAGCGCGAGGCGCTCGAACTGGCCATCCGGCACGGCCTCGCGCCACGCGAGGTCGCCGCGGTCCTCGGCGCGGACGCGCTGGCGACGCGCGAACTGCTGGCGACGGCCGCCTGCGAGGTGGAGCGCACACGTGCCGCGCTCGCCGTCGTCGAGACCGGGAACTGCCCCTCCATCGCCCGGCTCTCCGGCGACAGCCGGGTGCTGCTGTCCGCCGCGCTCCGCCAGGAGCTGGTGCGCCATGTCGACGACTGCCCGCGCTGCCGCCGGGTCGCCGAGCGGGTGGGCGCGGGCGGTCCATGGCCGGGCGCCGTCGTCACCCCGGCGACGCTGCCGCTGGTCGCCGCACCGCGCTCCGCCGTGTACGCGGCGATGCTGCGCGCCCCCCGGGCACGCGCGAACGCCCCGCGCTTTGGCCCCGGCGGGTATCCCATGGACGCCAAGGACTGCGCCGCCCGGCGGGAGCGGCTGCGGGCGCGCGCCCTGACCACCACGGTTGTGGCGACCGTCGTCGCCGCGCCGGTGCTGGCGCTGTGGGCCGCGTACCGGGGCGCGCCGCTGACCGGCGAGAGCCACGGCGGCACGTCGGTCTCGGCACGGGAGGCGGACGGCCCGCGGGGGCTGGACGGCGAGCCGTACGACCACTACGAGAACGCGGGCAGCGTCCAGTCGCGGCCGGACCACCGGTTCACCGCGGGCGGGGCGTCGCCGGACGTCTCGGTGGAGGTCGTCAGCTCGGGCGCCCCCGCGTCGCCGACCGGGCCGGGGCAGGCGGGGCCCGGGCGTCTCACGGTCGAGGCGCAGCCCGCCGGGGACGGCACGCGGATCACCCTCAGCGCCTCGGGCGGCACGCCGGTGTCCTGGTCGCTGTGGTCGGACGCGCCCTGGCTGCGGGTCAGCCGGGCGTCCGGGGTGCTGCAGCCCGGGGACTCGGTCACCGTGTACGTCACGGTGGACCGGCGGCTGGAGCCGGAAGGGCCGTGGAGTGCACGGGTGGGGGTGGACCCGTCGGGCGCGGTGGTGGAGATCGACGGCCGCGGGCCGGCACGCCCGCCCGCGTCCGATCCGCCGCCGCCGTCCTCTTCGGGCCCGGATCCGACTCCGCCGCCTGCCCCCGGTCCGCCGCCGCCGTCCCCTCCGGGCCCGGATCCGGACCCGACGCCCCCGCCCGCGTCCGATCCGCCGCCGTCCCCTCCGGATCCGGCTCAGGACCCGACCCCGCCGCCGTCCTCGGGCACCCCGCAGTCGGCCCCCCCGTCCGCGTCCGAGCCGTCGGCATCGGGCTGAGGGGCTTTCCCCGCCGCCCGCCCTCGCCCGGCTCAGTCCGCCGGGTGCGGGGCCACCAGCGGGAGCGAGGAGGCCAGGCGGGCCTCGCAGAGGGAGACGAGGACGTCGTACGCCGCCTTGCCCATCAGTTCGGTGAGCTCCGGGCGGTACGTCACATACACCGGCTCCCCCGCCCCGTGCGCCGACGTCGCCGATGTGCACCACCAGTGGAGGTCGTGCCCGCCCGGCCCCCAGCCCCGCCGGTCGTACTCGCCGATCGAGATCTGCAGGACACGCGTGTCGTCGGGGCGGTCGATCCACTCGTACGTCCGCCGCACCGGCAGCTGCCAGCAGACGTCCGGCTTTGTCTCCAGCGGCTCCCGCCCCTCCCGCACCGCCAGGATGTGCAGGGCGCAGCCCGCCCCGGCCCCGAACCCGGGGCGGTTCTGGAAGATGCAGGAGCCCTCCCAGCGGCGTGTCTGGCGATCGCCGTCGTCGTCCGTCTGCACCCAGCCGGATTGTGTGCCCACGTCGTGGAACTGCCACAGGTCCGGTGTGAGCCGTGCCACATGCTCGGCGACCCGCTTCTCGTCGTCCTCGTCCGAGAAGTGCGCGCCCAGCGTGCAGCAGCCGTCGTCCGCCCGGCCCGCCTCGATTCCCTGGCAGCCGCTGCCGAAGATGCAGTTCCACCGTGAGGTGAGCCACGTCAGGTCGCAGCGGAAGACCTGCTCGTCGTCCTCCGGGTCCGTGAACTCCACCCAGGCGCGCGCAAAGTCCAGCCCGCCCTTCTCGTCCTGCTCAACCTGCTCTTCAGCCACATCGTGCACAGGTTGCTGGGGGACCTTGCCCTGGTTCGTCTTTTTCGTCTTAGGCACGAGTCCAGCCTAAGCGCGCAACCGCAGTAGCGTTTCGGTCCATGAGACTCGGAGTCCTCGACGTCGGTTCGAACACGGTTCATCTGCTGGTGGTGGACGCCCACCCGGGCGCACGGCCGCTGCCCGCCCATTCCCACAAGGCGGAGCTGCGCCTCGCCGAGCTGCTCGACGAGCACGGCGCCATCGGCTCCGCCGGCGTCGAGCGGCTCATCGGCACCATCCACGACGCCCTCCAGGCGGCCGAGGACAAGGGCTGCGAGGAGGTCCTGCCGTTCGCCACCTCGGCCGTCCGGGAGGCGACCAACGCCGACGAGGTCCTCGACCAGGTCCTGGACGCGACCGGCGTCGACCTCACGGTCCTCAGCGGAGAGGAGGAGGCGCGGCTGACCTTCCTCGCCGCCCGCCGCTGGTTCGGCTGGTCCGCCGGCCGGCTCCTGGTGCTCGACATCGGCGGCGGCTCGCTGGAGATCGCGTACGGCACCGACGAGGAGCCCGACGCCGCCGCCTCCCTCCCCCTCGGCGCGGGCCGGCTGACCGGGTCCATGCTGCCCGGCGATCCGCCCGACCCGCAGGACGTGCGCATACTGCGCCGCCATGTACGCGCCGAGATCGCCCGTACGGTCGGCGAGTTCAGCCGCTTCGGCAAGCCCGACCACATCGTCGCCACCTCCAAGACGTTCAAGCAGCTCGCCAGGATCGCGGGCGCGGCGCGCTCCGCCGAGGGCCTGTACGTACAGCGCGAGCTGAGCCGCCCGGCGCTGGAGGACTGGGTGCCCCGGCTCGCCGCGATGACGGCCGAGCAGCGCGCCGAACTCCCCGGCGTCTCCGCCGGGCGGGCCCGCCAGCTGCTGGCCGGCGCCGTGGTCGCGGAAGGCGCCATGGACCTCTTCGGGGCCGAATCCCTGGAGATCTGCCCCTGGGCGCTGCGCGAGGGCGTCATCCTGCGGCGCCTCGACCACCTCCCTGTCGAATGACGCGGGACCGTAATCTGTCTCCCGTGGCTCAACCAGCGGCAGACCCAGCGGTGCGCATCCCGGATGCGAAGGTCGTCCTGTCGACGGCCTCCGTCTATCCGGAGTCCACGGCGACCGCCTTCGAGATCGCCGCACGCCTCGGCTACGACGGCATCGAGATCATGGTGTGGACGGACCCCGTCAGCCAGGACATCGGGGCGCTGCGCCGCCTGTCCGACTACCACCGGGTGCCGATCCGCGCCATCCACGCGCCCTGTCTGCTGATCACCCAGCGGGTGTGGTCCACCGACCCCTGGGTGAAGCTGCAGCGCGCCCAGGCGGCGGCCGAGAAGCTCGGCGCGTCGACCGTGGTCGTGCACCCGCCCTTCCGCTGGCAGCGCCAGTACGCCCGCGACTTCGTCTCCGGCATCTGGCGCATGGCGGACGAGACGGACGTCCGGTTCGCCGTGGAGAACATGTACCCGTGGCGCTACCGCGACCGCGAGATGCTCGCCTACGCCCCCGACTGGGACGTCACCAAGGACGACTACCGGCACTTCACCGTCGATCTGTCCCACACCGCCACCGCCCGCACCGACACCCTGGCGATGGTGGACCGGATGGGCGACCGGCTCGCGCATGTCCACCTCGCCGACGGCAAGGGCTCCGCCAAGGACGAGCACCTGGTGCCCGGGCGCGGCGACCAGCCGTGCGCGGAGCTGCTGGAGCAGCTGGCCCGCACCGGCTTCGACGGGCACGTCGTCATCGAGGTCAACACCCGGCGTGCCATGTCGGCGGCGGAGCGTGAGGCCGACCTCGCCGAAGCCCTCGCCTTCACCCGGCTGCACCTGGCGTCCACGACCCAGGTTCCCCGCTCATGACCGGCGGCGAGGACCGGGGCAGCCCCAAGACGCCCCGCCGACGCGGGCGTCCCGCCCGTACGGAGGCGGCCAGCGGGCCCGGCGCACGTGAGCGGATCCTCGAAGCCGCCCGCACGGAATTCGCCGAGCGCGGCTACGACAAGACGACGATGCGCGGCATCGCCAGGGCCGCCGGGGTCGACGCCGCCCTCGTCCACCACTACTTCGGGTCAAAAGACGACGTCTTCGCCGCCGCCATCGAGGTCTCCTTCGAGCCCGCCCTGGCCGTCCCGGCCGTGCTGGGCCAGGGCCCGGAGGGCATCGGAGAGCGGCTGGCCCGCGTCTTCATCGGCGTCTGGGAGAACCCGGCGACCCGCGGCCCGATGCTGGCCGTGCTGCGCTCCGCGCTCACCCACGAGGCGGCGGCGAAGGTGCTGCGCACCTTCGTGCTGCGGCGGCTGCTGGAACGGGTGGCGGCGGAGCTGGATGTGCCGGACCCCAGGTTCCGGGCGGAGCTGGCCGCCTCCCACATGATCGGCATCTCGATCCTGCGGTATGTGGTGCAGGTGGAGCCGCTGGCGTCCACGGACCCGGAAGAGATCGTGCGGATGGTCGCGCCGACGCTGCAGCGGTATCTGACCGAGGAGTGAGTCCGGCGTTCCGCATGCCGGACGGACTGTCCAGATCTTGGGCGTGAGGCGTAGTCTCGACACCAGACCCATCTCTCCAAGGTCCGTCTAAGGAGCGAGCGCGATGCCCCAGCTGAGGTCCCGCACTGTCACCCACGGCCGCAACATGGCGGGCGCCCGCGCCCTTATGCGGGCGTCGGGCGTAGCGAGCGAGGACATCGGCAAGCCGATCATCGCCGTCGCCAACTCCTTCACGGAGTTCGTGCCCGGGCACACGCATCTCGCACCGGTCGGCCGCATCGTCTCTGAGGCCGTCAAGGCGGCAGGAGCGGTGCCGCGGGAGTTCAACACCATCGCCGTGGACGACGGCATCGCCATGGGCCACGGCGGCATGCTCTACTCGCTGCCGTCCCGCGACCTGATCGCCGACTCGGTCGAGTACATGGTCGAGGCCCACTGCGCCGACGCCCTGATCTGCATCTCGAACTGCGACAAGATCACACCCGGGATGCTGATGGCCGCGCTGCGCCTCAACATCCCCACCGTCTTCGTCTCCGGCGGACCCATGGAGTCCGGCCGTGCGACCCTCGTCGACGGCACGGTCCGCACACTGGACCTCGTCGACGCCATCTCCGACGCCGTCAACGACGCGGTCTCGGACGAGGACATCCTCCGCATCGAGGAGAACGCCTGTCCGACCTGCGGTTCCTGTTCCGGCATGTTCACCGCCAACTCGATGAACTGCCTCACCGAGGCCATCGGCCTCTCCCTGCCCGGCAACGGCTCGGTCCTCGCCACGCACACCGCGCGGCGAGCGCTGTACGAGAACGCCGCCCGCACCGTCGTCGAGCTGACCCGCCGCCACTACGAGCAGGACGACGACACGGTCCTGCCGCGCTCCATCGCCTCCTTCGCGGCCTTCGAGAATGCCATGGCCCTGGACATCGCCATGGGCGGCTCCACCAACACGATCCTGCACCTGCTGGCGGCGGCCCAGGAGGCCGGCGTCCCCTTCGGCCTCGCCGAGATCGACGCCGTCTCGCGACGCGTGCCGTGCCTGGCGAAGGTCGCACCGAACGTCGCGAAGAACCGCACGTACTACATGGAGGACGTGCACCGCGCCGGCGGCATCCCCGCCCTCCTCGGCGAACTGCACCGCGCCGGACTGCTCAACGAGGACGTGCACGCCGTCCACAGCCCCTCACTCGCCGACTGGCTGAAGACCTGGGACGTGCGCGGCGGCTCCCCCTCGGCCGAAGCGGTCGAGCTGTGGCACGCCGCTCCCGGCTGCCGGCGCTCCGCCGAGGCGTTCTCGCAGTCCGAGCGGTGGGAGGCCCTGGACGAGGACGCCGAGGGAGGCTGCATCCGCTCCGCCGAGCACGCCTACTCCAAGGACGGCGGACTGGCCGTCCTCAAGGGCAACCTCGCCGAGGACGGCTGCGTGGTGAAGACCGCGGGCGTCGACGAGTCGATCTGGACCTTCGAGGGCCCGGCGGTCGTCTGCGAGTCCCAGGAGGAGGCCTGCGAGAAGATCCTCAACAAGCAGGTCAAGGACGGCGACGTGGTCGTCATCCGGTACGAGGGGCCCAAGGGCGGGCCCGGCATGCAGGAGATGCTCTACCCCACGTCCTTCCTCAAGGGGCGCGGGCTCGGCAAGACCTGCGCGCTGATCACCGACGGGCGCTTCTCGGGCGGCACCTCGGGTCTCTCCATCGGACACGCCTCCCCGGAGGCGGCGTCCGGGGGGACGATCGCCCTCGTCGAGGACGGCGACCGCATCCGCATCGACATCCCGGGGCGGTCGGTCGAGCTCCTCGTCGACGAGGCGACGCTGACGGCGCGGCGCGAGGCGCTGGGCGGGGCATACGGGCCCAAGGGGCGGGAGCGGAAGGTCTCGGCGGCGCTGAGGGCGTACGCGGCGATGGCCACCAGCGCGGACAAGGGCGCGGTGCGCGACGTCACGAAGCTGGGCTGACGCCCAGGCCCCGGGGTTTCCCGGGTGCGGGCCCCTTTCCCGCCCCTCCCTCGCGGGTGCGGGGCTTCGCCCCGCACACCCCGGGCGGCGCTGCGCGCGCGCCGTGCGGCCTCTCGGGCGTGCCCGTCTTCCCGGGTGCGGGCCCTTTCCCCGCCCACCCGCCCTTTTTGGCTGTGAGGGGGCTGCGCCCCCTCAGCCCCCCGGCGGCGCTTCGCGCCGTAAGGGTTCCCCGGCTGCGCCGGGTTCGTGTAGCAGCGCGGCCGCACGGGCCGCTACGGGCCCTTCGGCGGAGGGGTCTTGTGGCAGGCGCACGCGCACCGCAGCGTGAAGAGCGGCCGTTCTCCCCGGTGGCGGGTGCTGCTGGCGTAGACGTCCTGCGGGTGGCAGAAGGAGTGCTCGCCCATCTCGCACTCACCGGACCGGCCGGAGCGCTCCGCGTCCGCCCGTACCTGGGCGACCGTGCGNTCCGGCAGCACCGGGAAGTGCGGCGCGCACTCGGCGCAGGCATAGACGTTGAAACCAGGCCCGGAGCCTGCGTGCACCTCCGAGACGACCACCGGCCGCGACGTCAGCGCGTTGCACCGCACGCACATCCGCGCCGCCCGCCGCACCGCTACCGGCCCCCTGCCGACACCGCCCGCCGCGCACGACTGACACACCCGCCGATGCCACGCGCCGCCCGCCGTGCCGGTCGTGACGGTCGCCAGAGGGCCCGCCGTCGACCCGCAGACCTCACACGCCTCTGCCACTTGCGACTCGGGGGAGTTGGTCATCGGGCACCCCCCGCGCCGACCACGTGGGCGTCAAGGTCGATGCCGAAATCCGCCGCGAGGACCAGCGTCAGCCGCCGCCTCTGCTGCCGGGCCCGCCGCTGCCGCCGCTCATGCTCGATCAGATACGGACGCACCAGCGCGACCGCGCCGCCGTCCAACACCTCGTGCCGCCCATACGGGGACCGATGGGCCGGCAGCCTCACCGCAGTCGGACGCGGCCCGTACCGCTCAGGCAGTTTCGGGGCGGGGCGGGCACCGGCCCGCCGACCGCCCTTACCGGGCCCGAATACCAGCCGGAGTCATACGGCGATCCGGCAGATAAGGTCTGTCATGTCGACGCTCCTCGAAAGCGTTGGCCACGCCCCTGGACGGCTCCACCCGTCGCGGGGGTCTTCTGCTCCTTGCCAAGCGTGAGCCCCCTCGAGGGACGTATCTCGGTATGCACAGCGACAGTTGGGCCTTACGGCGATAAGGTCCAAAGAAGGCTCAAAGGTCCCTGTCGAGGGGGTTGACTTGAACGTCAGACTTCGTTCCGCCATGGATGAAGCGGGGCTCTCCGCCCGACAGCTCGCATACCGCGTGGGGGTATCCCCGAAGCAAGTGGAACGATGGGTTTCGAACGAGGCGTTAACGCCACACGCCAGGAACCGCGAAGACGCCGCCCGCGCTCTGGGAGTGGACGAGGAAATGATCTGGCCCCAGGTGGTCAAGGACCGCATCAAGACCGGCACTGACCGCGAGATCACCCGCAGCTACCCATACCGATCGGCTGCGCCGTCCTCGCTGTGGTCCGAACTGGCCGATGGCGCCACGCAAGAGATCTACCTCGCCGGGTACACGAACTACTTCCTCTTCACGTCCGTTCCGGCGTTCTCAGAGACACTGCGCCGCAAGATCGACTCAGGGGTCCGGGTCCGCTTCCTCATCGGCGACCCTGAGGGGGAGGTGACGCGGCAGCGTGAGGCCATCGAAGACACGGCCCTCACGGTCTCCACCCGGATCAGAATCACCTTGGAGCACCTGGGCCGCTTGGGCTCCCCGGAAGGGCTGGAGACACGATTCTCGGCTCCCTCAGACGCCGTGAACCACGTGAGCTTGAGCGTCTTCCGGTTCGATGAGGACGCCCTTGTGACGCCTCATCTTGCGCGGCTGGTCGGCCACGACTCGCCCCTGCTGCACCTCCACCGACAGAGCGACAGCGGCATGTTCGACCGCTTCCGTGATCACGCCGAGGAGCTTTGGAGCCGAGCCGTGCCGATCGCGCCCTGACACACCGGACATCACGCACCCTCCGTCCTCGACGCCCCGCGAGAAACAGGCGGGGCGTTCGCATTCCCGGGCCCCGGAAACCCGCATGCGCGGGGGCGGCGACTACCAGCCCCCGGGATTCTCCGTCCCCTGGGCGAAGACCGAGCCGTCGGGCGCGGTCCCGGCGATGCGGTCGGGGCCGGTGGTGACGGGGGCCGGAAGCACGGAGGGGAAGGGTGTGCGGACCGTCCGCCATCCGCGGGCGGGTCTGACCGAGCAGCACCCCGCTCTCCGCGTCCACCGCGAGCAGCCGCCCGTCCCCGGCGGAGACGTACACGCCTTTGCCGTCGCCGGCGGGCCGGGACAGATGGGTGACGCCGAGCTCCCGTCGCCAGAGCTGCTGCTCGCCGCGGACGGCGAGGAGCGAGCCGCCCGCCCCGCTGAGGTACACGGTGTCGTCGACCACGGCGGCCTGCGCCTGGTCGAGCGGGGCGGAGAGCGGGATTCTCCGGATGTCCCGTCCTTCGGACGGGACATCGAGGTGCACCACCGCGTCGGTGAAGCCGTCCTTGTCGGCTGCCAGCAGGAACAGCGTGCTGTCGGCAAGCCCGGCGGGGCTCAGTGCGCCGGGCGCCCGCCGCTGCCAGAGGGTGTCCCCGTTGACGGGGTCGACCGCGGTGATGAGCGTGGACGCGCCGTCCACTGCCGGGGTGGCGGCCACGAGGGGACCGCCGCCCCGGCGGGCGGCGGTCCACTGGGTGCCGACCCCGCCGTGCCGCCGGGCCCAGCGCTCCCGGCCGGTCGCCGCGTCGAGGGCCCGCACCAGCCCGTCGGCCGTGACCAGCAGCACGGTGTCGTCGCCCGCGTATTCGACGGTCGCGTACGAGGCGGTTTCCAGCTGCCAGCGCACCGCGCCGGACTCCGGGTCGAGCGCCTCCAGTCGGCCGCCGCCGGGGGCGGCCACCAGCAGCAGTCCGCCCATCCGCACGGGCGCGCCGTCCTCGTCGGTCTGGGCCGCCGCGCCGCCGTCGGCCTTCAGGGACCACAGGACGCGCCCGTCGGCCGCGCTGAGCCGGGCCGCCTTCACGCCGGGGGAGGCGCAGTACAGCGCGTCTCCCGAGCCGGAGCACACGGGCGTCCGGTTTCCTTCGCCGTCACCGCCCAGCGGGACGCTCCAGGGCCGGAAGCCCTTCCCGGGAGCCGGTTGCCCGACCGAGGCGCGTCCGGCAGCCCCGCCGCCGCTGGGGTCGCCGCCGCCCGTCCCGTCGTGCAGCGTGGCGAGGCCGACCGCTCCGGCCGCACCGAGTGTGAACGCCGCGGCGGCCGCCGCGGCCCACCGGGACCGGCGTCGCCGTCGGGCCGCGGGCTCCGGGCCCCCGGACTCCGCCCCGTCCGCGTCGCCCGCGGCGTCCGGTTCCCGCTGCGCCGGGATGTACGCCTGGGTGTCGTGCGCCGCCGTCGGCGAGAACGCCCGCAGCGCGACCATCACTTCGCCCGGCGTCGGCCGCTCGGCCGGGTCCTTGGCCAGACACCGCCGCAGCAGGGGTGCGAGCCCTGCCGGAACGCCCGCCAGATCCGGCTCGTTGTGCACGACCTGGTACGCCACGATGTACGGGCTGTCCGAGTCGAACGGCCCCCGCCCGGTCGCCGCGTGCACCAGCACCGCGCCCATCGCGAAGACGTCCGCCGCCGGCCCCACTTCGCGCGGCCGCTGGAACTGCTCGGGCGCCATGAACGGCGGAGTGCCGATCAGCTTCCCCGTCTCCGTGCGGAGTTCGCTGTCCGCGGGCCGGGAGATCCCGAAGTCGATGACTTTCGGCCCATCTTCGGCGAGCAGCACATTGCCCGGTTTGAGGTCGCGGTGCACCACGCCCGCGCGGTGTATGTCGCGCAGCGCCTCGGCAAGACCGGCGCCGAGCCTGCGCAGTTGCTCGGAGTCCAGCGGACCGTTCCGCTTCACCTGTTCGGCGAGCGTCGGGCCGTCGATGAACAGCGTCGCCATCCAGGGCCGTTCGGCCTCGGGGTCGGCGTCGACGACGGAGGCCGTGAACGCCCCGCTGACCCGCCGGGCGGCCGTCACCTCCTGCCGGAACCGCGCACGGAACTCCGGGTCGGAGGCGTGCTCGGCATGAATGACCTTGACCGCGAGCCGCAGCCCGGAATCGGAGGCGGCCCGGTGCACGACGCCCATGCCGCCGTTGCCGAGGCATGCCTCAAGGCGGTACTGCCCGGCGTACCGCAAGGGTTCCGCTTCCGGAAACGAGCGGGCCGTCTCGACCGGCTCGGTGCTGCGCCGCGGTGGCATGTGCCCACCCCCGTGAATCTCGTGCGCGAGCGCGACGCTCGGAGCCTAGTCGATGGTGCGTGCGATCCAGCCATCGCTTGCTAGCCTCGCGGCGAGCGCGGAGGAACCGCGCGGACGCCGACAGCGGGGGGAACGAAGATGTCCGTCGAGGAATTCGAAGGGGTCGAAGCGCGCGAGGGGGCCACGGAAACCGAGGGAGCCGCAGGGGCCGAGACGGTCGGCGTGGCCGCGGAGACTCTGGCAGCCAAGCGCTATCCGGTCGCCCCGGGTGTCCGCCTCAATGTCCGCAGCGGCCCCGGCACCAACTACCGGATCGTCCGGGTGCTTCCGTACGGCGCGAGCGTGCCGATCAACTGCCAGATGCCGGGGGAGTGGATCCGCGGGCCGTACGGCACGTCCAACATCTGGGACAACATCGGCAACGGCGAGTTCGTCTCGGACGCGTACATCTACACCGGCAGTGACGGATATGTCGCGATCCGCTGCAACTGAAGCCCCGAGAGGCCCGGAAGCCGGCAGGGGATAATCGCCCCTGTGAGCGAGAACCAGCAGCACCACTCCCGTCCCACCGGGCCGCAGCCCGAGCCGATCCGCTTCTTCGGCACCACGTGGGTCGCCCGCGACGGCGGCTACGGGCTGCGCCGCCTCGGTGTGGCCGCCGGCTCGCTCGCCGCCGCCGTCGCGGGCTGTCTCGTCCTGCGGTTCGCCTACGAGGGGCTGTCCATCGCCCAGGTCGGCGGCTTCGTCAACGGCCTGGTCATCGTCATGTTCGCGGTCTGCAGCGCCATCGCCTTCCGCAAGACGTGGGAGGGCTTCACCCGCCGCCCGAGCGGCTCGCCCGCCGACGACTCGCTGCGCAGCCTCAAGGCGATCGGCTTCGTCGGCTCGCTGCTCGCCTACTCCCTCCGCTCGCTCGCCGAGGCCCCGGGCGAGAAGCTGCGCCGCGAGGAGTACGAGACGGCCCGCAGGCAGTACGAGAAGCGGCGCGGCAGCCGAGCCGGGAACCCCGCGGCGCGCAGAAAGTCCAAGCGGCGGTAGCCCGCGGCGCGCAGAAAGTCCAAGCGGCGGTAGCCCGCGGCGTCACACTCCGGCCGGCTGCGTCGTCATCTCCGTGTCCGCGGTACGCCTGCCGAACGAGCGACGAGGCACAGCGAGGCAGGCGAGGAGACGAGGGAGAGGGGCAGGGAGATGGCCGAGTTGGCCGTGTTCGAGGAGCAGCGCAGCCGCCTGTGGGGGATCGCCTACCGCATCACCGGGTCGGTCGCCGACGCGGAGGACGCCGTCCAGGAGGCGTGGCTGCGCTGGCAGGCCCTGCCGGACGGGGAGGCCGCCGACCCGCGGGCGTATCTGACGACCGTGGTCAGCAGGATCTGCTACGACCAGCTGGGCTCGGCCCGTGCCCGCCGTGAGGCGTATGTCGGCCCGTGGCTTCCGGAGCCGGTCGTCGCGGACGCCGCCGGCCCCGCCGCGCCGGCCCCGCCCGACCCCGCCGAGCGCGTCACCCTCGACGAATCCGTCGGGATCGCACTGCTCACGGTGCTGGAGCGGCTCACCCCCGCCGAGCGCACCGCGTTCATCCTGCACGACGTCTTCGCCGTCTCCTTCCCCGAGATCGCCGAGGTCGTCGGCCGTACCCCGGAATCCGTACGGCAGCTGGCCTCGCGCGCCCGCCGCAGGGTGCGGGCCGAGGCGCCTCGCCGCTCGGTCGACCGCACCGAGCACCGCAGGGCCGTCGACACCTTCCTGGCCGCCGTCATGGGCGGGGATCTGGAGGGCCTGCTGGAGGTGCTCGACCCCGAGGTGGTGTGGCGCTCCGACGGCGGCGGAAAGATCACGGCCGCCCGGCGTCCGGTGCTGGGCGGAGACAAGGTGGCCCGCTACGCCCACGGCCTCATGCGCGGCTTCGACCCCGGCACGATGCGGGTGGTCGTCCGCGAGGTGAACGGCGCACCCGGCCTGGTCTTCACCGACGTGGCGAGCGGTCAGAGGGCGGTGTTCGGCTTCACCGTGCACCGGGGCCGGATCACCGAGATCGACGCCGTCGTCAACCCCGACAAGCTGCGCCATCTGGACCCGGGGAGGCTGTGACGGGCGGAGTTGTCACACTCGGCGCGCCCGCGTCGTCCCCCTTGCATGAACACCACACGGACGAACGCAACGAAGCAGCGGACCAGGCAGCAGATCGTCGTGCTCGGCGCGGGCTACGCCGGACTGCTGGCCGCCCTGCGGCTGGCCCCGCACGCCGAAGTGATCCTGGTGGACCCCAGTGACCGGTTCACCGAACGCGTCCGCCTGCATGAGCTGGCCGCCGGCCGGCCGGATGTCACCCACCCTCTGCAGCAGATCCTGCGCGGAACCGGCGTGCGCCATCTGGCGGCGCGCGCCACGGCCCTGGACCCGGTGGCCCGCCAGGTGACCACGGACGACGGCCGGATCCTTCCGTACGACCGGCTCGTCTACGCCCTGGGCAGCCGCACCGGCCATCTGCCGGGCAGCCCCCTCGGCCCGGAGGGCGGCGCCGCGGACGAACGCGCCTACAGCGCGGAGTCGGCCGAGGCCCTGCGCAAGCGGCTGGTGGACGGCCCCGGCAGCCTGGCCGTGGTGGGCGGCGGGCTCACCGGCGTAGAGATGGCCGCCGAGCTGGCGGAGGCGTACCCCGATTGGTCCGTGCGGCTGCTGTCCGCCGGTCCGCTCGCCGCCGGCTGCTCCGGCCGGGGCCGGGACCACATCCATACGGTCCTCGCCGCGCGAGGCGTCCGCGTCGAGGAGGGCCGCCGCGTCGCCGACGCCGGGGAGGTGGACGCCGACGCGGTCGTCTGGACGGCCTCCATGGTTCCCAACACCGCGCTCGCCGCGGCCGCCGGGCTCGCCCTCGACCCGGAGGGGTCCGGACGGATCGCGGTGGACGCCTCGCTGCGCTCCCTCACCCACCCCGAGGTGTACGCGGCGGGGGACGCGGCGGCCTCCCACGCCCCCGCGCCCGGGCGGCTGCGCATGGCCTGCGCCACCGCCCTGCCCACCGGGTCCCACGCGGCGTCGTCGATCCTGGCCGAGGCGCGTGGTCACACGCCGAAGCCCCTGAGCTTCGGGTTCACGATCCAGTGCGTGAGCCTCGGCCGCCATGACGGGCTGATCCAGTTCGTCCGGCCGGACGACTCGCCCCGCGACCGGATGCTGACCGGCCGGACGGCGGCCCGTGCCAAGGAGCAGGTGGTCCGCTCCACGGTGCGCTTCCTGCGGCTGGCCGCGCGCCGCCCGTCGGTGGTTTCCCTGATTCCCGGCCTCTGATTCCCGGCCCGGCCTCTGATTCCCGGCCTCCGGTTCCCGGTCTCCGGGCCCGGCCCCGGTCTCCGGGCCCGGCCCCGGTCTCCGGGCCCGTCCATGGCTTGACGACCGGCAGCGCCAGGAGGATTATTCATCGCATGATGAATTCTTCTGGTGCTGCCGTCGTCGCCCGCGGCCTCACCGTCGTACGAGGAGACCGCACCGTCCTCAGCGGACTCGACTTCACCGTCTGGCCCGGCCGTATCACCGGCCTGCTGGGGCCCTCCGGATGCGGCAAGTCCACCCTGATGCGCGCCCTCGTCGGCACCCAGGCGAGAGTCACCGGCACCCTCGAAGTCCTCGGCCGCCCCGCCGGGGACGCCTCGCTCCGCAGCCGGATCGGCTATGTCACCCAGGCCCCGTCCGTCTACGACGACCTGACGGTCCGCCAGAACCTCGACTATTTCGCCTCCGTGCTGCTGCCGGGCCGCCGCCGCGCCGAAATCCGGCGTCAGCACATCACCCGCGTCATCGAGGACGTCGACCTCGCCTCACACGCCGACGCACTCGCCGGCAGGCTCTCCGGCGGCCAGCGCAGCCGCGTCTCCCTCGCGGTCGCCCTCCTCGGCACGCCCGAACTCCTCGTCCTCGACGAACCGACCGTCGGGCTCGACCCCGTACTCCGCCGCGACCTGTGGAACCTCTTCCACCGCCTCGCCGATGAGCGCGGCACGACGATCCTCGTCTCCTCCCACGTCATGGACGAAGCCGAGCGCTGCCACCGGCTGCTGCTCATGCGCGAGGGCGAACTCCTCGCCGAGGACACCCCCGACGCCCTTCGCGCCCGCACCCGCAGCGAGACCGTCGAACAGGCCTTCCTCCACCTGGTGGACCAGGCCGACGCGGCAGCCCGCAACTCCTCCCGCGACGCCGCCGCGGACCCTGACCCATTCCAGGAGAACCACCGATGACCACGACCCACGCCGCACCCGCCGCCGTCTCCCCCCGGCCCGGTCTCGCGCCCTCCGCCGCACGCACCCTCGCCACCGCCGCCCGGGTGCTGCGCCAACTGCGCCACGACCCCCGCTCGATCGCGCTGATGCTGCTGGTCCCGTGCCTGATGCTCTTCCTGCTGCGCTATGTCTTCGACGGCAGCCCGCGGACCTTCGACTCCATCGGCGCCTCGCTGCTCGGCATCTTCCCGCTGATCACGATGTTCCTGGTCACCTCCATCGCCACCCTGCGCGAACGCACCTCCGGCACCCTGGAACGCCTCCTCGCCATGCCCCTGGGCAAGGGCGACCTCATCGCGGGCTACGCCCTGGCCTTCGGCCTCATCGCCATCATCCAGTCCCTCCTCGCCACCGGACTCTCGCTCTGGGCCCTCGGCCTCGACATCGTCGGCTCGCCCTGGCTGCTCCTCCTGGTAGCCCTGCTCGACGCCCTCCTCGGCACGGCCCTCGGCCTGTTCGTCTCCGCCTTCGCGGCCTCCGAGTTCCAGGCGGTCCAGTTCATGCCGGCCGTGATCTTCCCGCAGCTGCTGCTGTGCGGACTGTTCACCGCCCGCGCGAACATGCAGCCCGTCCTGGAAGGGATCTCGAACGTCCTGCCCATGTCGTACGCGGTCGACGCCATGACCGAAGTGCTGCGCCACCCGGACGCCACCGGCGACTTCCTGCGGGACGTCCTCGTCGTCGCGGGCTGCGCCGTCCTGGTCCTCGCCCTGGGCGCGGCCACCCTGCGCCGCCGCACCGCATAGTCGGCCGGAATTCCCAGCCGACGTGCCGAAGTCGGCTACCCGATCGCCGGCGGCTCCAGGACGCCCCCTACAAGGACTACCGGCGCGCCCGGGCCGCCGCCGCGAACATCGTGCCCACCGGCACCGGCACCGGCACCGGCACCGGCGCCGGCGCGTCCTATCGGCAAGGTGCTGCCCCGGCTCGACGGCCGGCCCATACGGGTGCCGGTCATCGACGGCTCGGTGGTCGAGCTGGACGCCGCCGTCACCGCGGCAGAGGTCAACGAGGCGCTCCGCAAGGCCGCGGCGTACGCATCCTCGAAACCGAGGTCGTCCAAGGCAAGCTTGTGCCGGGGCGACCTGGACGCCACCGTCAGCCACTCCACCGGTGTGCCGCGCCTGACCGACGCTTTGACCGTGCGGGTCGTCTCGCCGTCCCGCGTCACGGTCAGCAGCCCCCGTCAAGATCGAGCACATAGCACGTGCGGCTCGTCTCAGCCGGATCGGCAGGATCGGCCGGATCCGCGTGTGCGCGTCATCGCGGCAGGGCGATGCCGAACGCGTCGCCGTTGCTGCCCGCGGGCCAGCCCAGATCGGCCTCCGCGAGCGCGGTCGCCGACTCCAGCGTGCCGGGCTTCACCTTCACCACGGTCACGGTGCCCGCGGCGTTGCCGGGCGCGCCGATGAGCGGCTCCACCCGGCCGTTTCCGTCGGTGTCCAGGGCTCCGACGGTCCACCCGAAGTGATCGCCCTCGTACACCGTGCCCGGCACTCCGGGGGTGTCCTGGCTGATCCAGACGGCGCCGGATGCCGAGATGCCGCCCGAGGCGTTGCCGAACAGGACCAGGGAGGCGCCCGAGCCGGTCGCCGAGCCGAGGGCCTCGCTGCGCATTCCGGCGATCAGATCGTCGACTCCGTCGCCGTCGAAGTCGCCCGCCGCCAGGGACGAGGCGAAGTAGTCCTCGGGCTCCGGGGTGCCGGCGATGCCCGGTGTGTCCTGGTCGAACACCTCGACGCGGTCGGGGGAGAGGCCGTCGGCGGCGGCGTAGAACACGGCCAGCCGTCCGGCGGCGCCCGCGTCGTCACCGGCCTTCTCGTCGGAGGCGCCGACCGCGACGTCCAGGTACGGGTCGTCGTTGAAGCGGCCCAGGGCCAGTGCGCTGCCCGCGAACTCTCCGATGTCGTCGACGTTCCCGGAGTCCAGGTACCCCCCGGCCGCCGGTGCGTCGTCGATGGGGCCGTACAGCACATGGATCGAGCCGCGGTCGGAGCTGCCCGATATCTGCTCGCCCATGGTCGCGGAGACCAGGTCGTCGGTGCCGTCGCCGTTGATGTCGCCGATGGCGACCTGCTCGCCGAACCGGTCCTCGGCCTCGGGAATGCCGGGAACGTTGGCGGTCGTCTGGTCGATCCACACCGTGGAGGAGGCCGCCAGCCCGGTCGACGAACCGAAGACCACCTTAATGGTGCCGGCGTTCGCCTTGCCGGCCGCGTGGTCCAGCGGCTGGCCGATCGCCAGGTCGCTGTAGCCGTCGCCGTTGAGGTCGCCCGCGGCCAGCGAGTACCCGAAGACCTCGTCCCAGCCGACATCGCCCGGTACGCCCGCGGTGTCCTCGGTGAACGCTCCGGTGCGGGAACCGAGGATGCCGCTCGACGACCCGTAGTGCACGCTGACCATGCCCGCGCCCTCGGTGCTGCCGATGGCCTCCAGCGGGACGCCGACCACGAGGTCGGCATAGCCGTCGGCGTCGAAGTCGCCGCTGGCGAAGGACTGTCCGAAGGAGTCGCCGGCCTCGGGGGCCCCCGCGACCCCGGTGGACTCCTGGTCGATCCGCACGGAGCTGCTCGCCGGGCCGGTCGCCGTGCCGTTGGCGACGATCACCGATCCGGCGCCTGCTTTCCCGGCGACCGTGTCGCCGGGCAGTCCGACCACCAGATCGGGCTTCCCGTCGCCGTTGAGGTCGTAGGGCGCCACGCCGCTCCCCGGGCCGGAGAGCAGGGCGGTGGCGGTGACGGTTCCCGCGCAGGCGAGCAGGGCCACCGCCGCATGCCACTTCCGGAATCGCAGCGGACGTGCCTTTTTGTCGGACATGACTGTCTCTCACTCGTCCTTCCGCCAGACGGGCATGGGGGCGTGCGTGACGGGCGTCCGTGCTCGGCTGCCGCACGGTCGCTGATCGAGCCTGCAGGTTACGCACGTCGGAATCTCGACTTGGTTACGGCGAAATCCGGCCACCGGGTGGCGGAAGAGGCTGCCGTCGGACCCCCAAACCCCTGGTGCCACAAGGGAGAACGCGGTCCACGGCCGGAGGGTCGCGGTCCGTATCGGCCCCGCTCAACGGTTGATCCCGTTACGAAGACGTTGTCATGACCAGGGCTTACGGCGGATTCGATCCTTTAGCGTGTAGGCCGCTCGGACACCTCGGGCTCCTCCAGGGGTGTGGTGTGTCCGCGTCCCTGCAACTGGCCGGTTCCCGCTCCTCGCGGGTGACCGGCCGTGTGGTTTGGAGGAGTTCCGTGGCCAGCCGCTCTCGTTTCCGTAGGCTCCTGGGGACCAGGCCCCGCAGATCGGCATGGCCGGTCCGCGCGGCCGGCGTCACCTCGGGCAGCGTGCTGCTGGCGCTCTGCGCGACGCTGCTGCCGCCGCCCGCGCTGACGGCCCAGGCCCAGGCCGCGCCGCCGTGGGCGGACACGGACGCTCCCGAGCAGCGCACGGGCACCGCGGACGGCCGCGCGCACCAGGTCGACGCCGACCGCACCGACGCCAACGGCGGCAACACGGCAGACGCCGCCGGCCTCAAGGCCGCAGACCAGGCGCTGCCGCTGCAGGAGGGCGGACCGGCCTTCACCCCGGTCGAGCCCGAGCCGAAGCCGGTGACGCTCAAGAAGGCCGGGGGCGGCGCCGCGGACCGCCCCGCCACCGGCTTCGACGCCGAGCGGAGCGTCGAGGAGCGCGGCAAGCGGACCGCCTCCACCAAGGAGTTCCGCAACCCCGACGGAACGAACACCACCCGCATCTACACCGAGCCGGTGCACTACCGGGACGCCTCCGGCGACTGGCAGGAGATCGACACCGCCCTCGTCCCCGCCAAGGACGCCCGGGCCAAGGGCGCAGCCGCCGAGGACGCCCCGGCCGCCAAGGCCCCCGCGAAGAACGCACCCGCCGAGAGCGCCCCGGTCGCCGACGACCGCCTCGTGGTCGTCGGCGACGACGCCGGTCCGACCCTCGCCGCCCGCGGCGACAACCCCGTCCTCGCCTCCCTGGAGCTGGGCGACGAGGGCCACAGCGTCGGCTTCGGCCTCGAAGGCGCCGCCCGCTCCGCCGCCAAGGTGCAGGACGACACCGCCCGCTACGACGACATCCGCCGCGACGCCGATGTCACCCTCCAGGCCGAGCACGGGGCGATCAAGGAGACGATCGTCCTCAACTCGCCGGCCGCGCCCCGGGAGTGGACCTTCCCGCTCAGCCTGGACGGCCTCACCCCGGAGCTCGACGACCACGGCGCGGTCCTGCTGCGCGACGGCAAGGGCGCGGTGCGGGCCGTCGTCCCCACGGGCTGGATGGAGGACTCCTCCCACAACCCCGAGACCGGCGGCCCCGCGCTGTCCGGCGGTGTGGACTACCGCCTGGAGAAGAGCAAGGGCCGGTGGCTGCTCAGGGTGGTGCTGGACGACGCGTGGCTGGACGCCCCGGAGCGCGTCTACCCCGTGAAGGTCGACCCCAGCGTCAACTCGATCGACACCTACGGCGACTCCTTCGTCCAGGACGACTGGCCCGACAGCAACTTCTCCGGTGACGACGAACTCAAGATCGGCAGCTATGACGCGGGCGGCAGCCGCGCCATCAGCTATATGAACTTCAGCAATGTCAGCAGCCAGTTGAAGAATCGTTACATCCTCAATGCCGACCTCGGCCTGTTCAACCACTGGTCGTCCAGCTGCACCGCGCAGAAGATGACGGTCCACCAGGTCACCGGCTCCTGGAGCTCCACCACCGTCACCTGGAACAACCGCCCGCCGAGCTACAACAACCAGATCGCCTCGGACACCTTCTCGTACGGCGAGAACTGCGGCGGCGCCAAGTGGCGCACCATCGACCTCGGCAAGAACGGCGTCGACCTGGTCCAGGGCTGGGTCGAGGGCACCATCGCCAACCACGGCCTCGCCATCTGGGCGGACTTCACCACCAGCGGCCCGTGGAAGCGCTTCGGCAGCGCCAACTCCGCCAACAAGCCGTATATGTCGATCACCCACAGCGCGTACGGCGCGCGCTACACGGTCGGCAGCCAGACCCAGCCGCTCACCGGCCACCAGGGCGGCGAGGTCACCGTCACAGTCAAGAACCTGGGCGACCTCACCTGGGAGCCCCTCGGCTGGAACGAGGTGCGCCTCGGCACGCGCGTACGCGACAACAGCACCGGCGCCCTGCTGAAGCCCGTTGCCTTCACCCGCCTCAACGAACGGCTCACACCCGGCGACAGCGCCACGCTGAACGCCCGGATACCCCGCCTCGACCCCGGCACATACAAGATCAATTTTGATGTGCAGCGGCTGCGGGACCAGAAGTGGTTCTCCAGCGAGAGCGTGCCCGTCGCCACGGTCACCGTCACCTCCACCGACGTCGGCCCCCGCATCACCGACATCCACCCGCGCCCCGGCGGACAGGTCGGCAGCCTGACCCCCGCCCTGTTCATGGCCGCCGAATCCCTCGACAACTGGCCCGCGGGCGCCGACCTCGACTACTGGTTCGAGGTGTGCGAGGGCACCATCGCCGCGCCCGTCGACTGCGTCCAGTCCAACTGGGTCGAGCACCGCACCTGGACCGTGCCCGCCGCCAAGCTGGCCTGGGGCGAGCAGTACGTATGGCGGGTCAAGGCCCGCGAGGACGGCGTCGAGGGCCCCCTCAGCCCGTACTACACCTTCACCACCGCGGTCGAGCAGCCCGCCATCACCTCCAAGCTCGGCGGACAGGGCCTGGACGGGGCCGGCCGCGAGGTCGACCCGGGCATCGGCAACTACACCACCGTCGACACCGACGCACAGGTCGCCACCGTCGGCCCCGGCCTGACCGTGACCCGCACCTACAACAGCCGCGACCCGCGCTCCGACAACGCCTTCGGCGCCGGCTGGAGCACCCGCTACGACATGCGGGCCGAGCCGGACGACGACGGCACGGGCAATGTGGTCGTCACCCACCCGGACGGCCGCCAGGTGCGGTTCGGCAAGAACCCGGACGGCAGCTACGCACCCCCGTACGGCAGCTTCGCCACCCTCACCGCGGTCAGCGGCGGCGGCTGGCGGCTGACCGACAAGAACCAGACCGACTACGTCTTCGACGACGGCGGCCGGCTGACCGAGGTCACCGACTTCCGCGGCCGCACCCAGACGCTGACGTACAACGCGAGCGGCGAACTCACCACGGTCACCGCCACCGGCGGCCGGGCACTCCAGCTGGCCTGGTCCGGCGGACACGTCAGCACCGTCACCACGGACGCCCCGGACGCCACGGCCTCCCCGCTCACCTGGACGTACTCCTACATCGGAGACCGGCTGACCGAGGTCTGCGGACCCGAGGACACCGCGCCCGCCTGCACCCGGTACACCTACGGCGACGGCTCGCACCACCGCACCGTCGTCCGCGACGCCGGGCCGTTCTCCTACTGGCGGCTCGGCGAGCAGCCCGGAGCCGGCACGGCCGTCAGCGACCTGCTGCTCGACAGCGAGGACCACGTCGGCGTCTACCGCGACGTCCAGCTCGGCGCGGCGGGCGCGCTGGCCGGCAGCCCCGACACCGCGGCGACCTTCAACGGCACCTCGTCCTATGTGCAGCTGCCGGACCAGCTGGTCACCGACAACCCGTATCTGACCGTCGAGCTGTGGTTCCGCACCACCGGCAGCGGCGTGCTGTTCAGCTACCAGAAGCACACCCTGGAAGAGGCCACCGCCCTCAAGTACACCCCCGCGCTGTACGTGGGCACGGACGGCAAGCTGCGCGGCGAGTTCTGGAACGGCAGCGCCGCGCCCGTCACCACCGCCCAGCCCGTCAACGACGGCGCCTGGCACCATGCGGCCCTGACCGCCGCGGGCAACACCCAGACCCTGTATCTGGACGGCGCTCCGGTCGGCACGGCGAGCGGCGACATCACCCAGTACGACCAGCACTTCGTCTACCTCGGCGCCGGCTACTGGAACAACTGGCCCGCGACGAGCGGCAGCATCGGCCACTTCACCGGAGACATGGACGAAGCGGCCGTCCACGCCCGCCCGCTCGGCGCGCGCACCATCGCCGAGCACCACGCCTCCGGGTCCACCGCCCAGCAGCTGACCAAGGTGACGCTGCCCAGCGGCCGCGTCCACTCCGCGGTGCAGTACGACACCGTGCGCGACCGGGTGTCCTCGTACACGGACGCCGACGGCGGCGCGTACCAGCTCTCCGAGCACAAGCTGACCGGCACCGAGGACCTGCCCGGCACCGACGGCCAGGGCGCCGTCGCCGGCCAGCCCACCACCACGGTGACCGTCACCGACCCGGACGAGCGGACGTCGAGCTATGTCTACGACCCGCTCCAGGGCAACCGGCTGATCGCCCAGACCGATGTGTCCGGCAACACCGCGGCGTTCGGCTACGACACCGGCGGATTCCTGGCGACGACCACCGGGCCCGACGGCACGGTCACCCGCCTCGGCCACGACGAGCGCGGCAACAAGATCTCGCAGACGACGTGCCGCGACGCCGCGGACACGGGCACCTGCCACACCTCGTACTCCTCCTACTACCTGAACACCGCGGACCCGCTCGACCCGCGCAACGACCAGCTGACGGCCCGCCGTGACGCCCGCTCCGCGAGCGCGACGGACGACACGTACAAGACGGGCTACGGCTACAACGCCTACGGGGACCGGATCTCCACCACCACCCCGGCCACCCCCGACTTCCCCACCGGCCGCACGGTCACCCACACCTTCACCGACGGCACCGAGGCCGCGGTCGGCGGCGGCACGGTCCCGGCCGGCCTGCTGGCGGTCACCACCGACGCCCTCGGCCGGGTGACCCAACGCGACTACACCGCGGCCGGCGACCTCGCGAAGGTCACCGACCCGGCGGGCGTCGTCACCGAGTACAGCTATGACGCCATCGGCCGGGAGACCGCCGTCAAGGTCATCTCGGACGCGCATCCGACGGGCGTGACCACGACCACGGTGTACGACGGCGAGTCCCGCCCGGTCACGGTCACCGCTCCGGCCGTCGCCAACCAGGTCACCGGCGCCTCGCACCAGGCGAAGACGACGTACACATACAACGCGGACGGCAACGTGCTCACGGAGTCCGTCGCCGACGCGACGGGCGGCGACAGCACACGCACCACGCAGCGCACGTACGACACCTACGGCCGGGTCGCGGCCCTCACCGACGCCGAGGGCCGGGTCGAGAGCTACACGTACGACGCTTACGGGCGTCAGGCGAGCCGCACCCTGCCCGGTGAACACACCTACCGCTACACGTACACGGCCCTCGGCCACCTCGCCACGACCACCCTGGCGGACTACACCGGTGATCCGAACAACCCGTCCACGGCCCAGGACGTGGTGCTGGACTCCTACGCGTATGACCCGGCGGGCCGCCTCGCCGAGCACACCGACGCCATGGGCCGCACCACGCGGTACACCTACTTCGACGACGGCCTCCAGGCCCAGCAGATCCTCGCCGGCTTCCACGACCCGGACGGCACCACGCGCGACCTGGTGCTGAGCGACCGCACTTACGACGCCGCGGGCAACCTCGTCGGCGAGACCGCCGGCGGCGGCAAGGTCACCACGGCCTACGAGATCGACGCGGCTGGCCGCACCACGGCCAAGGTCCTCGACCCGAACGTACTGGCACGCCGCGTCGCCTACACGTACGACGCCGCAGGAGCGGTGCTCTCCGAGACGCACAGTGGCGCGGGCGGCACCCGCACGGAGAACGTCACTCACCAGCGTGACGTCACCGGGGCGATCACCCGCACGACGATCGAGAACGGCGCCGACGACATCGTCATGAGCCGCGTGGTCGACGACCGCGGCCTGACGGTCTCCGAGACCTCGCCACGCGGCAACGTCTCGGGCGCCGACCCGGCCGCGTACACAACCGACTACACCTACGACGCCCTCGGCCGCCTGGTCGAGACCCGCGCAGCGCCGGTGACGGTGGAGACGCGGCAGTCCGCGGCGGCCACCGCCCGCCCGACCACGGCCATCGGCTACAACACCTTCGGTCAGGTGACCGACGCGCGTGGCCCGAACGGCGAGGTGGTGCACACGGCCTTCGACGGCCTGGGCCGTGAGGTCAGCACCACGCTGCCGGACTACACCCCGCCGGGCGCCTCGACCCCGCTGACGCCCACGATCACCCGCACATACGACACCGCGGGCAATCTGGCGAGCGAGACGGACGCGCTGGGCAGGACGACCTCCTACAGCTACGACCAGCTCGGCCACCTCGCCAAGGTCACGCAGCCGGCCCCGACGGCCACGGACCCCGCCCCGGTCTCCACCTACACCTACGACCTGCTGGGTGAGCGGCTGTCGACCACCGACCCGACCGGCGCACGCACCGAGGCCACATACGACGACCTCGGCCGCCCCGTCACGTCGACCGTGATCGAACGCAGCCCGGCGCCGGGCGCGTTCACCACGACGCTGACATACGACGACGCCGGCAACCTGCTGTCGACGACGACCCCGACAGGCCTGAACACGTCCCGGGCGTACAACGCGGCGGGCCAGCCCACCACGGTCACGGACACGGCGGGCGCCCAGACCGTCTACACCTACGGTCCGACCGGCCTGGCGACGTCCATGACGAACCCGCAGGGCCGCACGACCCGCACGACCTACGACCCGGCGGGCCGGGTGACGACGGTCACGGACGAGGACGCCGCGGGCACGGTCCTGCGCACCCGCGGCTCCACGTACGACGCGGACGGCAACCCGGTGGAGTCCACGAACGAGCTGGGCCACACGGTCACGCAGACGTTCGACGCGCTGGGCCGCCTGACAGAGCTGGTCGAGCCCGTCGACGCCACGACGTCCGTCACCACCACGTACGGCTACGACGCTGCGGGCAACCGCACGCGCCTGACAGACGGCCGCGCCAACACCACCTGGTACGACTTCACCAGCCACGGCCTGTTGGAGTCGGTGGTGGAACCGTCCACCACGGCCCACCCGGACTCGGCGGACCGCACGTGGACCAGCGTCTACGACGCGGTCGGTCAGCCAGTGCAGGAACTCCGGCCGGGAGGCGTGTCCGTGCAGCGCACGTTTGACGCGCTGGGCCGCCTCACCCAGGTCACGGGCACAGGCGCCGAGGCGACCACGACGCCGGACGCCTTCGGCTACGACGCCGCGGGCCGCCTCACCTCGGCGAGCGCCCCGGGCGGCACGAACACCTACGGCTATGACGACCGCGGCAACCTGCTGTCGGCGAACGGCCCCTCCGGCACCGCGAGCTTCTCGTACGACGAGGAGGGCAGGCTGACCGGCCGCACGGACGCGGCAGGCCAGGCCAGCTTTGGCTACGACACGGCGGGTCGCCTGAAGACGGCGGCGGACCCGCTGACCCAGGCGACGCACACGTACGGCTACGACGCGGCCTCCCGTCTCACATCGATCGCGTACGGCGGCACGGGTGCGACGCGCTCGCTGGCCTACGACGTCCTGGACCGTCCCACCGCCGACACCCTGAAGGCGCCGGGCGGCACGACGACGGCGTCGGTGACATACGCCTACGACGCCGCCTCCCGCCTGACCAGCAGGACGACGACGGGCACGGCGGACGCGGGCACCCAGTCCTACGGCTACGACCGGTCCGGCCGTCTGACCAGCTGGACGGCGGCCGACGGCACGGCCACGGCGTACACGTGGGACGCGGCGGGCAACCGCACCAGCGCGGGCGGCGTAACGGCGACGTACGACGAGCGCAACCGCCTGCTGTCCGCCGGGGACGTCACATACACGTACTCGGCACGCGGCACCCGCACCGGCAGCACCGACGCGAGCGGCACCCACACGGCGGCGTTCGACGCCCACGGCCGCATGGTGTCGAGCGAGGGCACGGCGTACGAGTACGACGCCCTCGGCCGGCTGGTGAAGCAGGGCGCCGACACCTTCGCCTACGCGGACCAGTCGAACAACCTGGTCTCCGGCGGCGGTCGGCTGGTGGTCCGCGGCCTGTCCGGTGAGGCCCTGTCCTCGGCGAACGCGGACGGCACGGGCGCGTCGGCGGTCCTGTCGGACGTACACGGCGATGTGACGGGCATGTTCGACCCGAGCACGGGCACGCTGGGCGGCTCCACGGGCTACTCCCCGTTCGGCAAGGTCACCGGGCAGACGGGCGCCACCGGGACGCTGGGCTACCAGGGCGAGTACACCGACCCGGCCACGGGCCAGGTCAACATGCACGCCCGCTGGTACGACCCGGAGACCGGCGGCTTCTCCTCACGCGACTCGTGGACCCTGGACCCGGTCCCGTCCATCCAGGCCAACCGCTACACGTACGGCAACGGCAGCCCGCTGCTGAACACGGACCCGAGCGGGCACTTCATCCCCTTGGTCGCCATCGGCGCCTGGACGCTCGGGGAGATGCTGTTCGCCACGGCCGCGGCCACGACCGTGACCGTGGGAGTCGGCGCCACCGCTGTGTACGTGGACAAGAACTGGGACGACTGGACGAGCTCCTCGTCTTCCGCCTCCGCCACGAGCTCCTACGCCGGCGGCTACACGAACACGGGCAGCGTCGCGGACGCCATCGCCGCTCAGGCGGCCGCCCAGGCAGCCGCGGCAGCCGCAGCCGCAGCCGCAGCCGCGGCAGCGGTGGACACCACGCCGCGAGGCGGCGGAACGAAGACCAGAGACCGCGGCCGCGACACCGGCTACGGGAACCCCTGGCCTCCCCGTGGCCCGCTGCCCCCGAGGGGACCGAAGATCCCCAAGAAGCCGAAGACTCCTCCGCCGCCGCCCTGGGCGGCGATCCTCAAGGGCATCCTCAGTCAGTTCCACGAGCGCCCGACGGACACCGGGGCCAGCACGGACACGGAGCACGACGAGTTCGTCGAGGACGCCTACGAGAAGGCGCAGAAGCACCTGGATCTCACCCCCGAGCAGCTGCGCGGCTACTTCAAGATGCATCCCGAAGGCGGCGGCGAGCTTGACCCGAGCGACGCGCCTGCACCGTCGCCGAGCGCCTCCCCCAGCGGCGACAACGACTCCAACTGGGATCCCTGTTCCCGCCCGAAGAGCGAGAGATTCTATTACGAGCCCTTGGTGAACGGTCGGTCGCAGGGAGCGATCGCATTGATCTGCCCGAAGGACGTGAAGCCCGCAGGAAGCGACAAGGACAAATTGAACGGGGTGGATGTGCTGGGTATGCCCTCCCCTGCGGACAATCTCATCAGAAGGGGCGTCACGCATTTCCACAAGACGCACATCGTGGGTGACAAAATGGGCGGGGACCCTGTCGCCGAGAACCTCTTCGCCGGCCGCAGCCGCATGAACCTCGGTGGCATGAAGAGCTGTGAGACCAGGATGCTCAAGCAGCTGGCAGCGGGTAACCCGGTACTCTACTCAGGCCAGCTGTCCTATGCCGATCCGTCGGACGAACGGCCGGACGGAATTCAGATGACGGCATTCACCAGCAAGGGGTTGCTGTTCAACAAGCGGGTGGATAACAGCACCGCGGCTCAGCGGACCTGCCACGGTATGAAGTGAGGAAGGAGACTGAGTGGCCGCAGCGGCCACTCAGTCTCCTTCCTCGTACACGGTGACGTCGGCGTCGATACGGGACAGCCCCCATGGCTCGATGGTGCCGCTCGCGAGTTCGGCGAGGAACTGGACGGCGCCGCCCGCGTAGTGCCACCACTCGCCGCCGCGTGTGGCGACGGTGACCGGCCAGTCGTCGGGCGTGCTGCCGGCCGTGATCCACAGGAACAGGTCGCCCTCCACGGAGGAGGTCCAAGGAAGCAGGCCTCCGGGGGCCGGGTGCGGCTGCAGGCCGATGGACATGTCGTCCTCATACCAGTCATGGACGATTTCCAGCGCCTCGGTCGTGCCGTCAAGCTCCAGTTCGCTGCCCGGGCTGGGCAGGCCCACACCCAGATACTCGTGGCTGAGTGCGAAGGAGGGGTAGTACTCGGCCAGCCGCTTGTAGTCAGTGGGGAGTCCCGTGCCCAGCCTGCCCTCGACGAGAGTCCAGTCGATGGGAGCGGGCTGTGGTCGACGGTGCGCAGCCAGATCGGGGAGTACCTGTTCCAGAAGCCGTAGTGCCTCTTCAGGGTCGGTGATCCGGCGCTCAGGTGTCTGGGTGCCGATGAGGTCGTCGTGCATGGCGCTTAGTCTGGCAGAGAGAAGGAAACCAGCCACAGGAGTCGCGGACGATCACTTCATCGCCTATCGAGCGTGATCACGCCCTTGGCCGTTCACTGGAATACTGGGCATGCCGATCCGGGTCGGTGGCCCGTCGTGCTCAGCGCCACAGCGACGACTGGTCGAGGTCGGGGAGAGCCTCACGGGGTACCAGGCCGATCTGGTGCGTGGGGCGATCTCTCCGGACGGGCTTCCGACCAGCTTTCCCGGCCACACGCCGAAGATGGGATCGGATGACCCCGATCGCTGGACGATCGCCGGGCGTCCCGGCCGCGGCGACGACTTCGCGTACTTCGACGGTGGCTTCGCCGCGTTCCTGCACACCTATGTATGGGACACGGTCGAGATGCATTTCCTCTCCGAAGCGGAAGAGGACGTGCCGATCCCCTTCGAGCCCGACGGTGGCGAGTGGCTCGGGGAGCCGGCCGAGCGGCTTGAGGCGTACGGCCGCTTCGAGACGGAGCAGTAGCCCCACCGTCGGCGCCCCGGCAGAGTGGCGCACCTGCGGCGCCCTCTGACCCGCGTACCGCTTGGCGGACGGAAGCACCGACGCGTCGCCCCCGGTGCGAGGATGTTCCTGCACGGAACATCCCCACCGGCGAGGTGACCCGCATGACCCAGACAGTCGCAGTCCTCGGCACCGGAAAGATCGGCGAGGCGCTCCTCAGCGGCATGATCCGCGCCGGCTGGCCGCCCGCCCACCTCCTGGTCACCACCCGCCGTCCCGATCGCGCCGAAGAGCTCCGCGCCACGTACGGCGTCGAGCCCGTGACCAACGCGGACGCCGCCAAGCGCGCCGACACCCTCATTCTCGCCGTCAAGCCGCAGGACATGGGCAAGCTCCTCGACGAACTCGCCCACCACGTCACCCGCGACCGCCTCGTCATCAGCGCCGCCGCGGGCATCACCACCGCGTTCATCGAGGAGCGCCTCGCCCCCGACACTCCCGTGGTCCGCGTCATGCCGAACACCCCCGTCCTCGTCGACCAGGGAATGTCCGTGATCTCCGCAGGCAGTCACGCGACGGCCGACCACCTCGCCCATGCCGAGGAGATCTTCGGCGGCGTAGGCAAGACCCTCCGCGTCCCCGAGTCCCAGCAGGACGCGGCCACCGCGCTCTCCGGCTCCGGACCCGCCTACTTCTACTTCCTTGTCGAGGCCATGACCGACGCCGGCATCCTCCTGGGCCTGCCCCGCGCCCAGGCCCACGATCTGATCGTGCAGGCCGCCATCGGCGCGGCGGTGATGCTCCGAGACAGCGGCGAGCACCCGGTCAAGCTGCGCGAGGCGGTCACCTCCCCCGCGGGCACCACCATCAGCGCCATCCGCGAACTGGAGAACCACGGCGTACGAGCGGCCCTGATCGCCGCCCTCGAAGCCGCCCGCGACCGCAGCCGCGAACTGGCCTCCGGCAACGGCTGACGAGCTCCCGGGGGCCTGCCGCCGACAGCGCCGACAGGCCCCCGGTTCGACGGGACCCGATCGACGGGACCTCGGTCGCCCTTTCACACGGCGGGCATCAGCCCGATCGCCCGAAAGGCCGCGTCGACCCGCGGCCGGGCCAGACCCCTGGCCCGCTCGGCACCCAGCCGCAGCACGGCGTCGACCCCCGCCGGATCGGCGGCCAGCTCCGCGTGCCGCTCCCGCACCGGCCTCAGCAAATCCACCACCGCCTCGGCCGTGTCCTTCTTGAGCGCTCCGTACGAGTCGTAGGCGCCGGCCAGCTCATCCGGCTTCCCGCCCTCGCACGCGGCCAGGATCTCCAGCAGATTCGCCAACCCGGGCTTGTGCTCCCGGTCGTACTCGACCTCCCGCCCGCTGTCGGTGACCGCCCGCATGATCTTCTTCCGCACGGTGTCGGCGTCATCGAGCAGATGGACGATGCCCGCCCCCGGCTCATGGGACTTCCCCATCTTCGAGGCCGGATCCTGCAGATCCATGACGCGGGCGGCGACCGGCGGATGCGTCGCCCGGGGCACCGTGAACGTATGCCCGTAGCGCTGGTTGAACCGCACCGCCAGATCCCGGGTCAGCTCCACATGCTGGGTCTGGTCCTCGCCCACCGGAACCTCATCGGCCCCGTAGGCGAGGATGTCCGCGGCCATCAGCACCGGATAGGTCAGCAGCGACAGCCGCACACTCTGCCCGGCCGCCCGCGCCTGTCCGCCCTTCTCCCTGTACTGGATCATGCGCCGCAGCTCACCGTCCGCAGCCGTGCACTCCAGGAGGTAGGAAAGCCGCGTGTGCTCGTCCACATGGCTCTGTACGAACACGGTGCACCGCTGAGGATCCAGCCCGGCCGCCAGCATCAGCGTCGCCGCCTGCCGGCTCAGCCGCCGCACCCGGGCCGGGTCGTGCTCCACGGTCAGCGCATGCAGATCCACCACGCTGAACAGCGCCTCCGCCCGATGCTGATCGACCTCGACCCACCGCCGGAGCGCACCGAGGTAGTTGCCCAGCGTCAGATGCCCCGTGGGCTTGAGCCCGCTGAAGATCCGCGTCATCGCGTTGTCTCTCCGTCTTCCACTCGGGACCGCCGCTGCCGGCGACGGTCCCGGATCCCGGAGGGAGATACGCGAACGGCCGCCGAGACGGCGGCCGTTGAATACACGCACATGTACGGCCGCCGTCAGGCGGCCCACCACTGAAGGAGGCACATGCGCGTCGTCATACGAGCGAGGGTACGCCCTCCCCTGCCCGGGTTGACAGTCGATTCCGCCGCCCGTAGTGTTCTCCGAGTTGTCCGACGCGAGCACCGACCCCAGGTCGGCCCCGGACAGCCATTCCGCAAGACCCACTTCAGCAAGCGAAGGCTCCGGCCGCCGTCTGCTGTCTTTCTGTGTGCTCTTGCGAAATGAGGAATCCGCGTTCGAAGGAACGTGGCCTCGATTGGCGTCGAGGCCCCGGAATCCACTAAAGTCTCGCTCGTCGGAACGGCCCGCAACGGCCGGAAAGGCAACTCCCGCTGACTGGGAATCAGGCCCGAAAGGATCTGGTAGAGTCGGAGCCGCCGGAAAGGGGAAAGCGCGAAAGCGCCGGAACCGGAAGGCGAACCCCTTCCGACGG
>NZ_JARWBG010000067.1:0-30767 GCF_029846775.1 Streptomyces chengmaiensis
TCCGTCCACATCCGGATCGGCACCTTCGCACCGGGCACCTCTACATACGACATGCGTCCCCCTGAACTCCTGAATCACCTGAAAATCACCTGAAAAGCCGCCAAGCGCAAAATCCCTAGCGAGGGTCCGTAAAACGCTCGACGGACCGGCATCCGCGGCTGCGCGTGCGATACACATTGTGTCCATCCGCCGCCAAGAGGCGGCAAACCGTTTTCACGGCAGTCAGCGTGGAAGGAGCCTGGGACCGTGCAGCGAAAGGCGTACGCACCCGGTCTGGCGACGGCGTCGCTGCTCGCGGCCCTCACGGTCCTCACGGCCGGCGGCTGCACCGCCGCCGACGGCGGCGACTCCGCGACCGACCCCAAGTCCGGGGACTCCAAGACCACCGCCGCCCCCGGCAGATACCGCACGCTCCCCGAACCCTGCGGTTCCGTCGGCCGCGACGCGCTCGAGGAGCTGCTCCCCGGCACGGCCTCTCTGCCCGAGGACACACGGCAGAAGGTCCTCCGCGGGGCGTCGGACGTCACCTACGACACCGACCGGCGCGTCGGCTGCCGCTGGAAGGCCGAGGCGGCGCACGCCTCACACCAGCTGCGGGTGGACTTCGAGCGGGTCGTGTCGTACGACGGCGCCGTCAGCGACGACGACCGCGCACAGCAGGTCTTCGCCAAGAAGCAGGACGCCGCGCTCCCGGACCCCGTCGCCCCGCGGCGTGACGAGGACTCCACGGACGCCGCCAAGGACGCGGGCGCCGCCGAGAACGACGGCGGCGAGGACGCCGCGGCGGACGGCTCCCCCGCCGAGGCCGCGCCCCCGTCCTCGTCTCCCTCGCCCTCCTCCTCGCCGTCCGCGGGCGCCTCGGGCTCCCCCTTCGCCACCCCCTCCGGCAGGGCAGGCAGCGTCGACGGCCTCCAACCGCGCATCCTCGACGGCCTGGGGGACGCCGCGTTCATCGACGACGCTCTCGGCGGGGCCGGCGGAGCCGCCCACCGCCGCACCGTCAGCGTGGTGTTCCGCACATCGAACGTGATCGTGACCATCCGGTACACGGAGCAGTCCGCGCCGTCCGCGGCGGCTCCGAGCCGCGAGGAAATGCAGGACAGAGCGCAGAACCTGGCCCGCAGGCTCGTCGACCAGTTCGAGGAGTGAGCCGGACGTGAGCGAGGAACGAGCCGAGCGGACCGGCCCCGCCGCGGCCCCGGCCCGCGTACCGTGTCGATTCCGGCCCGCCCGCACCCCTGCACGAACTCCAGTACGACGATCGACTGAAGGAACCATGCACCGTTCAGCTCCGCGACTCACCCGCATCATCGCCGCAGCCGCAGCCGCCCCGGCCATGCTCGTCGTCGTCGGCTGCTCTTCGGACTCCGACGGCGGCTCCGCCGACTCGGGCAAGGACAAGGGCGGGCAGCAGCAGTCGGCCGCCTCGACCTCCCCCGAGACGGCGAAGACGCCGGCCGTCGCCCCTGCGAAGTTCGCCGGACTGCCAGACCCCTGCAAGACGATATCCGAGAAGACGATCAAGGAACTGGTGCCGGAGGCGAGTGCGGCCGGCAAGGCGGGCAAGTCGTCGGACACCTCCATCAGCGGCCACTGCGCCTGGAACGCCCTGGACGACAAGGGCGTCAAGGGCTCCGACTACCGCTGGCTGGACGTCTCCCTGCTGCGCTACGACTCCCAGCAGGCCCTTGGCGTCAGCGGGCAGCAGCGCGCGGAGGAGAACTACGCCAAGGAGATCGACAAGGCCAAGGCGACCGAGGGCGCGAAGAACGTGAAGACGTCTCCGGCCTCCGGCGTCGGCAACGCGGCCACGGTCGTCAACTACACGCTCAACAAGACCGACGAGGACTTCACCTACGCCGTGGTCGTGGCCCGCACGGAGAACGCCGTGATCACCGTCAGCTACAACGGCGCGGGGTACGGCGGCGCGAAGAGCCCCTCCGTCGAGGCCATGACGAAGAGCGCCCTGAAGGCGGCCAAGGAAGCGGTGGCAGCGGTCGCCGACGCCAACAAGGGCGGCGGCGCGGCCGACGACAAGAACAACTCGCCCAAGCCTTCGGACGAGCCTTCGGCGAAGCCCTCGGAGGACGCCGCCAACAAGCAGTGACCCGGCGGCAGTCCGGCCGCAGCCCGGCGCCCGCCGAACCGGAGTTCCGGAGCCCGTCGCTCCCCGAAGGCACGGGCTCCGCAGCCGTGTGTCAGGCTTTGCCCGCTGGATTCGGTTGACGGGAGGGGATCGCGGGTGGCCGCGATGCAGCTGACACGCACACACCGCATACTCGTCGGCGTGGTGGTCACCGGTGCGGTGATCATCGCGGCGATCGGCTTCGCGGGTTCCTATGCGGCGGTGCGCGAGCTCGCCGAGCAGAAAGGTTTCGGGGACTTCTCTCTGGTCTTCCCGATCGGCATCGACGCGGGCATCTGCGTCCTGCTCGCCCTCGATCTGCTCCTGACCTGGATCCGCATCCCCTTCCCGCTGCTGCGCCAGACCGCCTGGCTGCTGACCGCCGCGACGATCGCCTTCAACGGCGCGGCCGCCTGGCCCGATCCGCTGGGCGTCGGCATGCACGCGGTGATCCCGGTCCTGTTCGTCGTCTCCGTGGAGGCGGCGCGCCACGCCGTGGGCCGGATCGCCGACATCACGGCCGACAAGCACATGGAGGGCGTACGCCTCACCCGCTGGCTGCTCTCGCCCATCCCCACTTTCCGGCTGTGGCGGCGGATGAAGCTGTGGGAGCTGCGCAGCTATGAGCAGGTCATCAAGCTGGAGCAGGACCGGATGATCTACCAGGCCCGCCTTCAGGCGCGCTACGGACGCGCCTGGCGGCGCAAGGCCCCGGTGGAGGCCCTGATGCCGCTGCGGCTGGCGAAGTACGGCGTGCCGCTGGCCGATACGGCCGCCGCCGGTCTGTCGGCGGCCGGGGTGGACCCGGTGCTGCTGCCGCCGAACCCCGTCGTCGAGACCGCCCAGACGGCCCGGACGGCGCCGGCGACGCAGCCTCACGCCGAGCTGACGAAGGCCCCTGAGCGCCGCGAGGAACTGCCCGCAGCCGCGCCCGAGCGCTCGCCCGAGACCCAGGCCGGCCGGGAACCGGAGCCGGCGCCCGCACCGGGGCCCGGGCCCGAGGCGCCCGCCGTGCAGCAGCCCCAGCCCCGGCAGGCCCAGGAGCAGACGCAGGACAGCGGCCCCGTCACCCATGACAGCCCCTGGTTCGCGGCCCAGCACCTGCCTCAGGAGGCGTACCAGGAGGCGTACGAGAGCGCCTACAACCCCACGTACATCGAGGGCCTGGAGCCCACCGCCGTCCCCGTCCCCCAGGGCCCGGCCCCGCACCCCGAGGAGCTGCCCGTCCAGGGCCCGCTCCCCGAGGAGGACGGGTACTTCGCCGAGCAGGCGTATCCGGTGTTCCGTCAGTACGTGGACCAGTACGGCGCGTTCCCCAGCAACGACCAGCTCGACATACTGCTGACGGACGTGCACGGCGTCACCCACCCGCGCAGCTCCAGCCTGCTGCGCAAGCTGCTGCCCGAGTTCCGCAACCGCTACCAGGCGGACCTGGAGGCCGAGCACATCGCCTGATCGCCGGTGGGGCCGTCGGCGCGCGTCTTTCCGTAACCGGGGCTCCGCCCCGGACCCCGTTCACGGGGTCCCCCCGAACCCCCTCGCCTCAATCGCCGGCGAGGCCGGATCTATCCAGCCCGTCCGGCAATCGAGGACGCGGCCGAAGGCCGTACCAGGCGCGGGGGCCGGCCCCGCGCCCCCGGAGGGTCCGGGGGCGGAGCCCCCGAACACCGCCTACACGGCCAGGAGCTTGCGCACCCGGTCCGCACCCACCGCGAGCAGCAGCGTCGGCAGCCGCGGCCCGGTGTCACGGCTCACGAGCAGCCGGTACAGCAGCGCGAAGAAGGACCGCTGGGCGACCTTCAGCTCGGGCGTGGGCTTGGCGTCCGGATCCAGGCCCGCCATCACCTTCGGCACGCCGTAGACGAGCGTGGTGAGCCCGTCCAGGGACCAGTGCGTGTCCAGTCCGTCCAGCAGCAGCCGCAGCGACTGGCGCGCCTCGTCGTCCAGCGAGGCGAGCAGCTCGGCGTCCGGCTCGGTGCGGACGATGGTGCGCGCCTCCGCCGAGACCTGGGTGGTGATCCAGTTCTCGGCGCAGTCGAGCCGCGGCCGGGCCTCGTCCAGCGAGGTCAGCGGATTGGCCGGGTCGAGGTCGCTGAGGATGCGCAGCGTCTGCTCGTCATGTCCCGCGGTGATGTCCACGACGGACGCCAGCGTCCGGTACGGCAGCGGGCGCGGCGTCTTCGGCAGCTCGCCGGCGGCCGTGCGCACGGCGCGCGAGTGGGCGGCCGCGTCCGCGGGCAGCACCGAGCCTCCGGCCTGGGAGGTGCCCCCAGCGACCTTGGCCTCCAGCTTGTCCCACTCGTCGTAGAGCCGCTGGATCTCCTGGTCGAAGGCGATCTTGAAGGACTGGTTGGGCTTGCGGCGCGCGTACAGCCAGCGCAGCAGCGGCGCCTCCATGATCTTCAGCGCGTCGGCGGGGGTGGGCACGCCGCCCCGCGAGGAGGACATCTTCGCCATGCCGGAGATGCCGACGAACGCGTACATCGGCCCGATGGGCTGCACTCCGTCGAAGACCTCGCGCACGATCTGCCCGCCGACCACGAACGACGATCCCGGCGACGAGTGGTCGACCCCGCTGGGCTCGAAGATCACGCCTTCGTACGCCCAGCGCATCGGCCAGTCGACCTTCCAGACGAGCTTGCCGCGGTTGAACTCGCTCAGCCGCACGGTCTCGCCGAAGCCGCACGCCGTGCAGACGTACGTCAGCTCGGTCGTGTCGTCGTTGTACGAGGAGACGGTCGTCAGGTCCTTCTCGCACTGGCCGCAGTACGGCTTGTACGGGAAGTACCCGGCGGAGCCGCCGCTGCCGTCGTCCTCGCCGGCCGCTCCCGAGCCCTCGGCCGCCTCCAGCTCCGCCTCGTCGACCGGCTTCTGCGACTTCTTCGCGGGAGCCTTCTTGGTGCGGTACTGGGCGAGGATGCCGTCGATCTGCGCCCGGCGCCTCATGGCGTGCAGGATCTGCTCGCGGTAGGCGCCCGTGGTGTACTGCCGGGTCTGGCTGATCGGGTCGTACTCCACGCCCAGCTCGGCCAGGGACTCGACCATGGCGGCCTTGAAGTGCTCGGCCCAGTTCGGGTGCGGGGAGCCGGCCGGGGCGGGCACGGAGGTCAGCGGCTTGCCGATGTGCTCCGCCCAGGAGTCGTCGACGCCCTCGACGCCCGCCGGAACCTTGCGGTACCGGTCGTAGTCGTCCCAGGAGATCAGGTGCCGGACCTCGTAGCCGCGCCGCCGGACCTCGTCGGCGACCAGGTGCGGGGTCATCACCTCGCGCAGATTGCCCAGGTGGATCGGGCCGGACGGCGACAGGCCCGAGGCGACCACGACCGGTTTCCCGGGCGCGCGTCGCTCCGACTCTGCGATCACGTCGTCCGCGAAACGGGAGACCCAGTCGGTCTCGGTGCTGCTCTGAGCCACGATCGGCACGTCCTCAAATGCTTGATCTTGTTCTGTGGATGCTGGCGTTAGCCATTCTCCCAGACGGGGACGGGAAAACTCTGTCCCAGGTTGCTCACGGCCCATGGGACACTTGACAGCCGACACGGACACACACACCCACAACAGGAACGGAAGCTCATGGCCTCGGTCCCTTCCCTCGCTTCGACCGTGCAGCAGCGCCTCGCGGACGCCCTCTCGGCAGCTCTGCCGGAGGCCGGTTCCGCGGACCCCCTGCTGCGACGAAGCGACCGGGCAGACTTCCAGGCCAACGGCATCCTGGCGCTCGCCAAGCAGCTCAAGGGCAACCCTCGCGAGCTGGCGGCCAAGGTCGTCGGCGCGCTCGACTCCGGCGCCGTCCTGAAGGACGTCGAGGTCTCAGGACCCGGCTTCCTCAACATCACCGTCTCCGACCAGGCGATCGTCGAGACCCTGGCGGCGCGCGCCGCGGACAGCCGGCTCGGCGTTCCGTACGCGGACGAGCCGGGCACCACGGTCATCGACTACGCCCAGCCGAACGTGGCGAAGGAGATGCACGTCGGGCACCTCCGCTCGGCCGTGATCGGCGCGGCGATGGTCGAGATCCTGGAGTTCACCGGCGAGAAGGTGGTCCGGCGCCACCACATCGGCGACTGGGGCACCCAGTTCGGCATGCTCATCCAGTATCTGGTCGAGCACCCGCACGAGCTGGACCACAAGGACGACTCCGCCGTCTCCGGCGAGGAGGCCATGTCCAACCTCGACCGGCTCTACAAGGCCTCGCGGGCGCTGTTCGACTCCGACGAGGAGTTCAAGGCCCGCTCCCGGGACCGGGTGGTCGCCCTCCAGTCGGGCGACCCGGAGACCCGGGCGATGTGGCAGCGGTTCGTCGACGAGTCGAAGATCTACTTCTACTCGGTCTTCGACAAGCTCGACATGCAGATCGACGACCCGGACATCGTCGGCGAGTCCGGGTACAACGACATGCTCGCCGAGACCTGCCGCCTGCTGGAGGAGTCGGGCGTCGCGGTCCGCTCCGAGGGCGCGCTCTGCGTCTTCTTCGACGACGTCAAGGGCCCGGACGGGCAGCCCGTCCCGCTGATCGTGCAGAAGTCGAACGGCGGCTTCGGCTACGCCGCCACCGACCTGTCCGCGATCCGCGACCGGGTGCGGAACCTGGGCGCGTCGACGCTCCTGTACGTGGTGGACGCCCGGCAGTCCCTCCACTTCAAGATGGTCTTCGAGACGGCCCGCCGCGCCGGCTGGCTGAACGGCGACGTCAAGGCCGTCCAGCTCGCCTTCGGCACGGTCCTCGGCAAGGACGGCAAGCCGTTCAAGACCCGTGAGGGCGAGACGGTCCGGCTGGTCGACCTGCTCGACGAGGCGGTCGAGCGGGCCTCCGCGGTCGTCCGCGAGAAGGCCCAGGACCTCACGGAGGAGGAGATCGCCGAGCGGGGCGCGCAGGTCGGCATCGGCGCGGTGAAGTACGCGGACCTGTCCACGTCCGCCGCCCGGGACTACAAGTTCGACCTGGACCAGATGGTCTCGCTCAACGGCGACACGTCCGTGTACCTCCAGTACGCGTACGCCCGTATCCAGTCCATCCTCCGCAAGTCCGGCGACGCCAAGCCGGCGGCCCACCCGGAGCTGGCGCTGGCCCCGGCCGAGCGTGCGCTCGGCCTGCACATCGACCAGTTCGGCGAGACGGTCGCGGAGGTCGCGGCCGCGTTCGAGCCGCACAAGCTGGCCGCGTACCTCTACCAGCTGGCGTCCCTCTACACGACCTTCTACTCGGAGTGCCCGGTGCTGAAGGCGGACACCCCGGCCCAGGTCGAGAACCGCCTCTTCCTCTGCGACATCACGGCCCGCACGCTCCACCAGGGCATGGCCCTGCTGGGCATCCGCACGCCCGAGCGGCTCTGACCGCACCACCTCCGCCGGGCCTGTGAGCGCTGCTCACAGGCCCGGCGGCGTTATGGAACCGGTTCCTACCTCAGCGGGTGGGAGGTCCTGCCGCTCACCTCGTCGATCTCCTTGTGCGCCTTCTGCAGTAGCTGCGAGGCGAGATCCATCATCGCCCGCGCACCTGCGATCTCCTCCCCCACGCGCAACTGCGGCGGATCCGAAGGATGCCGGCTGGCCGCGCCGTGCCCGCGGTACTCCGTACCGTCACCGAGCCTGACCAGCGCCGCCGCCCGCGTACGGTCGCCGTCCTCGCGGAACTCCATGTCGATGTGCCATCCGACCAGCGTCTGCATCACGGTCACCTCCAGCGATACCCATCTCCAGGGTGCGCCGCCCGCCTGCTGATCGCCACGCGCCGCCGAGGCGCGGAACCCGCTGTCCTCCCGATCTCCCAATCCTTGCTTGACACGCAATAGGACGAGTGTCCTAGGCTCTTTCTAGGACGGACGTCCTAGAGATGCTCCGTATGACAAGGCGACACCGAGGAGGGGTGACAGTGGGCGGTGCGACCACCCGGGCGCATATCGTCGAGGCGGCCGATCGGCTGTTCTACCGGCAGGGCTACGAGCACACGTCCTTCGCGGCGATCGCCGAGACCGTACGCATCTCGCGAGGGAACTTCTACTACCACTTCAAGTCCAAGGACGACATCCTCACAGCGGTCATCGCCGCACGGCTCGACGACAGACGGCGGATGCTGGAGCAGTGGGAGGCCGATGAGCCCGACCCCGTCGGCCGCATCGGCAGGTTCATCGAGATCGTCGTGACGAACCGCGCCGACATCCAGAACTACGGCTGCCCCGTGGGCACCCTGACCACGGAGCTGGCCAAACTCGGCCACCCCGCGCTCAACGACGCCGGCGATCTGTTCACGCTTTTCCGGGAGTGGCTGCGCCGGCAGTTCGTGCTGTTGGGGCACGAGGCGGAGGCCGACGCCCTGGCCATGCACGTCCTGGCCTTCAGCCAGGGCGTCGCCACGCTCGCACACGCCTTCCAGGACGAGGACTTCATCCGTCGCGAGGTCCAGCGCATGCACGACTGGCTGAGCGCCTATGCCGCGAACCCGGAGACCGCCCGGCACGCCGGAAACGAAGACGCCGTCGGCCCGGCGAACGTCTGACTCATCCATTTCAACCAACCGAGAGGCACCACATGTTCATGGTTCTGCTGCGGTTCTCCGACAACAAGGCCGCTGCCGAGCAGCACATGGCAGACCACAAGGAATGGATCAAGCGCGGTGTGGACGACGGGGTCTTCCTGCTGGTCGGAAGCATCAACCCGGGACTCGGCGGCGCGATCCTGGCCGACGGCACATCGCTGGAGGACCTTGAGCGCCGCGTCGCGGCCGACCCCTTCGTCGTCGAGTCCATCGTCAGCTCGGAGATCGTCGAGATCGCCCCGTGGCTGGCAGACGACCGGCTGAAGTTCCTGCTCGCCTGAGCCGTCACGCAAGGACAGACCGAGATGACCGCAGACCTGCCCGGACCCGAAGCGCCTCGGTGCGCGTGGAGCCGCGCCGCACCGGAGTTCCCGGCCTACCACGACACCGAGTGGGGCTTCCCCGTCGACGACGACCGCCGGCTGTTCGAGAAGCTGTGTCTGGAGGGTTTCCAGTCCGGGCTCAGTTGGCGCACGATCCTCGTCAAGCGAGAGAATTTCCGTACCGCCTTCGCGGGCTTCGACATCCCCAGCATCGCCCGCTTCACCGAGCACGACGTCGAACGGCTCCTCCAGGACCCGGGCATCGTGCGGCACCGCGGCAAGATCGAGGCCGTCGTCAACAACGCGCGGCGCGCCGAGGAACTCCTCGACGAGGAAGGGTCTCTGGCACGGTTCGTCTGGCGCTACGAGCCCGCGCCTGAAGAACTGCCCAAACCTCAGACCGTATCCGTCTCGCCCGCATCGATCTCGCTGTCGAAAGACCTCAAGCGCCGCGGCTGGCGTTTCGTCGGACCTACCACGGCATTCGCGTTCATGCAGGCCATGGGCCTGATCAACGACCATTCGGCGGAGTGCGCAATCCGCCCCGTGGTCCAGCGGCGGCGCGAGGCGTTCACGCCGCCCGCGGGGTGACGGCCCCTCCGCCGAGCAGTGCACACCCACATCGACAGCCACCGAGACCAAGACCGAGACCGAGATCAGACAAGGTATTCACCCATGACTCGCAAGCCGAGCATAGCCATCGCCTACCACTCCGGCCACGGTCACACCGAGCGGCTGGCCCAGGCGGTCAGAACCGGCGCGGCCGCCGCCGGCGCCGAGGTCACGATGATCCAAGTCGGCGATGTCACCGCTGAGCAGTGGCACGCCCTCGACACGGCCGACGCGATCGTCTTCGGCTCACCCACCTATATGGGCACCGCTTCGGGCGACTTCCACGCCTTCGCCGAGGCGACCAGCAAGCGCTGGCAGGCCCAGGCATGGAAGGACAAGACGGCCGCGGGTTTCACAAACTCCGCCTGCAAGTCCGGCGACAAGCACTCCACCCTCGCCTACTTCGCCACGCTCGCCGCCCAGCACCAGATGAACTGGGTCAACCTCGGTCTGCCCCCGGGCTGGTACACCAGCACCGGCAGCGAGAACGACCTCAACCGCCTCGGCTACTTCAGCGGCGCGGCCGCGACCACACCGGCCGACCTCCCGGTGGAGTCGGTCCACAAGGCCGACCTCGCCACAGCCGAACACCTCGGCGCGCGGGTCGCCCACCACACCGGCGTCGTCCTCGCGGGCCGCGCTGCGCTTGGAGTCTGAGCCGCTCGTCTCGGCCGCTCCGTCCACCCGTACAGAATTTTGGTACGGGTGGACCGGGCATGACCTTCCACCGTGTACGGGGAGTTGACAGGTCATGCACTCCAAGAAGCGACGCCCCAAGAACGCGTCGGCCATGAAGCTCGTGGGCGCACTGGTCGCCCGATTCCGGGAGGCGGCGGGCCTCACACAGAGGGAACTGGCGGAGCGGGTCAGGCTCCATGTGGAGACGATCTCCTCGATCGAAGTGGGACGACGGGCCCTGAAGCCGGATCTCGCCAGGCTGATGGACCGGATTCTGGACACGAAGGGGGCGTTGGAGACGGCGGTGGACAACCTCCCGGAGGTGGACCTCTATCCGACGCGGATGGAGCAGTTCATAGACCTCGAGCGCGAAGCGATCGCCATCTCGTGGTACGAGAACCAGGTGCTTCCGGGCCTGCTCCAGACGGAGAACTACGCCCGGGCTGTCTTCCGCTGCAGGGTTCCCGCCTACAACGACGAAGTCCTGAGTGAGAGGCTGGCGGAGCGGCTGGCCCGCCAGGACATCCTCCGCCGCAAGGTCCCGCCCGCGATCAGCTTCATCATTTCGGAGACAGTCGTCCGGGACCGCATTGGCGGCGACGAGGTATACGCGGAGACCCTCCGGCATCTCAGGTCCTGCGCCGACCTTCCGTTCATCACGCTTCAGATCCTGCCGCTCGGGCTGTGCGCCCACGCAGGCCTCAACGGCCCGTTCATCATCCTCGAGACTCCGGACGATCACCATGTCGCGTATGCCGAGACACAGCGCGGCATCCAGCTCGTCGCCGAACCAGACAAGGTGGGAGCACTTACCAGGAAGTATGCAATGCTGCGAACGCAGGCACTGAACCTCGAGCAGACGAAGAACCTGTTGGATCAGCTGCTGGGAGAGCAATGAGCACCACACTTGAGTGGTTCAAGTCGAGCTACAGCGGCAGCGACGGCGGCGAGTGCCTCGAAGTCGCCTACGCCTGGCGGAAGTCGAGCTACAGCAGCGAAGAGGGCGGCGAGTGCGTCGAGGTCGCCGCCCACCCCACCACCGTCCACGTCCGGGACTCCAAGGCCCCCGAGGGCCCCACGCTCACCCTCACCCCCTCCGCCTGGGCGGCGTTCACCTCGCACGTCGGCTGAATTGTCAGTGGCGGCCCCTATGGTCGCCACATGGTGATCAACCCGAACGCGCTGGGGCTCGACCTCCAGCCCGGCGCCGTACGCGTACGCCCGTCGTTCTGGTACGCGAACGAGCCCGCGCAGCCGCAGACTTGGCCGCAGCTCCAGCGCGCCCAGCAGGCTGCCGGCATGTATCCCGTCCTGCTGTCGGACGGCCCGGGGCGGACGCCCGCCTGGGACCGGGACCTGTCCCCGGAGGCCGTGTCCGATCCGGACGACCATGACGCCGAGACGGTGCTCGCCGAGCTGTGGTGGTCCGTACGCTCCGATGACGACGCGCACGGCGAGGACCGCTACGGCGGCTGGCCGGGCCTCGCGCCCGCGCGGCCGTTCGAGACGGACCCGGACGACGCCGCCGCCCGCGTCGCCGCGACGCTCCTCGATCCCGCCCTCTCCCCGCACTTCCCCGACCCCCGCGCGGGGCTCGTCCCGGCCGCCCGGTCCGCTGACATCCCGTACGCCCTCGGCTGGACAGGCCCGTGCAACCACGCGGAGACGGACGTGCTCTGCGCGGTCCTCCGCTCCTGGGAGGACAGGTTCGGCATACGGGTGATCGGGCTGTCCTTCGACTGCCTGGAGCTCTCCGTCGCGGCCCCGCCCCGCACTCTCCCCGACGCTCGCGCCATCGCCGCCGAGCATCACGCCTTCTGCCCGGACAACGTCTGGCAGGGCTCGGGCAGCCTCGACGCCTACGCCAAGGAGCTGCTCGACGGGGACCGCTGGACCTTCTGGTGGGACTGACTCAGGCAGGCGCGTAGGTCAGGCAGTCGATGTCGCTCTGGTGGTAGCCGACGGCGATGCCGGGGGCGCGGCATTCGTAGTCGGTGTTGTGCCGGCAGTCGGACACCTTGCAGGCGCCGACCCGGCCGGTGGCAGACGGGTCGCCGCCCTTGGCCGATGCGGTGAAGAAGGTGTCGCAGTGGGGATGCCGCGTATCGCCGACGGTGATGGCCAGGGCGTGGCAGGCGCTGTCCCGGTTGTAGGCGCAGTCCTCGACGTCGCACTGGTTGACGATGGGCATCTCCATGACGGCGTCCTCCTGGTGTCGGTGTGTACGCCTCCGAGCCTTGCCGCCGGCGCCTCCCATGGCCAGCGGACTTCTGCCGAATGGGGCATGCCCGGCTCATCTCCGCTACTGACCCTTGGTCAAAATTGGCCTATACCATTGACTGGATCACGTCAACGCGCTTAGCTACCGTCACACCCCCCACCGCGGCCGGGCCCGGTAGCTCAACCCCCTCCCCGGGCACGGCCGTTGACATCAAGGAGTGATCGAGTGCTGAGACGGCGCATCATCCCCCTCCTGCTCGCGGCCCTCGTCGCCAGCGGGCTGACCGCGGTCTTCACCCCCTCCGCCACAGCCGTCGGCTCCGCCGCGGCCGGTGTCTGCGACACCGCGCCCGACTGGCGGCAGGGCGTCTGGTACACCACTGGCAACGTTGTCAGATACAACGGCGGCTACTACATAGCCGAACACGACAACCCGGGCTACAGCCCGACGATCTCCACCTGGTACTGGGACCCGTACAACTGCTCTGGCGACGGCGGGGGCGGCAATCCCGACCCGTCCGGATTCGTCGTCAGCGAGGCGCAGTTCAACCAGATGTTCCCGAGCCGGAACGGCTTCTACACGTACTCCGGGCTGAAGGCCGCGCTCAGCTCGTACCCCGGCTTTGCCAACACCGGAAGCGACACGGTCAAGAAGCGCGAGGCGGCGGCCTTCCTCGCCAACGTCTCGCACGAGACCGGCGGACTGGTCCACATCGTGGAGCAGAACACGGCCAACTACCCGCACTACTGCGACTGGGGCCGGCCATACGGCTGCCCGGCCGGCCAGGCGGCGTACTACGGCCGCGGGCCGATCCAGCTCAGCTGGAACTTCAACTACAAGGCCGCGGGCGACGCCCTCGGGCTGAATCTGCTGAACAACCCCTGGCTCGTCGAGCGTGACGCGGCGGTCGCCTGGAAGACGGCGCTCTGGTACTGGAACACCCAGACCGGTCCCGGCACCATGACCGCGCACAACGCCATCGTCAACGACCGCGGGTTCGGCGAGACGATCCGCGCGATCAACGGCAGCCTGGAGTGCAACGGAGGCAACCCGGGCCAGGTGCAGTCACGGGTGAACAAGTTCCGCCAGTTCACCCAGATCCTGGGCACGTCCACCGGCTCAAATCTCTACTGCTGAGCCGCTGGACGCACCGCGGGCCGGGGAAGCGGAACCGCCCGACTCCCCGGCCCGCGGCATCACCGGCTACCTCAGCCAGCGCGCGGCCTCCGTGGCCCAGTACGTCAGGATCATCTTCGCGCCCGCCCGGCGGATGCCGGTCAGCGCCTCCAGGATCGCCTTGTCCCGCTCGATCCAGCCCTTCTCCGCCGCGGCCTCGATCATCGCGTACTCGCCGGAGATCTGGTACGCCGCGACCGGCACGTCCACGGCGTCCGCGATCCTCGCCAGGACGTCCAGATACGGGCCGGCGGGCTTGACCATCACCATGTCGGCGCCCTCTTCGAGGTCCAGCGCCAGCTCCCGCATCGACTCGCGCAGGTTCGCCGGGTCCTGCTGGTACGTCTTGCGGTCGCCGCGCAGCGAGGAGCCGACCGCCTCCCGGAACGGGCCGTAGAAGGCCGACGAGTACTTCGCCGTGTACGCGAGGATCGCCACGTCCTCGTGGCCGGTCTGGTCCAGCGCGTCGCGGACGACCCCGATCTGCCCGTCCATCATGCCGCTGGGGCCGACGACGTCCACGCCCGCGTCCGCCTGGACCTGGGCCATCTCGGCGTAGCGCTCCAGCGTGGCGTCGTTGTCGACGCGGCCGCGCTCGTCCAGGACGCCGCAGTGGCCGTGGTCCGTGTACTCGTCCAGGCACAGGTCCGACATCACCGCCAGCGCGTCGCCGACCTCGGCCTTCACATCGCGGATCGCGACCTGGAGGATGCCGTCCGGGTCCGTGCCGGCGGTGCCCGCCGCGTCCTTCTTCGCCTCCTCGGGCACCCCGAAGAGCATGATCCCGGAGACCCCGGCCTCCGCCGCCTCCACGGCGGCCTTCCGCAGCGTGTCCCGCGTGTGCTGCACCACCCCCGGCATCGCGCCGATCGGCGCCGGCTCCCCTATGCCCTCCCGCACGAATGCGGGCAGGATCAGATCGGCCGGGTGCAGCCGGGTCTCGGCGACCATGCGCCGCATGACCGGGGTGACCCGCAGCCGGCGGGGGCGGGTGCCGGGGAAGGAACCGTACGAAGTCATGACCCCACGCTACCGGGCGGCGTACGGGGCCCGGGGCGGTACGGCCACCCCCGCGGGAGCGGCCCGGTGCCCTTCTCTCCCGCCCGCCCCCCTTCCGGCCCCCGCACTCCAAGGCGGGGAGGGTGGGAAAGCGCCGACACCTTGTGGGAAGCACCGGCACCCCGTGGGAATGGACCCGCACCCCGTGGGAAGCACCGGCACCCCGCAGGGTCTGCCCGGGGAGCCTTAAAAAACCCCACCCTGCTCAGGGCTGGCCCGTCGGAGAAGCCACGGCGCGCACCACCGCACAGGGGGTGCGGGAGGGGAAGCCCCCACACGCAGAAAGGGCGGGTAGCTGGAAAGGGCCCGCACCCCGCAGGGGCACGGGCCCGCCCAGAGCGGCCGAGGGCGCGCGGAGGCAAGGCCCCCGCAGACGCTACGTCGTCGCTCGCCGACGCCGCCCGCCCGGCCGCTTCTCGCTCGGGCGGAGGATCGGTTCCCCCGCCTCCTTCGCCGCGTCGCGGCGCTTCGCGCCGAACTCCGCCAGCGCCTCCGCCAGCTTGTGCACCGACGGCTCCGGCGACAGGACGTCCACCCGCAGCCCGTGCTCCTCCGCGGTCTTCGCGGTCGCGGGGCCGATGCAGGCGATGACGGTCACGTTGTGCGGCTTGCCTGCGATGCCCACCAGGTTCCGCACGGTCGAGGACGAGGTGAAGAGCACGGCGTCGAAGCCGCCGCCCTTGATCGCCTCGCGTGTCTCCGCTGGCGGCGGCGACGCCCGGACGGTGCGGTAGGCGGTCACGTCGTCGACCTCCCACCCGAGCTCGATCAGCCCGGCGACCAGCGTCTCGGTGGCGATGTCGGCGCGCGGCAGGAAGACCCGGTCGATCGGGTCAAAGACGGGGTCGTAGGGCGGCCAGTCCTCCAGGAGGCCCGCCGCGCTCTGCTCCCCGCTGGGCGCCAGGTCCGGCTTGACGCCGAAGTCGACAAGGGCCTTCGCGGTCTGCTCGCCGACCGCCGCGACCTTGATCCCGGCGAAGGCGCGCGCGTCGAGCCCGTACTCCTCGAACTTCTCGCGCACGGCCTTGACCGCGTTGACGGAGGTGAAGGCGATCCACTCGTACCGTCCGGTGACGAGCCCCTTGACCGCCCGCTCCATCTGCTGCGGGGTGCGCGGCGGCTCGACGGCGATGGTCGGCACCTCGTGTGGCACGGCGCCGTACGAGCGGAGCTGGTCGGAGAGCGACGCGGCCTGCTCCTTGGTGCGCGGAACAAGCACCTTCCAGCCGAAGAGCGGCTTGGACTCGAACCACGCGAGCTGGTCGCGCTGCGCCGGGGCGCTGCGCTCGCCGACCACGGCTATCACCGGGCGGTGGCCCTCCGGGGAGGGCAGGACCTTGCCCTGCTTGAAGACCTGGGCGATGGTGCCGAGGGTCGCGGTCCACGTCCGCTGCCGGGTGGTCGTGCCGGCGACGGTCACGGTCAGCGGGGTGTCCGGCTTGCGCCCGGCCGAGACGAGCTCCCCCGCGGCGCCGGCCACCGTCTCCAGCGTGGCGGACACGACGACGGTCCCGTCGGACGCGCCGACCTCGGTCCAGCAGCGGTCGCTCGCGGTGCGGGCGTCCACGAAGCGGACGTCCGCGCCCTGCGCGTCCCGCAGCGGCACACCCGCGTACGCGGGCACGCCGACCGCCGCCGCGATGCCGGGCACCACCTCGAAGGGGATGCCCTCGGCGGCGCAGGCGAGCATCTCCTCGCCCGCGTTGCCGTCGAGCCCCGGGTCGCCGGTCACCGCACGGACGACCCGCTTGCCGCCCCGCGCGGCCTCCATGACAAGATTGGCCGCATCCCTGAGGGCGGGGACTCCGACGGCAATTGACGCCTCGTCAGAAGCCGTCAGCTCGGGCGTGCTCACGTTCGCGCGCGCATGGCCGCGCACGACGTCGAGCACATCCGGCTCGGCGATCAGCACGTCCGCGCCCGCGAGCGCCTCCACGGCGCGCAGCGTCAGCAGACCGGGGTCGCCCGGGCCTGCCCCGAGGAAGGTGACATGCCCGTGGCCGTGCCCGTATGCGGGAGGGGCCGGGTGGTTCGGGACGGTGGTGGGGCTCAAAGAACTCGCTCCCCCATAAGACCGGCCGCACCCTTGGCGAGCATCTCGGACGCGAGCTCGCGGCCAAGCGCGACGGCGTCGCCGTGCGACGTGGGTACGGGACCGGTGGTGGACAGCTGCACCAGCGTCGCGCCGTCGGTCGTGCCGACAACGCCGCGCAGGCGCATTTCGTTGACAACTCGGCCGTCGCCCGACAGATCGGCCAGCGCGCCCACAGGTGCGCTGCATCCGGCCTCCAGGGCGGCGAGCAGGGCGCGCTCGGCGGTCACGGCGGCCCGGGTGTACGGGTCGTCGAGCTCGGCGAGCGCGGCGACGAGGTCTGCGTTCGACGCAGGGCACTCGATCGCCAGGGCCCCCTGGCCGGGGGCGGGCAGCACGAAGTCGACCGAGAGGAAGTCGGTCACCTCGTCGATCCTGCCGATGCGGCTGAGGCCGGCCGCGGCGAGCACCACGGCGTCCAGCTCTCCGCTGCGTACATATCCGATGCGCGTGTCGACGTTGCCGCGGATCGGCACCGTCTCGATCTGCAGCCCATGGCTGCGCGCATAGGCGTTGAGCTGCGCCATCCGGCGCGGCGACCCGGTGCCGACGCGCGCGTCGCGCGGCAGCCGGTCCAGGGTCAGGCCGTCGCGGGCCACCAGCGCGTCCCGGGGGTCCTCGCGCGGCGGCACTGCGGCCAGGGCGAGCTCCTCGGGCTGGGTGGTCGGCAGGTCCTTCAGGGAGTGGACGGCGAAGTCCACCTCGCCCGCGAGCAGCGCGTCGCGCAGCGCGGTGACGAAGACTCCGGTGCCGCCGATCTGCGCGAGGTGCTCACGCGAGGTGTCGCCGTACGTGGTGATCTCCACCAGCTCGACGGCGCGTCCGGTCAGTTCGCGCACGGCCCGGGCTATCTGCCCGGACTGGGCCATGGCGAGCTTGCTCCGCCTGGTCCCGAGCCGCAGCGGCCTCTCCTGGACGGCATGCTCCGCGACGCCGGCAGCCCTCTCGGTCCTCTCGGTCATACTCGCCCTCGGTTCTTGACGTCGGCGTCATTCAGATCGGCCCGGCTGACGGAGGCGACCGTCTCCGGGTCGAGGTCGAAGAGTGTGCGCAACGCATCCGCGTACCCCGCGCCGCCCGGTTCACTCGCGAGCTGCTTGATGCGCACGGTGGGCGCGTGGAGCAACTTGTCGACGACGCGGCGCACGGTCTGCGCGATCTCGGCGCGCTGCTTGTCGTCCAGCCCGGGCAGCCGGCCCTCCAGCCGGGCCACCTCGCCGGCGACCACGTCGGCGGCCATGGTGCGCAGGGCGACCACGGTCGGGGTGATGTGCGCGGCGCGCTGGGCGGCGCCGAAGGCCGCGACCTCGTCGGAGACGATACGGCGCACCTGGTCCACGTCTGCGGCCATGGGTGCGTCGGCGGACGCCTCGGCGAGGGATTCGATGTCGACGAGGCGCACCCCGCCGAGCCGGTGCGCGGCGGCGTCGATGTCACGGGGCATGGCCAGGTCGAGCAGCGCCAGCTCGGACGACCGGGCCTCGGCGGCCGTCGCGATGACGTCCGCGCCCAGCACGAGGCCCGTGGAGCCGGTGCAGGAGACGACGACGTCGGCACAGGCCAGCTCGGCGCCGGCCGCCGTCATCTCGACGGTGCTCGCGTCCACGCCCGCGCCTCCCGGCTCGCGCAGGATCTCCACGAGCCGCTCGGCCCGGCTCGGCGTCCGGTTGGCCACGACGATCTCGGCGACCCCGGCGCGGGCGAGCGTGGCGGCGGCGAGCGACGACATGGAGCCCGCGCCGATGACGAGCGCCCGCTTGCCCTTGGCCCAGGCCTCCACGGGCGCGCCCGCGGCGAGCTGCTCGAGGCCGAAGGTGACGAGCGACTGCCCGGCCCGGTCGATGCCGGTCTCGCTGTGGGCGCGCTTGCCGACCCGCAGCGCCTGCTGGAAGAGGTCGTTCAGCAGCCGTCCCGCGGTGTGCAGCTCCTGGCCGAGAGCGAGGGCGTCCTTGATCTGGCCGAGGACCTGGCCCTCGCCGACGACCATCGAGTCGAGCCCGCAGGCCACCGAGAACAGATGGTGGACGGCCCGGTCCTCGTAGTGCACATAGAGATACGGGGTGAGCTCCTCCAGCCCGACGCCGCTGTGCCGGGCGAGCAGGGTGGACAGCTCGGCGACGCCCGCGTGGAACTTGTCCACGTCCGCGTACAGCTCGATCCGGTTGCAGGTGGCCAGGACGGTGGCCTCGACCGCGGGCTCCGCGGCCAGGGTGTCCTGGAGGAGCTTGGTCTGCGCGTCGGCAGCGAGGGAGGCCCGCTCCAGCACGCTCACCGGTGCGCTGCGGTGGCTCAGCCCGACGACCAGGAGACTCATGCCGGCATCACGGCGGGCATGTCCCCGTCAGGTCCCTTGCGGCCGGCGGCCGCGTCCGGCCCGGCGTTCTCCGTCTGCACGGTCGCGGCAGGCGTCGTGGCGGCGGGCGCGGGCGCGCCCGCGGCGGCCTCGGACTCCTCGCCGGCCTTCCGCTGCTCGTGGAAGGCGAGGATCTGCAGCTCGATCGACAGGTCGACCTTGCGCACATCGACGCCGTCCGGCACGGACAGCACGGTGGGAGCGAAGTTCAGGATGGAGGTGACTCCGGCGGCGACGAGCCGGTCGCACACCTGCTGGGCGGCGCCGGCGGGGGTGGCGATCACGCCGATCGACACGCCGTTGTCGTTGATGATCTTCTCAAGCTCGTCCGTGTGCTGCACCGGAATCCCGGCGACCGGCTTTCCGGCCATCGCCGGGTCGGCATCGATCAGGGCCGCGACACGGAAGCCGCGGGAGGCAAACCCGCCGTAGTTGGCGAGGGCGGCGCCGAGGTTGCCGATGCCGACGATGACGACCGGCCAGTCCTGGGTCAGCCCCAGCTCACGGGAGATCTGGTAGACGAGGTACTCGACGTCGTAGCCCACACCGCGGGTCCCGTACGAGCCGAGGTAGGAGAAGTCCTTGCGCAGCTTGGCGGAGTTGACCCCGGCGGCGGCCGCGAGCTCCTCGGACGAGACCGTCGGCACGGACCGCTCGGACAGCGCGGTCAGGGCGCGCAGATACAGCGGAAGCCGGGCGACGGTGGCCTCGGGGATTCCTCGGCTACGAGTCGCCGGTCGGTGATTTCGGCCAGTTGCCACGGTGCTCCTGCGGGATGAGCGAGGCTGCAGGCGGCCGTGTCTCCCAAGACCGCCCCGTCGAATGCAGGCTATGTCTTTGTGAACGCGTGCACAAAGATGGTGTCCGCTTTGTCCGAGCAAAGTGACCGGGGTCACGCGATTCGATCGCCCGCTCCTGGAACCGCGAGCCGCGCCGACCCGTTGACCACGCAATGCGGGCACAGCCGTACACACTCCTCACGATGACACCCCCGGACTTCCCACTCTGCCCTGTGCCCATCGCATTCCGATAGAGCCGCGGAGCGAGCCCCGACCCGCCAGGGAGAACCGGGCAAAACGCCCTCAAGGGTACCTGCCCCGCGGGGCTGGAAACGGACGCTCACGCTCCGTGCACGCCTCGGATCCATACGCGCCCGGCCCGTACGCGCCCGACCCCTGAGAGCCCGGACCATACGCGCCCGACCCCTGGGAGCCCGGCCCGTACGCGCCTCAAGCCGCCAGCGCCCGGCGCAGCCGGCCCGCGTCCACGCGCCAGAAGGTGTGCTGCTCGCCGTCGACCAGGACAACCGGAATCTGCTCCCAGTAGGCGCGGTGCAGCGCCTCGTCCTGAGTGATGTCCTTCTCCTCCCAGACCGCACCCGTCTCACCGCACACCTCCTCAATCACAGCCCGCGCATCGTCACAGAGGTGACACCCCGGCTTCCCGATCAGGGTGACCAGCCGCTCCCCGGCCTTCTTCTTCGTACGCCGCAGCACAGGACTCATACGCCCATTCTCCGCCCGCGCGGACCGGGCACGGGAACCGCTGCCGGGTACGCACCGAATCACCCGTTTAACAGACGCGCCTCGCAGAGTTCACGCCGCCGCATCCCCGCGACTCGGGAACTGCCGAACAGACTGGCTATGCTCGCCACATGGCCGCACTGGGATGGCTCACCCCCCGTAGGCGCTCCGCCACCGCACGGAGCGTCCTCGCAGGCGAGGCCGCGGCCGAGGCCGCGCGCAAGTCGTCGCGGGAGCTCGAGGAGCTCCAGGCCCTTCAGGCGCGCGAGGCCGAAGCGGAAGCCGCGGAGGAACCGGAGTTCCCCGTGGCCGGGGACGAGCGCGCCGCGGCCTTCTTCGACCTCGACAACACGGTGATGCAGGGCGCCGCGCTCTTCCACTTCGGCCGGGGCCTGTACAAGCGCAAGTTCTTCCAGCGCCGCGAGCTGGCCCGCTTCGCCTGGCAGCAGACCTGGTTCCGGCTCGCCGGGGTCGAGGACCCGGAGCATATGCAGGACGCCCGCGACAGCGCGCTGTCCATCGTGAAGGGCCACCGCGTCTCCGAGCTGATGACGATCGGCGAGGAGATCTACGACGAGTACATGGCCGACCGCATCTGGCCCGGCACCCGCGCCCTCGCCCAGGCCCACCTGGACGCGGGGCAGAAGGTGTGGCTCGTGACCGCGGCCCCCGTCGAGACGGCCACGATCATCGCCCGCCGCCTCGGGCTGACCGGAGCGCTCGGCACGGTCGCGGAGTCCGTCGACGGCGTCTACACCGGCAAGCTGGTGGGCGAACCGCTGCACGGACCGGCGAAGGCCGAGGCCGTGCGGGCCCTGTCGGCCGCCGAGGGCCTGGACCTGTCACACTGTGCGGCCTACAGCGACTCGCACAACGACATCCCGATGCTGACGCTCGTCGGCCATCCGTACGCCATCAACCCGGATGCCAAGCTGCGCAAGTACGCGCGCGAGCGCGACTGGCGGCTGCGGGACTACCGCACCGGCCGCAAGGCGGCCAAGGTCGGCATCCCCGCGGCCGCGGGCGTCGGCGCGCTCGCGGGCGGCACGGCGGCCGCGGTTGCGCTGCACCGCCGCCGACGCTGACGCTGACGCTGACGCACCAGGCTCGCGCCCCTGCCTCCCGACCGGTGCCGCCCCGTCGGCGCGCCGCGCCGCATCCCGCCCGAAGAGGCCCGGCGAACCGCTTTCCGGGACCCGCACCCGTGTCCGGCCCCCGCGCCCCTGATCCCGTACGAAAGCGCACCCTGACACGCGGCCAATCTCGGAGCCTTACCCCCGTGCACCCCCGGCCAGTCCTCTTTTCTGCGCGCGGCCACAAGCGACCGCCCGATGAGACAGATCACGAAGTATTTCGATCAACAACCGTTCACAATGCGCTACTTGATCCGCCGCGTAGGCGTAACAGAAGCGACGGAAACGATGATTTGAGCAACTGGGTGTAGCACTGCCTGTACGAAGCGTTATTCTCCTCAGACGCATGACGGACGTCACCTGTCCCCACGACGGGTGAACGATCCCTCACTGCACGTGATGGAAGCTCTGCCTCTGGGAGTCCCGTGTACCCACACGTCGGGGTTGACGCCTCGGGCCTGGCTACGCTGCGCGCGACGGTCCTCGACTGCCTGCGCGGCTTCGTCCCCACCGCGTACGCCGTCCCCGCATTCGCCATGCCCCGCCTCGCCGCAAGCGGTGGCCCCGCCGCCCCCTGCTATGCCCTGGCCGACGGCCGGGCAACTGTGGGAAGACGCGGCCGGGGCGCACTCGGCGGGGCCGGCACGTCCACCACAGCCCGCCGCCCCAACGCCGACAGCGACAGCGCCCGCATGATGGAACTCGTCGAGCGGGCGCAGGCCGGCGAGGCCGATGCCTTCGGCCGCCTCTACGACCAGTACAGCGACACCGTCTACCGCTATATCTACTACCGCGTCGGCGGGAAGGCGACCGCCGAGGACCTCACCAGCGAGACGTTCCTGCGCGCCCTGCGCCGCATCTCCACCTTCACATGGCAGGGCCGCGACTTCGGCGCCTGGCTGGTCACCATCGCCCGCAACCTGGTCGCGGACCACTTCAAGTCCAGCCGCTTCCGCCTGGAAGTGACCACCGGCGAGATGCTCGACGCCAACGAGGTCGAGCGCAGCCCCGAGGACTCCGTCCTGGAGTCCCTCTCCAACGCCGCCCTGCTGGAGGCGGTCCGCAAGCTCAACCCGCAGCAGCAGGAGTGTGTGACTCTGCGATTCCTCCAGGGCCTGTCCGTCGCCGAGACGGCCCGGGTCATGGGCAAGAACGAGGGCGCGATCAAAACCCTCCAATACCGGGCCGTGCGCACCCTGGCCCGACTGCTCCCGGACGACGCCCGCTGAGCCGCCTCCGACCATCACATCGCCACCTACCCGTCCGCATGCGACCGATGTCCACCCTTCACTAACTCCTCAACTCACCGTCGGTGACGCCCCGATGACGCACTGGTCCGATCATCTTTCGCGCGTAACCCAAGTGCCGCGCCGCTCGTTGTGCGGGATGCAGGCTCCCTGTGGTTACGCCCTGCCCGCGTCCACTCACTCATTCGTGTGGATGTGTTCAAGGCGTGCAACCTTCCAGATCCCCTGGGGAGTCGATCGTCATGACGAGAGGAGGTGCCGCCAGTGATCGCGAACGTTTCGGCGCACCGGCGGGCGAACGCCTTCGCCCAGGCCTTGGAAGACCGGGCGGCCGAACAGCCCATGGGACCCGAGGCGCCGGACGCGGAGTCGGACGCCGCAGCCCCGGTGGGCCGGGCCGAACACGGACGGCTGCTGGCGCTGGCGGCCAGCCTCGGCGAGCTGCCGAAGCCCGAGCTGGACCCCGACGTCAAAGTGGTGCAGCGGGCCCGGCTCGTGGCCGCCATGGAAGAGATGTTCGCCGCAGGCGGCGCTTCCGAGGGCCACACGGTCCCCGAGCAGCGCCAGTCGGGCCGCGGCGCCCATCGGGCGCTCCGCAAGCTGCGGCCGCGCTCCCGCTGGTCCAAGGGCCTGGCGGCAGGCGGCCTCACGGTCGGCGTGGCCGCGGGAGCCTTCAGCGGAGTGGCCGCCGCCAGCTCCGACGCCCTCCCCGGCGACTCGCTGTACGGCCTCAAGCGCGGCATGGAGGACTTCAAGCTCGGCCTGGCGGACGACGACTCCGACCGCGGCGAGCTCTACCTCAACCACGCCTCGACCCGCCTCGGCGAAGCCCGTCGGCTCATGGAGCGGGGGCGCGCCGGCGATATGGACCATGAATCGCTGAGCGAGGTCCGCCGGGCGCTCAACGGCATGCGCCACGACGCCTCGGAAGGGCATCGGCTGCTCTCCGCCGCCTATGCGCGGGACGGCTCGATCGGCCCCATCGCCGCCCTCGACTCCTTCTCCCGCTCACACCGCGACACCTGGCTCGGTCTGCGCGAGCGGCTACCCGCGCAGCTCACCGACGTCGGCAATGAGGTCAGCTCGGTCTTCGACGCCATAGAGCAGGAGGTCGAGCCGCTGGAGTCGCTGCTGCCGCGCGCCCCGGAGACGCAGAGCAGCGTGCAGAGCCGCCCCGGCTCCACTCAGGACGCACCCGGCGTCGGCCACACCTCAACCGACGGCCGTACGTCCCCGGCCGCGCCGTCCTCCGGCCATGAGGAGTCCGTCGACGAGGGCGGACCCGGCCCGTCGGGCTCGGGGTCCGGCTCCGCCTCACCCCAGGAGGAAGGCCTGCTCGGCGGCAACACCGGCGGTCTGCTCTCGCCGCCGAACACCTCGACCTCGGAAGGCCCGTCCGAGAGCGGATCGGAATCGCCGACGCCCGAAGCGGACGTCACGCTCCCGCCGCTGCTGCCGGGAATCCTCCCCGGTCTCGGCATCGAAGGCGACAGCGAGCAGTAGCAGCGAGAAAGCGGCAAAGGGTGGGCCTCCTCCCGGGAAGCCCACCCTTTTCACAGCCGTACACGCCTATACGCGCCCATATACGCCAGAAGAACGCATCGGAAGACATTTGGAAGACAGGAACAACAGAGAAAGACTCAGAAGAACACAGACCGGCGCTGTACGAGGAGCTTGTAAAGCGTGTGCTGGATCTGCTCCCGCACCTGATCGGTCAGGTTGAACATCAGCATCGGGTCCTCGGCCGCCTCCGGCGGATAGCCGTCCGTCTGGATCGGCTCCCCGAACTGAATGGTCCACTTCGTCGGCAGCGGCATCGCGCCCAGCGGCCCCAGCCAGGGAAACGTCGGCGTGATCGGGAAGTACGGAAAGCCCAGCAGGCGCGCCAGCGTCTTCGCATTGCCGATCATCGGATAGATCTCCTCCGCGCCGACAATCGAGCACGGCACGATGGGCGTTCCCGCCCGCAGCGCAGTCGAGACGAACCCGCCGCGCCCGAAGCGCTGCAGCTTGTACCGCTCGCTGAACGGCTTCCCGATGCCCTTGAAGCCCTCCGGCATCACCCCGACGACCTCGCCCTGCCGCAGCAGCCGCTCGGCGTCCTCCGCGCACGCCAGGGTGTGCCCCGCCTTCCGGGCCAGCTCATTGACCACCGGCAGCACAAAGACGAGATCCGCTGCGAGGAGCCGCAGATGCCGCTGGGCCGGATGGCTGTCATGCACGGCGACCTGCATCATCAGCCCGTCCAGCGGAAGCGTCCCCGAGTGGTTCGCCACCACGAGCGCGCCGCCGTCCGACGGAATGTTCTCGATGCCCTTGACCTCCACCCGGAAGTACTTCTCGTACAGCGGGCGGAGCAGGGACATCAGCACCTGGTCGGTCAGCTCTTTGTCGTAGCCGAACTCATCGACCTCGTAGTCGCCTGTGAGCCGCCGGCGTAGGAACGCCAGGCCGCCGGCGATCCGCCGCTCCCAGCGATCGGGCCGCGCCTCCGCCTCCTGACCGTCGACGGGGGCCGGCCCCTGCTCCGTCTCCGTCTCCGTCTCAGCGCCGTACGGCCTGCTCTGCTCGGTCCGGGGCCGCGCTGCCCCGGGCAGCGGGCTCACGGCGGCCTCACACACCGGCGCCACCCCCGCGGCCGTGTCGGGTGCGGCTGTTCTGCGGCCGCTGGACGGCTGATGGGGACGCCGCCGGGCGCCGCCGCCACCGCGTTGCGGGCCACTGCGCGGCGCGCCGCCGCGCGAACGGTCGTCGTCGAAGGGAATGACCTTGGCATCCGCCATCGTTGGCTGCGCTCCTTATCCGGCTGTGCGACCGTCGGGCTGTGAGCTGTGACCCCCGGCTGCGCGCGCCGTCGGCAGGCCCGCCGCGACCCGGTCGACCGCCGCGGCGACTGCCTCAGGGGGCAGCAGCCCGGGCTGTCGGCTGCGCGCGAAGTCCGCGAAGGTCTCCGCCGTCGTGTACCTGGGGTGAAACCCGAGCGTCTCGCGCATCTGCACGGTGCTGACGACCCGCCCATGTGTCAGCAGGCGGATCTGCTCGGGCGAGAAGTCCGTGACGCCGATCGTGCGCAGCACCGAGCCGAACCTGGTGACGGCCGGCAGCAGCAGCGGCAGCGTCGGCCGTCCGAGCCTGCGGGAGCACTGGGACAGCAGCAGCACGCCGTCGCCGGCCACATTGAACGTGCCGCTGTTCAGCGTGCCCCGGCGCGGCTCGTGCAAGGCGATGCGCAGCACGTCGATCACATCGTCCTCGTGGACGAACTGCAGCCGCGGGTCATAGCCGAACACGGTGGGCATGACGGGCAGCGAGAGGAACTCGGCGAGCGGGGAATCCGCGCGCGGCCCGAGGATGTTCGCAAAGCGCAGCACGCACACGGCGACATCCGGCCGGCGGCGGGCGAATCCCCGCACGTACCCCTCGACCTCGACCGCGTCCTTGGCGAATCCGCCGCTCGGCAGCGATTTGGGCGGAGTGGTCTCGGTGAAGACGGCCGGGTCCCGGGGCGCCGAGCCATAGACGCTCGTACTGGATTTCACCACCAGCCGTTTCACCGTCGGCGATTTCTGGCACGCGCCGAGGAGCTGCATCGTGCCGATGACATTCGTCTCCTTGACGGAGGTGCGGCCCCCGGCCCCCAACGGCGTGCCCGTGACATCCATATGCACGACGGTGTCCACGGCATGTTCGGCGAGAACCCGCCCTATCGTCGGCTGCCGGATGTCCGCGCGGACGAAGTCGGCGCCGCCCAGATGATGCTCGGGCCTCAACACGTCGACGCCGATGACCCGGTCCACCTCCGGGTCGCGCTGTATCCGCCGTACGAGACGACCTCCCAGCTGCCGGGCCACCCCGGTGACGAGCACGACCTTGCCCAAGATCAGCGCCTCCCTCAGGTCCTGTGCGTCACCGTAGCGCTTGGGTGTTGCACTGTGATGACCACCCGGCGCAGTTGTTGCCGCTTCCGTGGCTTGATCGCCGTATCCCAGCATTGCACCCGGCCTGACGGGACGGCGGCCGCCCGGAAATGCACCATGGCCCTCCCACCCGTCTGGTGGAAGGGCCACGGCGGCACGAACGGCTCTCGCCGAGCGTGCTTACTTCTTGTTGCGACGCTGAACGCGCGTGCGCTTGAGCAGCTTGCGGTGCTTCTTCTTGGCCATCCGCTTACGCCGCTTCTTGATAACAGAGCCCACGACTACCCTCGCTCACTTCTCGGAACACCCCGCGTCAGCGGGGATCTCGGTGCGGGGCGTCTGGGCCCACACGACCTACGTCGGCCTAGCCTACCTGCCGCCGAGTGAGGGACGTAATCCGAGGGCAGCCATCCAGCCCCGCTATCCGGCTTCCACCCCCACATAGGACTCGCGGAGGTAGTCGTGAACCGCCTGCTCCGGAACCCGGAAAGACCTCCCCACCCTGATCGCCGGCAGATGACCGCTGTGCACCAAGCGATACACCGTCATCTTCGACACTCGCATGACCGTGGCGACTTCCGCCACGGTCAGGAACACGACCTCGTTAAGAGGCCTCTGGTCTGCAGCCATGACCCACCTGTACCTTCCGCACCCGACGCACACCGGCTTCCCCTCCGGTGACTCTTCGTCGTTGTGCGCTCACTCCCCAGACTAGGGGCGGGTGGTGCGAGTGGGGAAGAGGAGCAGCCATCGGCCGCCTACTGTGACAGACACGCTCGATTGAGTACATAGCGCGTCAGCGGTCGGTAGCAATCAGACCGCACAGCGTCATCAACCGGAACGGCCAGGGACACACGCCCCTCCGCCTCTCCGACGAACAGGGCTGGATCGTTCACATCGGCCAGGCCTATTGCATCGATACCCAGCTGACCTGCGCCGCAGACCCACCCATGGTCACCCACCACCAGTTCGGGCAACGGCCCGCGGGCGGCTGCGACCCCGGCCAGGGCCACCCGAACCGGCAGGGGCGAGTGGGTGTGCGCGCCGGCATTGCCCCCGTGCTCCCGCGTGCCCGGTTCACGCAGGAGCGCGACGCGCCGTACGTACACGAGGTTGTACGTGCGTACGCCGAACCGGGTCGTTATGTCGACACATCGCCCCTGCGCGGGTGTGAGGACGGGACAGCCAGCCGCCGACAAAGCGTCTGCGAGATCGGCGTAGAAGCCCAGCAGACGGTGCGGATGCCCGGTTCCGAACAACACGGGAGCGCGGCGCCCGGCCGCCTCCCCGAGGCGGTCCGCGAAGGCGTCGAGCCCGGCGAGCGTCAGCTCCGGGTCGATGACATCGGGCCCGGTGACCTGGGCGGGATCCGCGGAGACCCCGCACTTGTCGGCCATCAGCGCGATCAGATCCCGCTCGGCCCACGCCCACTCGGGATCGAGCCCCAGGGTGACGCGCGGATCGCCGGCGGCGAACAGCCGATAACTGCGCAGGCTTTGCTCTCGCGTCGTGGCCACTTCCCCGGCCAGCCGGGTCTCCAGCAAATGCGCCCGCAGCGCCCCGGTGCTCAACACCTTCCCGATGCTGCCGTAAAGGGGACAGCGCCACGCGAAAAGCCCGTATTACCCCCGCAATTGGCCTAATAACGCAGCATGGGAGTTCTCGGCCCTGTGGCGCGCGGGCGCCGGCCGGCCCGCGCCGGGCAAGCGGCTCCCCTACGCCAGCAGCCCCCGCAGCGGATACACCGCACGCCGCGTCGCCAGCACCGCCTGGTCCACCCGGTCGCCCGGGTCGTACCCCTCACCCCACGGCCGCCACCGCACCGGCCACCGCCCGTCCGTCATACGTCCCGGCGCCACCGTGCGCGTCCGCGCGTACACCTCGTCCCGCCAGGACGCCGGGATCACGGACTCCGGCTGCACCTCCGCGTGGCCGACGATCCCCACCAGATGCGTCCAGGATCGCGGCACCACATCCGTCACGGCGTATCCGCCGCCCCCAAGGGCCACCCACTTCGCACCGTCCACGTGGGTGTGGGCCAGCTCATGGCAGGCCATCTGCACCGCCCGCTGCGCGTCCAGCGACACAGCCAGATGCGCCAACGGGTCCTCGAAGTGCGTATCGGCCCCGTGCTGTGTCACCAGCACCTGCGGCCGGAAGTCCGCCAGCAGCTCGGGCGCCACAGCGTGAAACGCCCTGAGCCACCCCTCGTCCCCCGTGCCCGCCGGCAGCGCCACATTCACCGCGCTGCCCGCCGCCGCTCCCCGGCCTCCGGTCTCCTCCGGCCAACCGGTCTGCGGAAAGAGCGTACGAGGGTGCTCATGGAGCGAGATCGTCAGCACTCGCGGGTCGTCCCAGAACGCCGCCTGCACCCCGTCCCCGTGATGTACGTCGACGTCGACGTACGCGACCCTCTCGGCCCCCAGCTCCAGCAGTCGGGCGATCGCCAAGGACGCGTCGTTGTAGATGCAGAACCCGGACGCCGCCCCCGGCATCGCATGGTGCAGGCCGCCGGCGAAGTTCACGGCGTGCGCGGCTTCACCGCGCCACACGGCCTCCGCCGCCCCCACCGACTGACCTGCGATCAACGCGGACGCCTCATGCATCCCCTTGAACGCAGGGTCGTCCATCGTCCCCAGCCCATACGCCTGGTCCGCCTCGCGCGGATCAGCGGAAGCCGCTCGCACGGCCGCCACATAGTCCTCACGGTGGACGAGTCTGAGCGTCGAGTCCCCGGCCGGCTTGGCCGCCGCCACATCGAGCGCACGGTCCAACTCGTACGCCCGCACCAACCCGATGGTCAGCGCAAGCCGCACCGGATCCATCGGATGGTCTTTCCCGAAGTTGTACTTCGTGACTGCCTCGTCCCACATCAACAACCCGCGGCCGCTCATGCTGGCCACCGTATCGGGCCGCCGCCTGCATGACCTTGCGGGTCACACGAGTCACACCAGCAGCCCCAGCAGCTCCCGCATCCCGCGGAAGTAACCCTGCGCTCCCGGCAGCTTCTCGGCAGAGGTCATCGCGGTGAGCCCGTACACATCCATCCCGGCCGCCCTGGCCGCCTGCACCCCGAGGGGGCTGTCCTCGACGACGACGCACCGCTCCGGGGCGGTCCCCATCCGCTCGGCCGCATGGAGGAACAGATCAGGGGCCGGCTTCCCCCGGCCCACATCCTCGGCGCTGAAGACGTTGCCGCCCTTGAACCACCTGTCGAGCCCGGTCTTCCGATGCCCCACCGCGATCCGCTGATGGCTCCCTGAGGACGCGACACAGTACGGCGTCTCATCGGCCACGAGTTTCTCCAGCACCTCGGTCACCCCCTCGACGGCGACCAACTCGCGTTCGAACGCGGCGAATACCCGTGCATGGAACGTCTCGTCGAAGTCATCGGGCAGCGAGCGCCCGGTCCGCTCCCTCACGAGGTCGTGTATGCGGTGGAGCGCAGAGCCCATGTAGTCACGGAGCGAGTCCTCGTACGAGGTGGGGTGCCCCAGCTCGGTGAGGTAGCCGGCCAGGATGACGTTGGATATCGGCTCGCTGTCGACGAGCACACCGTCGTTGTCGAAGATGACGAGGTCATAGCGCATGACCTGAACCCTAAACGCAGAAGAGCCCCGCACCATGACGGTGCGGGGCTCTCCCTCAAAGATTGTTCGGCGGCGTCCTACTCTCCCACAGGGTCCCCCCTGCAGTACCATCGGCGCTGAAAGGCTTAGCTTCCGGGTTCGGAATGTAACCGGGCGTTCCCCTAACGCAATGACCACCGAAAC
>NZ_JARWBG010000068.1:0-28673 GCF_029846775.1 Streptomyces chengmaiensis
GGCGGCCGCGCCGCCCAGCGCGGGCGCCGCCGCCCGCGCCCGTACGACCGCGTCGGCCGTGGCCCGGGCGCCGGTCGCGGGCAGCTCGCACACCACATCGGCGGGATCGGCAGGGTTGACCGACCGTACGGAATCGGCGTCATGGGTGTGGTTCACAGCAGGAAGCCCCCGGGGAACGGGTCGGAAGGGTCGAGGAAGTGCTGGGCGGCGCCGGTGATCCAGGCCCGCCCTGTGATGGACGGCTCCACCGCCGGCAGTCCGCCGACCGTCGTCTCGGCGGTCAGCCGTCCGGTGAACCGCGTGCCGATGAAGGACTCGTTGACGAAGTCGCGGTGCAGCGACAGCTCGCCGCGCGCATGGAGCTGGGCCATCCGGGCCGAGGTGCCGGTGCCGCAGGGCGAGCGGTCGAACCAGCCCGGATGGATCACCATCGCATGGCGGGAGCGGACGGCGTCGGAGCCGGGCGCGGCCAGATACACATGCTTCACCCCGGTGATCGCGGGGTCCTCGGGGTGTACCGGCCGCTCCGCGGCGTCGACGGCCGCCATGACCGCCATCCCCGCGGCGAGGATGTCGTCCCGGCGGGCCCGCTCGAAGGGCAGTCCGAGGCTCTCCAGCGGGACGACGGCGTAGAAGTTGCCGCCGTAGGCCAGGTCGTAGGTGACGGTGCCGTACCCCGGCACGTCCGTCTTCCGGTCCAGCGCCAGGCAGAACGACGGCACATTGGCGAGCGTCACCGAACGCGCCGCGCCGTCCTCCACCCGTACCTCCGCGGTCACCAGGCCGGCCGGCGTGTCCAGGCGGACGGTGGTCACGGGTTCGACGACGGGCACCATGCCGGTCTCCACCAGGACCGTCGCCACCCCGATCGTGCCGTGTCCGCACATCGGCAGCAGCCCGGAGACCTCGATGAACAGCACGCCCCAGTCGGCGTCCGGGCGGGTGGGCGGCTGGAGGATCGCCCCGCTCATCGCGGAGTGGCCGCGCGGCTCGTACATCAGCAGCGTGCGCAGCTCGTCCATGTGCTCGATGAAGTGCCGGCGGCGCTCGGCCATGGTCGCGCCGGGGATCACCCCGACGCCGCCGGTGACGACACGGGTGGGCATGCCCTCGGTGTGCGACTCGACGGTGTGCAGCACGCGACGTGTGCGCATCAGCCGCACCCCTCCGCGAGCGCCTTCTCCGTCGCCGCGCGCACCGCGGCCGCCCGCTGGGCGGAGAGCGGCGAGCGGGGCGGGCGCACCGGTCCGCCCGGGCGGCCCGCGATGTCCATGGAGAGTTTGATCGACTGGACGAACTCGGTCTTCGAGTCCTCGCGCAGCAGCGGGTGCAGTGTGCGGTACAGCCGCAGGGCCGTGGTGTGCTCTCCGGAGACGGCGGCGCGGTACAGCTCGGCGCAGGAGCGGGGGAGCGCGTTGGGGTAGCCGGCGATCCAGCCGACCGCTCCGGCGACCGCCAGCTCCAGCAGGACGTCGTCCGCGCCGACCAGCAGATCCAGCTCCGGGGCGAGTTCGGCGATCTCGTAGGCCCGCCGGACGTCGCCGCTGAACTCCTTGACCGCCGCGATCGAGCCCCGTGCGTGCAGCTCCGCCAGCAGGGGCGGGGTGAGGTCGACCCGGGTGTCGCTCGGGTTGTTGTAGGCGACGACCGGCAGCCCGACGCGCGCCACCTCGGCGAAGTGCGCCCGCACGGACGCGTCGTCGGCCCGGTACGCGGTCGGCGGCAGCAGCAGCACCGAGCCCGCCCCGGCGCGCGCCGCGGCCTCGGCCCACCGCACGGCCTGCGCACTGCCGTACCCGGCGACCCCGGGCATCACCCGGTCCCCGCCGCCCGCCGCCTCGACGGCGGTGGCCATCACCCGCTCCCGCTCGGCGTCGCTCAGCGTCTGGTACTCGCCCAGCGACCCGTTGGGCACGACCCCGTCGCAGCCGGAGTCGATCAGCCAGCGGACGTGGTCGGCGTAGGCGTCGTAGTCGATGGAGAGATCCTCGCGCAGCGGCAGCGCGGTGGCGACCATGATGCCGCGCCAGGGGTGCTCACGGCGCGACGGTTGGTGATGAATGGTGCGGGAGTTCATGAAATGTCTCGCTTCCCTTTGTATGACGTGTGACATTTTACTGTGTGGTGGGGGTGCCCCTCAAGAGCCACGCCAGACGGCGCGAGCGAGAGGAGTCGGTAGCGGGCGGGGCGTCGCGCCTCACCCTTCCAGCAGCGCGCCCATCCATTCCTCGATCGCGCCGGGTGTCCTCGGCAGCGCGCCCGACATCAGCCGCGCCCCGTCCTCGGTGATCAGCAGGTCGTCCTCGATGCGGACGCCGAGGCCGCGCAGCTCCGGCGGAAGGGTCTCGTCGTCGGGCTGGAGGTAGAGACCCGGTTCGACGGTGAGCACCTGGCCGGCCTCCAGGACCCCGTCGAGGTAGGTCTCCGCCCGCGCCTTCGCGCAGTCGTGGACGTCGAGGCCGAGCATATGGCCGCTGCTGCACAGCGTGTAGCGCCGGTACAGCCCGCTCTCCGGTCGCATCGCCTCATCCGCGGAGACCTTCAGCACCCCCCACTCCGCGAGCCCTTCCGCGATCACCCGCATCCCCGCCTGATGGAAGTCCCGGAAGCTCGCTCCGGGTTTCAGCGCCGCGATGCCCGCCTCCTGGGCCGCCAGGACCAGTTCGTACACCTGGCGCTGCACCGGGGAGAAGCGCCCGGACAGGGGGACGGTGCGGGTGACGTCCGCGGTGTAGAGCGTGTCGGTCTCCACGCCCGCGTCGAGCAGGAGCAGCTGTGAGCGGTCGAGGGGGCCGTCGTTGCGTGTCCAGTGCAGTACGCACGCGTGCGCGCCGGATGCTGCGATCGTCTCGTACCCGGTGCCGTTCCCCTCGGCCCGTGCGCGCAGCTGGAAGACGCCCTCGATCCAGCGTTCGCCGCGCGGATGGGCCAGCGCGCGCGGCAGCGCCCGTACGACGTCCTCGAAGCCGCTGACGGTGTGGTCCACGGCCAGCTGCAGCTGGCCGACCTCCCAGGCGTCCTTCACCAGGCGCAACTCGGCGAGCGCCGCGGCCAGTTCCATGCCGGGGTCGACGCCGCCCAGCGTCCGCGTGGTCGGCGCGGGGCCGGTGAGGAAGCCCTCAAGGAGGTCGAGATGCCGGCAGCGGATGCCGGTGAGCCGCTCCGACTCGGCCGGATCGGGGCGGCGGCCGACCCAGAACTCCCCGTACCGGCGGTCGCGGTAGAACCCGTCCCCGGCGTCGGGCCCCCGCGGCGACCGGGGCCGTGCGAACAGCACCGCCTCGTGCCCCGGCGCGCCGCCCGCGCCGGTCCCGCACGGTTCCAGGACCAGAACGTGCCCCGCCTGCTCCTCGCCCGTCAGTCCGGTCAGCCAGGCGTACGCGCTGTGCGGCCGGAAGCGGTGATCGCAGTCGTTGGAGCGGACTTTGAGCTCCCCGGCGGGCACGACCAGCCGCTCGCCGGGGAAGCGGGCGGACAGCCGCGCCCTGCGCGCGGGGGTGACGTCCGCGGCGGCCAGGCGGATGTCTTCGGGCAGCGGGGAGGCCGCCCAGCCCTGCGCCATGAAGGCGGCGAGCGCAGGCGAGACGGCCAGGTCGTGGCTGCCTACGTTCGCCGACGCGGGGCGGGCGGCTGCCTGTTCGGACATGGATCCTCCAGGAGTGCAGATGGACGAGAAAGAACCAACGGGTTGTCAGTGCAATTTCACATTACTATGTTACGGGTCACACCTCGGAGTCGTCATCCTCGACGAGGTGCCGAAGCACCAGCCGCCGCAGCGCAGTTCCCACCTCCCACAACCCCCAGGAGCACACGTGTCCCATCGCCGTACCCTGCGCAGAACCCTTCTCGCAGCCGCGATCTCCACAGCGCTCGCCGCCCCGCTGCTCGGCGCGTCCCAAGCCTCCGCAGGGCCGCAGACCAGCACCGGCGCTCCCGTCGCCGCCCAACAGCCCACCGCCGAGAACCCCTTCGACCACGTCGACCGGCGAGGAGCCGCACCCACGGCCGTCCACGCCGAGAACCTCGCCCCCGGCGGCGGCGTCGCGGCCGGCCGCATACCCGGCGACGTCGCCCGCGGCGACGGACCGAGACCCGAGGCGAACGCCGCGGCCGACGCCCCCGCCCAGCCGCCGCACGCCCTCGACGGCGCCGTCCCCTGCACCCTCGACGGCATCGCCGGACTGTCCCCGGACCGCTTCGCCGACTTCCTCGCCGATCCCGCCGTCACCGTCGACGGCTGCCTCTCCGGCCTGATCTGGACCTGGGACGCGAGGCTCGCGCCCGTCATGTCGGACGCCCACGTCCAGACCGTCGCCCGCCGGATCACCGCCCTCGCGCCGAACCACGACGGCAGGAACGGCAGCAACCTGTACGAGATGTTCACCTATCTCCACGCCGTCGCGTACCACGACTTCTCACACGAGGAGATCGACCTCACCGACCCGCCCACCGTGGCCGCCGTCCGCGACGCGGTCCACGCCTTCGGCGAGGCCCGCCGCACCTTCCGGGCGACCCGCAGCAACGCCGACACCCTGCGCGAGGCCCTCTACGCGGCCAGCGCCGAGGGCCTGCGCCACCACCAGCTCGGCCTGATCCAGAAGGTGCTGGCCACCATGGGCGAGTACCACGGCGCCACCTACGCGGACCCGGCCTGGGGCGGCGCCGCGCTCGCCGCGCTCAGCGTCAACTACCTCGGCGTCTACCCCGGCAACCAGGACACCGCCTTCCACGACGCCGTCGCCGGCGACCCCTACTACCGCCAGAGGTTCATGGACTTCGTCGACCACACCCACCTCGTGGGCACGCCCAACGAGTGGACGGTCCGCGACGCCCTGAGCGAGTACGCCCGGTTCGGCCAGATCGACTCCCTGCGCGACGAGATCGTCAATGAACTGGGCTGGTTGCTCGGCCAGACCGTCCGCAACTACGGCAAGGGCAGCGAGCCCTGGGCGAAGATCGCCTCCTGGCTCAACCACTACGACGCCTGCAAGCCGTACAAGGTGTGCATCGAGGACATCGAGAAAGAGCTGTTCCCGCACACCTATCTCTACGACAACGGCACGATCAGGGTCCGCACCGGACTCGACCGCGCCGTCGTCGACCAGCTCTACTACGCGAGCAAGCAGGTCAGGGCGCAGTTCCACCGCGTCGTCGGCAGCACCGAGCCGCTCGCGGGCGACGTCAACGACGTGCTGAACATCGTGCTCTACGCCTCCCGCGCGGACTACGAGACCTACCATCCGCTGCTCACCGGCATGGGCACGAACAACGGCGGCATCTACATCGAGCGCGGCGCGACCTTCTACACCTACCAGCGGCGCGTCCCGCAGGACTCCTCGCTGACCCTGGAGGAGCTGTTCCGCCACGAGTACGTCCACTACCTCAACGGCCGCTTCGCCGTGCCCGGCTACTTCGGAGAAGGCGCCTGGTACCGGGGCGACCGCACCACCGCGATGGACGAGGGGACCGCGGAGTTCTTCGACGGCGCGACCCGCGACGAGGGCATCGCCGTCCGCAAGTCCCTGGTGCGCGGCATCATCGACGACACCGCCGGCGGCGGTCCCCGGATGTCCGTGAACCGGATACTGCACGCCACCTACGACGGCGACGGCTTCCGCTTCTACTCGTACGCGGGCGCCTTCTTCGAGTACCTCTGGCAAGAACGCCCCTCCCTGATCCAGGAGATGTACCGGCATCTGCGCGCCGACGACCCGGCGGCGTTCGACGCCTGGCGTACCCGCCTCGGCTCCGACGCCGCGCTCCAGCGGGGGTACGACGCCTTCCTGGACGCCCAGATCGCCAAGGTGGACGAGCTGTTCACGCCCGACACGACATACGTCCCCGGAGGGGAGCTGAGGTACGCGACGGCTGGCGAGGTGCGTGCCGCGTTCGCCTCCGCGACGTACAACACCCCTGAGTGCGAGGACAACGGCGACACGTCGGGCAAGGCGCGCTTCGTCTGCACGGGCCGCATCACGGCGAACCTCTCCGACTCCGGCGACCCGAACCGGGTGTTCAAGGACATGTCGGAGACCGTCGACTACTTCATCCTGGACCGCAGCCTCAAGGGAGGGAACAACTTCAACGACATGAACTGCTCCTTCGGCCCGGTCGACATCTGGTCCTCGGGCCGCGCGGGCACCTCGGGCTTCAGCTGCGAGGGCCCGCTGCGCCGCTGACCGCCGCTGCGGCCCCTGCCGCTGGTCGCCCGATCCGACGGATCCCGCCACTGACCTGCGCATCCATCCCTCCCGTCACTCGAATTCCACCTTTCACTCGTCCGTGTCGCTGTTGGGCCGGGCGGGTGAGGGGCGGGAGGATGGAGCCATGAGTAGGTACGAGAGGTACGACGCCACCGACGAACAGTGGGAGGGCCTCGCGGAGGTCGTCCCGCTGCGCGGTCGCAACGAGTGGCCGTCGCAGGGCGATCACCGCACCATCCCGAGGGAGTACGGCGCCCGGGCCGCGGCCGGCGCAGCCGGTCCGTCCGCGGCCCGGGACTCCGCCGAGCAGCGCCGGATGGTCGTCCTCCGTGTGCAGATCTTCGCCGACGCGCGCGAGGTGGCCGAGTACCTCGTCGCCCGGATACCCGTGCTGCTCGATCTCACCAGCGCGGACGCCGATGTGGCCAAGCGGGTCCTCGACTTCAGCAGCGGCGTCGTCTTCGGGCTCGGCAGCGCCATGCACCGGGTCGACCGGAACGTCTTTCTGCTCACGCCGGTCGGCACGGAGGTGGAGGGCGTCGCGGCCGCGGCCGTCCCCCATTCGTAGGAAGGAGGAGAGGAGGGAACGGTTCGCCGCGCGGAGCGCTCCCTAGCGTCCTGATCATGACGCCCTCTCTCCAGCGGCCCGTGGTCACGGAGCTGCGCCTTTCGCCCTTCGCCGCACACCGGGACACGACCGTGCCGCTCGCCGCCCCGCTCACACTGCTCGCCGGGCCGAGCGGCAGCGGCAAGTCGACCGCCCTGCGGGCGTACGAGGGGCTGGCGCGGCTGGCGGCGGGCGAGGAACTCGCCGCGGCGTTCCCCGACCCCGCGGCCTGTGTGCCGGAAGGGGCCGGCGTGCTGGACGGGCCTGCTGCGTTGGATGGGGCGGCCGCGTGGGACGGGCCTGCTGCGTGGGACGGGGCCGGGGCGTGGGACGGGGCCAGGGCGTTGGACGGGGCCGGCGCGTTGGACGGGCCTGCTGCGTTGGATGGGGCGGCCGCGCCGGTAAGTGCCGTCGACCGCGGCCCGTTCCGCATCGGCTGCACCGTGGACGGCCCGGACGGACCCGTGCGGCTCGATCTGGCGGTACGGGCCGAGCCCCGGCTCCGCATCGTCGGCGAACGGCTGACCAGCGGCGGGACCACGCTGCTCAGCACCGCCCCGGTGCGAGGCCGCGGACACCGGCGCGTGCAGGCCGCCTGGCACACGCATGACGCCTCCGGCGCGGGCGGCGCCCGTGGCACCCGCGCAGCCACCCGCGCCGTCCTGCCGGACGACCGGCTCGCCACCGCCCTGCTGCCGCTGCATGTGGCGGGCAGGACGGAGGGGCAGTTGCGGGTGCTGGCGGCGGCCGAGCAGACGGTGGTGGCGCTGCGTTCGCTGTTCGCCTGCGACCCCCAGCCGGAGCGGATGCGCCGCCCCGCGCCCGAGGGGGACGGCAGGCTGCTGCGCGGCTGCGGCAATCTCGCCGACGTGCTGCACCGTACGCGCAGCGAGTGCGCGCGACGGCACGGACGGCTGGCCGCGGCGGCGCGGGCCGGATGCGCGGGCCCGGTCGCGGACCTCACCGCGGAGGCGCTCGCCGACGGCACCGTGCGGGCGTTGCTGGACCGGGGCGCGGGGCGCGCTGCCACTCCCGTGGAACGGCTCGGGGACGGCGAGTTGCGCTTCCTGGCGCTGGCGCTCGTCCTGCTCACGGGCCCCGGGGTGCTGGCCGTGGAGCAGGCCTCCGAGATCCCGTCGGCGTATCAGACCCTCGCGGTGCTCGCCGACGGACTCGACCGCTGCCTGGACGCCGCACAGCTGCGCGAACTGCTCGCGCTGGCGGCGGAGATGTGTGCCCGCGGACATATCCGGCTGGTGGGCACAGTCACCGATGCCACTGCTGCCTCAGTTGCGCGTGGGGTGGAAGGGGCGAGCATGGTAGACCTTCACCTGTGATGACCGATGACGCGCACTGCGGAGAAGAGCGGAGACCGACCGTCGAGGGACTCCAGCGGAGGCTGGCCGACTTCGCCGCCGCCCGGTCCTGGCAGCCGTATCACACGCCCAAGAACCTGGCGACGGCGTTGAGCGTCGAGGCGTCCGAACTGGTGGAGATCTTCCAATGGCTGACCCCCGAGGAGTCGGCGGGGGTGATGCGGGACGAGGCCGCGGCGCACCGGGTGCGGGACGAAGTCGCCGATGTGTTGGCGTATCTGCTGCAGTTCTGCGAGGTGCTCGGGGTGGACGCGCTTGCGGCGCTGTCCGAAAAGATCGACCGGAACGAGCTCCGATTCCCCGTCGAGTGATCGCTGTTCATCACTCTATGGAGTCACAGAGTTATCCACAACAGCCTTCCTGTCCACAGATTTCCGAAATCCCCTGGCCTTACGGCTCAACGCGCTTCACTCTGGGTAATACCTCTGTGGGCAGATTAGTCGTACGAACGGGGGCGGCGTACATGGACGCGGAGAGGCTCATCGCAGCAGGGCGGGACGCACTGGCCCGGGGCGGGACCGTGCCCGAGATCCTTGTCGAGGCATGGCAGGCCCAGATCCTGGCCCAGGCGATCGGCGCGAGACTGGCGTTGTGCGGACCGGTGGAGCTGAGAGGCGAGGCGCGGGCGCTCAGCGAGACCGGCGGGCGGGGGTGCGCCGGGCTGGACTGCCCCACGGTGCGCGCGGATGGAGTCCGGGCGGCGAAGCTGACCCGGGTCGCCGACGAGCGGGGCACGCTGCTCGCGCTGAACGCACTGCTGGGGGAAGTGGGCATGGCCCTCGTCGGCGTCGCCTGCGCCACCGACGAGGAGGGGCTGTACTGGCAGTGCATCGAGGCGATAGACGCCGCCGACGAGTCGAGCGACCGGGTGCGGGGGATGCTGAGACGGCTGGCGGCGCGTGACCCCGAGCGGGCGGAGAGGCCCCCCGAGGCGGTCAGAGGCCGAGGGGACCCCATCGTGGAGCGGGCCAAGCTGTCCGCACTGCCGGAGGGACCCGACTTATGCGCCCCCGACTCGGTGGACTCGACGGCGGGCCCATGACGCCTTCGGCGGACGGGGACGCTCAGACGTCGTCGCCCCGGTGGCCCTGCCCGCCCCTCCGGTCGGCGGACTGAAGGTCGGCGTCGGGGAGCGGCGACACGTCAGATGGACGCACCGGCGGCGGCTGCCGGCGCGCGGGCCGGGCGGTCCGGCTCCGCCCGAGCCAACGACACTCCGTACGGGCCGGTCACAGGGCCTGCCGGACACGGCGCGCCGGGTTGACGTGATTTCACCCGACCGTGCAGATGGCGGACAGTTGACGCCCGGACCGTTGACGGCCGTTCGAAGGTGCAGGATGGATTCCATGGATCTTCGAATCTTCACCGAACCCCAGCAAGGGGCCTCCTACGACACGCTCCTCACGGTCGCCAAAGCCGCCGAGGAGCTGGGCTTTGACGCCTTCTTCCGCTCCGACCACTATCTGCGCATGGGCGCCGGCTCCGCCGCCGACGGGCTGCCCGGCCCCACCGACGCCTGGATCACCCTCGCCGGGCTGGCCCGCGAGACCCGCCGGATTCGCCTCGGCACCCTCATGACGGCCGGCACCTTCCGGCTGCCGGGCGTGCTGGCCATCCAGGTCGCACAGGTCGACCAGATGTCGGGCGGCCGGGTCGAACTGGGCCTGGGCGCAGGCTGGTTCGAGGATGAGCACCGGGCGTACGGCATTCCGTTCCCCAAGGAGAAGTTCGCCCGCCTCGAGGAGCAGCTGGCCATCGTCACCGGTCTGTGGGGGACCGCGGTGGGCCGCACGTTCTCGTACGAGGGCCGGCACTACCGGCTCACCGACTCCCCGGCGCTGCCCAAGCCCGCCCAGCGCAAGCTGCCGGTCCTCATCGGCGGCCACGGCGCCAGCCGCACCCCTCGGCTGGCCGCTCAGTACGCGGACGAGTTCAACATCCCCTTCGCCTCGGTCGAGGACAGCGAGCGCCAGTTCGGCCGGGTGCGGGCCGCCGCACAGGCCATCGGGCGCGGCCCCGGCGAGCTGGTGTACTCCAACGCCCTGGTGGTCTGCGTCGGCAAGGACGACGCCGAGGTGGCCCGCCGTGCGGCGACGATCGGAAGGGAGGTCGAGGAGCTGAAGGCGAACGGCCTTGCGGGCTCCCCCGCCGAAGTGGTCGACAAGATCGGCCGCTATCAGGCGATCGGCGCCTCCCGGATCTACCTCCAAGTGCTGGACCTCGACGACCTGGAGCACCTGGAGCTGATCTCCTCCCAGGTCCAGTCCCAGCTCACCTGACCCGGCCCACCCGACCCGTCTTATCCCACCCCATCCATCTCACCGACCTGCCGAGACGACCATGAAGCCTTCCCGTGCACTCGCCGATGTGCTCGCCGAACGCGTCGTCCTCCTGGACGGCGGCCTGTCCAACCAGCTCCAGGCGCAGGGCTGCGACCTCTCCGACGACCTGTGGTCCGCCCGGCTGCTCGCCGACGGCCCCGGCCGGATCGAGGCGGCGCACACGGCGTATGCACGGGCCGGCGCGGAAGTTCTGATCACCGCCAGCTACCAGGCCACCTTCGAGGGCTTCGCCCGCCGAGGCGTCACCCGCCGGGAGACCGAAGCCCTCCTCACCCGCAGCGTCACCCTGGCCCGACGCGCCGCCGAGACGGTCCCCCACGAGGTGTGGGTCGCGGCCTCCGTCGGCCCCTACGGCGCCATGCTGGCCGACGGCAGCGAATACCGCGGCCGCTACGGCCTGAGCGTCGCCGAACTCACCCGCTTCCACCGCCCCCGCGTCGAAACCCTGGCCGCCGCAGGCCCCGACGTCCTCGCCCTCGAAACCGTCCCGGACGCCGACGAGGCGGAAGCCCTCCTGCGCGCCGCCGAGGGCTGCGGCATCCCGCTCTGGCTCACCTACACCGCCACCGCCGCCCACACCCGCGCCGGGCAGCCCCTCGCCGACGCCTTCGCACTCCCCGCCGCGACCCCCGCCGTCATCGCCGCCGGCGTCAACTGCGTCGCCCCCGCCGATGCCGCCTCCGCCGTCTCCATCGCCGCCGCCGTCACCGGCAGACCCGGAGTGGCCTACCCCAACAGCGGCGAGCACTGGACCCCCGCCCACGGCTGGCAGGGCGAGAAGACCTTCACCCCCGCCCGCCTCGCCGACTGGACCGCCGCCGGCGCCCGGCTGATCGGCGGCTGCTGCCGCGTGGGCCCACAGGACATCGCGGACCTCGCCCGGCTGCTCAAGGACGCCTGAGCGCGCCTCGGGCCGAGTGCCCCGTTCCCTCGAGGACGCAGCGACCGTCGGCACGGATCGCGCCACGCGAGGACCTGGCTGTCCACCGCGACCGCCGCCCGCACCGGACGGGCCGGCGGGTGGCTGGCCTGGCCGGTGGCGCGGGAGGCGGCGACGCGAGCTGATCAGGCCCAGGATCTGACCGGCGATTGGAAGGGGAGAACACGCTCAGGACGCGGGGCCCGGGCCGTTGCTGCGGCGCAGGGCGCGGGCGCACCAGCCGATGACCACGGCGTTGACCTCCGCCCCGAGGGCGACGGCGGTGATGAACCACACGGGCTCGTCCGGCAGCACGAGGAGGACGAGGCTGGCCGGGGCGGTGGCGAGCAGCGGGATGACGCCTGCCATGGACTCGCCCGAGTCGTCGCCCATGGTCGCTACGAGAGCCCACACGAGCAGGACGGCACAGACCGCCAGGTAGACCAGGGCGGCGGCCTCGCTGTGGGTGCGGCGCAGGCGGCGGGTAAAGGGTCGGTCTGTCATGGGGCCGGATTCCTTGATCGTGTCGCGGTGGTCAGAGGTGGCTGGCGGGTGGGTTCGGGCGGGCGAGGCCGAGGTCGTAGGCGAGGATCGTCGCTTGTACGCGGTCGCGCAGGCCGAGTTTGCGGAGCAGCGCGTTCACGTGGGACTTCACGGTGCCTACGGTGATGCCGAGTTGCTCGGCGATCTCCGAGTTGGTGAGGCCGGACGCGACCAGGGTCAGGACGCCCCGCTGGCTGCCGGTCAGGCTGTCCAGTTCGAGGGCGCTGCCGGCCGGGACCGCGGTGCCCGGACCGGACGCGTAGTGGCCGATGAGGCGGCGGGTCGCAGACGGGGCGAGCACGCTCTCACCGGCTGCCACCACCCGGATGCCCTGCAGCAGTTCGCAGGGGCGTACGTCCTTGAGGAGAAAGCCCGAGGCGCCGGCGCGCAGCGCGTCGAAGACGTACGCGTCGAGGTCGAAGGTGGTCAGGACGAGGACCCGGGGTGCGTCTTGGCGGCCGGTGATGATGCGGGTGGCGGCGATGCCGTCCAGTTCGGGCATGCGTACGTCCATGACGACCACGTCGGGTGCCAGCTCTTCGGCGAGCCGCACCGCGGCGGCGCCGTCGGCGGCCTCGCCGACGACCGTCATGTCCTCCTCGGCGTCGATCACGGCGGCGAACCCCGCCCGTACGATGCCCTGGTCGTCGACGACCAGCACCTTCAGGCTCATCGTTCCCTCTCCTTGTTGTCCGGGCTGTCCGGGTCGTCCGGGTCGTCCGGTGCGAGTGCGAGTGGCAGCCGGAGGCGGACCGTGCCCCGTGGGCCGGTCGTCAGGGTGCCGCCGAGTGCCGAGACGCGCGTGGTCAGCCGCTCCCGTACGTCCGTGTCGGCGGCGCAGGGCACCCCGGTGGCGGTGAGCGTCAACATGCCGTCGTCTGCGTCGAGTTCGAGCGTCGTCGGCTCCTTGCCGCCGGTCGCGAGTAGCGTCTCGGCGGCGTGGTAGGCGGTCAGGTCGAGGGCGGTGGACAGTCGTTCCGGTACGCGTTGGGTCCGTCGTATCTCGATGTCGCGGCCGGTGGCCTGGAGTTGGTGGGCGAGCAGGTCGAGCGCCTGGAGGGTGGGCTGCGGCCGTAGTTCGGGCTCTGTCTCGCCCTCCCGGACCGCATCGAGCAGGGAGCGCATCGCGGCGAGGGCCTCGCGGGCGCGTTCGGCGGTCATGTCGAGCCGGCCTGCCTCCGCCTCCGCGATCATGTCGGCGGTGCATGAGAGGACGGTGGTCTCCAGTCCGGCGGCGATTCTGCGTCGCTCGGCCCACGCGTCCCGGACGGCTTCCTCGGTGAAGGCGGCGAGGAGTTCGTTCTGCGTGCCGCGGTCTGCTCTCTCGCGCCGCCCGTGCAGGGCTCCTCCCCAGCGGGCCACGCCGACCGCGAGGGACGCCGCGGCCGTCGCCGACGCGGCGACGGCCCAGACGGGGACCGTCGTGCCTCGGTTCAGGACGGCTGCCGTCGCGGCTGCCGCGTGGGCTGCGACGGCGGCGATCGGGAGGGCCGACCGCGGCTTGAGCAGGCGGACTGGCAGCGCCATGCGCGGGGGACCTTCGCCACGTGTGCTGTCTGCGGCAGGGGACTCGCCGGCGACGGTGCGGGCAGCGTCCGCGGCGAGTGCCGCGCAGGGTGCGAGCAGGCTCAGCACAGGCGGCAGGACCACCGGACCGGTGTAGTCGCCCGTGGCCATCGCCACCGGCCACAGCAGGGCCAGACCGAACAGGACCCCATGGGCCGCGTGGGGCGCCCGGCGCAGCCACAGCAGCGCGACCGCCTGTGCCGCGGCCAGCAGCGCGAAGAGCACGCCCGCGGACACCGGCGTCCCGCTCGACGCTTCCTGCGCCCGGATAACCAGCGCCGGGAGCAGCGGCTGTACGACCAGGCCGACGGCGGCCGTCAGCTGCGCCAGGCGGTAGCTCCGCGGAACGGACGGCTCCATCGGGACTGCGCTCCGGCCCGGAAGGACCGCGCGCACCTCCCAACCGCCTTCCGCCGTCGGGCCGGTGGTGACGGTACCCCCCGCCTCCCGGGCCCGGGACCGCAGAAAGCCCTGGCCGCGGCCGCCGCCGAGCCCCGCACCGTGCGCCACCGCACCGGCTGGCGGTGCCGCGCTCGTCACCACGACGTCGGTGCGGGGGTCGCCGTATCGGACCCGCACGCTTGTATGCGCACCGGGGGCGTGCCGTGCCACGTTGGTCAGGGCCTCGCGCACGATGCCGTACGCCGCGTCGGCGACGGAACCGTCCGGCAGAGGGTCGATCTCGCAGCTCACCTGCTGGTCCAGGCGTCGGAACCCCGCGATCAGGGCCAGCAGCCGCTCCTTCGGTGGCGGCAGAGCCTCGTGGGAGGGCGCCGGGGCCCGTACCGCGCCGAGCGCGCGGGTGATCTCACGGCCGGTCTCGACCGCGAACTCGAGTGCTTCCCCGGCCAGTTCGGGCCGACGTTCGCGCAACCCGAGGGCCGCCCCCGCCGTGACCACCACGGCCGTCAGATGGTGGGCGCTGACGTCGTGCAACTCCCGTTCCATACGGTGCCGTTCGGCCGCAGGGAGACGATGGCGCTCGGACTCGGCCCGCTTCAGCAGTTGTGCGGCTGCTTTCCGCGCGCGGCTTCTGCGCCGTACGAGGAGGCCGGTGCCGCACGCGGTGGAGTACAGCACCGCAGTCAGGACGATGTCGAGTCCATTGCGGTCGCTGAGACCGTGCAGGCTGATGTCCCGCAGGAGCTGCCAGGCGGCGAGCGCCACCACGCACAGCACGACGGTGAGGGCATCGCCTTCGCTCGCCACGGTGAACAGGGCCAGCGCCACGCCCGCGGTGCCCAGAACCGCCGTCGCCCCGGCGGGCAGCGGCCCGGCGCCCAGTGCACAGGCCGCGGCGACCACGACGAGGACGGTCACCGGGCGGACCCGGCGCAGGGTCAGCGCGGCCGTCACCACCCCGGCTACCAGGGCCGCCACGAGAAGGGCGGACCCGGGCGGGACCGTGCCGCGCACCAGCGACGCCCCGGGCCACACTACGGCCTGGGCGCAGATCAGCAGGACCGGGAGCAGCCGGTCGTCGGTTCGATTCATGACGGAGCAAGGCTATGGCCGCAGTTGAGTGGCCCGGCTCCGGCTGGATGTCGATTCCGGTCTCATACCCTGGTTGCAGAGTCTCTACCTGCGGTTCGAGGCGCCAATCGTCCCGCGGCGCGAGGACGGCACCACAACCGGGGCCATAGGCTCGATCACATCGAGAACGCGGTCGGCGACCTCTGCTGCGACCACTTCCAAGACCGGTATCACCAGTGGTTCTTCCGCGCCTTCCGCACTGCCGACTCTCCAACGAACTCAGGGGGATCCCCCATGTCCAAGCGCATTCTCTTCTCCTCGCTCATCGGCGCCGTAGCCCTCGCCGGCGTGGCCGCCGGCGGAATCGCCCTGGCTTCGGCCTCCATGGAGCCGACCCTGGAGAACGGCTCGGCCCGCTACGTGGTTCCGTCCGACACCAGCGCGGGCTCGTTCACCTACACCGTGGACGTGAGCGACGACTCGGGCGTCCGGGACCTCAAGGTTCTCGCCTGGCCGGCGAGTTCGAAGCTCGACCCGACCGAGGTGGAGCTTGGCTCGGCGGAGAGCGCCACGTGCCAGAGGACCTCGGACGAGACCACCCGCTGCACCTACACGCTGAAGGTCACGAAGCGGGAGGCTGCCGCACTGACCCAGGGCACCTGGTACGCCTCGGCACTGGCGACGGCCGAGGACGGGGACACCACATTCGTGCCCCGCGCCGCCACCTTCGACGTCACACACTGACCCACCGGCCGAACCCCCCGGGTCGGACCGGGTGTGCTTGACCGGTTGCCGCGTCGCCCGGTCGCCGCTCCAGCCGGACCAGCGGGTTGGAGCCGGGTGCGGCTTCCCGGCCAGCACTGTGCCCCCACCTCCCCCATGGCGTCCCACCAGGGAAAACCGCTGTCCATCCAGGGGTGCGGCACGCATACTCGGTCAGGTGTTCCTGACGATTTCCACCACCGGCACTCCAGAGCGTCCCGCCACCGATCTCGGGTTTCTGCTGCACAAGCATCCGGAGAAGGCGCAGGACTTCTCCACCGCGCACGGCCGGGCGCATGTCTTCTACCCCGAGGCCTCCGACGAGCGGTGCACGGCGGCGCTGCTGCTGGAGGTGGACCCCGTGGCGCTGGTGAGGCGCGGCAAGGGCAAGGGGCGTGGTGGGGCGCCGGACGCCGCGCTGGCGCAGTATGTGAACGACCGGCCGTATGCGGCCTCGTCGTTGCTGGCCGTGGCGGTGAGCACCGTGTTCAGAAGTGCGCTGCGGGGGGTGTGCGCCGCAATGCCCGAGCGGGCCGCGGCGGCGATGCCGCTGCGCGTGGAGGTGCCGGCGATGCCCGCGCGCGGGGGAGCGGAGCTGGTGCACAGGCTGTTCGAGCCGCTGGGCTGGAGCACCGTGCAGGCCGAGCCGGTGGCGCTCGACGAGGAGTTCCCCGAGTGGGGCGAGTCCCGGTACGTACGGCTCGTGCTGGAAGGGGAGCTGAGGCTCGCCGATGCGCTGCGGCAGCTGTATGTGCTGCTGCCGGTGCTGGACGACGCCAAGCACTACTGGGTCGCGCCCGACGAGGTGGACAAGCTGCTGCGGGCGGGCGACGGCTGGCTGGCCGAGCACCCCGAGCAGAAGCTGATCGCCAGCCGCTATCTGGCGCGCCGCCGGGGCCTGACACGGGAGGCGATGGACCGGCTGGAGCTGGTGCGGCTCGCCGAGGCCGACGATCTCGACGTCGAGGACGTGGACAACGCCGTCGACGAGACCGCGGACACCGAGGAGCAGCCGGTTCCTCTCGCCGTACGGCGTCGGGACGCCATCCTGGCGGAGCTGCGCGCCGCGGGCGCGGGCCGGGTGCTTGATCTGGGCTGCGGGCAGGGCCAGTTGGTGCAGACGCTGCTCAAGGACGCGTCCTTCACCGAGATCGTCGGCATGGATGTGTCGGTGCGGGCGCTGAACCTCGCCGGACGCCGGCTGAAGCTGGACCGGATGGGCGAGCGCCAGGCCGCCCGCGTCACCCTGCTCCAGGGCTCGCTCACGTACACCGACAAGAGGCTCACCGGCTATGACGCCGCCGTGCTCAGCGAGGTGATCGAGCATGTCGACTTGGAGCGGCTGCCGTCGCTCGAGTACGCGGTGTTCGGCGCGGCCCGCCCCCGCACCGTGATCGTGACCACGCCGAACGTCGAGTACAACGTCCGCTGGGAGTCCCTGCCCGCAGGACATGTCCGCCACGGCGACCACCGCTTCGAGTGGACCCGCGAGGAGTTCCGCCGCTGGGCTCAGGAGGCGGCGCGGCAGTACGGATACGACGTGCGGCACGCGCCCGTCGGTCCCGACGACCCCGAGGTGGGGCCGCCCACCCAGATGGCCGTGTTCACCGCACGGCAGACCGACCGGAAGAAGGAGGTGAAGGCCGCATGAGCACCGCACGCACGCTCGCCGTGACCGATCTGTCCCTCGTCGTCCTCGTCGGGGCCACCGGATCCGGCAAGTCGACCTTCGCCCGCAGGCACTTCAAGCCCACCGAGGTCGTCTCCTCCGACTTCTGCCGCGGTCTCGTCGCCGACGACGAGAACGACCAGAGCGCCAGCGGCGACGCCTTCGACGTGCTGCACTACATCGTCGGCAAGCGGCTCGCCGCCGGCCGGCTGACCGTCGTCGACGCCACCAACGTGCAGTCCGAGAGCCGCCGCCGGCTGATCCGGCTGGCCCGCTCCCACGATGTGCTGCCCGTGGCGATCGTTCTCGACATGCCGGAGGAGGTATGCGCGGAGCGCAACGCGCTGCGCCCCGACCGGGCCGGGATGCCGCGCCGCGTCATCCAGCGCCACCGCAGCGAGCTGCGCCGCTCGCTGCGCGGACTGGAGCGCGAGGGCTTCCGCAAGGTGCACGTCCTGCGCGGCGTCGCCGAGGCGGAGAGCGCCGACGTCGTGCGGGAGAAGCGGTTCAACGACCTGGCCCACCTCGCCGGGCCGTTCGACGTCATCGGCGATGTGCACGGCTGCAGCGGCGAACTGGAAGCCCTGCTCGCCAAGCTCGGATACGCGGACGGCGTCCACCCCGACGGGCGCACCGCCGTCTTCGTCGGCGACCTCGTCGACCGCGGCCCCGACTCCCCGGGCGTGTTGCGCCGCGTGATGTCGATGGTGTCCTCCGGCAATGCCCTGTGCGTGCCCGGCAACCACGAGAACAAGCTCGGCCGCTGGCTCGGCGGCCGCAGGGTCCAGCACACGCACGGCCTCGCGGAGACCGTCGAGCAGCTGGAGCGGGAGGACGCGTCCTTCCGCGAGCAGGTGCGCGAGTTCATCGGCTCGCTCGTCAGCCACTACGTCCTGGACGAGGGCAGGCTGGTCGTCTGCCACGCCGGACTTCCGGAGAAGTACCACGGACGCACCTCGGGCCGGGTCCGCTCGCACGCCCTGTACGGCGACACGACCGGCGAGACCGACGAGTTCGGGCTGCCCGTGCGCTACCCGTGGGCCGAGGAGTACCGCGGGCGGGCCGCCGTCGTCTACGGCCACACCCCCGTGCCCCGCGCCTCCTGGGTCAACAACACCATCTGCCTGGACACCGGCGCGGTCTTCGGAGGCCGGCTGACCGCACTGCGCTGGCCGGAGCGGGAACTCGTCGACGTGCCGGCCGAGAAGGTCTGGTACGAGCCGGTCAGACCGCTTGCCGCCGATGCTCCGGGCAGCCGCGAGGGCCGGCCGCTCGACCTCGCCGACGTGCACGGACGGCGGATCGTGGAGACCCGCCGTATGGGCCGGGTCTCCGTACGCGAGGAGAACGCGTCCGCCGCGCTGGAGGTCATGAGCCGCTTCGCCGTCGACCCGCGGGTGCTGCTCTACCTGCCGCCGACGATGGCCCCCGCCGCCGCCTCGGGGGAACGGGGCTTCCTGGAGCATCCGGCGGAGGCGTTCGCCCAGTACCGGGCGGCCGGCGTCGAGCGGGTGGTGTGCGAGGAGAAGCACATGGGCTCCCGCGCCGTGGCGCTCGTCTGCCGGGACGCGGCAGCCGCCCGGGAACGCTTCGACACGGACACGGCGGGCGCCCTGCACACCCGCACCGGGCGACCGTTCTTCGACGACCCGGCCATGACGGAGGCGATCCTGAAGCGGCTGCGCGCAGCCGTCACCGCGGCCGGCATGTGGGAGGAGCTGGACACCAACTGGCTGCTGCTCGACGCCGAGCTGATGCCCTGGTCGCTCAAGGCGCAGGGGCTGCTGCGCAGCCAGTACGCGGCGGTGGGCGCAGCGGCCGGCGCGGCGCTCCCGGCCGCGTCGGCGGCCCTGGAGGCGGCCGCGGCGCGCGGCGTGCCCGTGGACGGCCTGCTCGCCGCCCAGCGGGAGCGCACCGCCGACGCGTCCGCGTTCACCGCCGCGTACCGGCGCTACTGCTGGAGCACGGACGGTCTGGACGGGGTGCACCTCGCGCCGTTCCAGATCCTCGCCGTGCGGGGCCGTTCGCTGGCCGCCGTGGAGCACGATGTGCAGTTGGCGTGGCTCGACCGGCTCGCCGAACATGACGCGAGCGGACTGCTCCAGGTCACCCGGCGGCTCATCGTCGACACCGGCGACGAGGCGTCGGTGCGCGCCGGGACCGACTGGTGGTCGGAGCTGACCGGCCGCGGCGGCGAGGGCATGGTCGTCAAGCCGCTGGGCGCGCTCGTCCGGGACGCCGAGGGCCGGCTGGTCCAGCCGGGCGTCAAGGTGCGAGGACGGGAGTATCTGCGGATCGTCTACGGCCCCGAATACACCCGCCCGGCCAACCTGGAGCGGCTGCGCAACCGCTTCCTCGGCCATAAGCGCTCCCTCGCGCTGCGCGAGTACGCCCTGGGGCTGGAGGCGCTGGACCGGCTCGCGGACGGTGAGCCGCTGTGGCGGGTGCATGAAGCGGTGTTCGCCGTCCTGGCGCTGGAGTCGGAGCCGGTCGACCCCCGCCTCTGAGGCGCGGCCGGGGGATGTCTCAACTCCTCCCCGTGCGCCCCGGGGCGCACGGGGGACCCCACTTCCCGAAACCGGGGGCTCCGCCTTCAGACCCCCGGTACGGCCTTCGGCCGTGTCCTCAATCGCCGGACGGGCTGAAATATTCAGCCCCGCCTGGGGGTACCTCCGTGGGGGTACCCCCGGACGGAGTCTGGGGGAGGTAGCTGGGGGTGATTGAGGCGCGCGGGTTCGGGGGCGGAGCCCCCGAGAGAGGCGCGGCTGCGTCGCACGCAGGGGCAGACCGGTGCAGATCGGCCCACGAGGGGCGCACGGATGCGGCTGAGGGGCGCACGCGTCCTTCGCGTTGACGCCCATCCGCCGGCCTTCTAGCGTTCAAAAACCCGCAGAGTGACGCGATGTCAATTCTGTTGCTGACGGCGTCACTGGTGCGGGCCAGACACGGGCCAGGTACGGGCGAAGAACGGGCACACTCAGCGAAAGCGTGGTCCCCCGGAGAAAGGGCCGAATCGACCGTTGTGGGGGGACGATGAGTCTGTTTGGTCAGCACAGGTCGTTCCTCGACGCACTCACCGCCCAGGACCGCCGCGCGCTGCTCGCCGAGGGCGCACCCCGCTCGTACCGACCCGGCGAGGTGATGATCCGCGAGCGTGACACCACCACCTATGTCCTCGCGCTGCTGTCCGGATGGGCGGTCGTCTCGGTCGAGACGGAGCGCGCGGCCCGGCTCATTCTCGCCGTGCGGGGCGCCGGTGAAGTCGTGGGCGATCTGGCCGCAGTGGACCAGGGCCCGCGCAGCGCCACCGTCACCGCGCTGAGCCGCGTCGACGCCGTGTCCGTGTCGGGGGGCCGCTTCCGGGGATTCCTCGCGGCCCGTCCTCACGCCACCTCGCTGATCATGCGGCAGCTCAGCGCCCGGCTGCGCAGCGCCGACAGCGAACGCCGCTCCCTCGCCTCCGCGACCGTGCTCCAGCGGCTGGCCGCCCGGCTCGCGGAACTCGCCGAACGGGCGGGCCGCAAGGAGGACGGCGGCACCGTCGTGGAACTGCCGCTGCCGCAGCACGATCTGGCCGCCGCCATCGGGGCCACCCGGGAGGCCGTCGCCAAGGCGCTGCGCCAGCTCAGGGAGGACGGCGTGGTCCGCACGGCCAACCGCCGGGTGACCGTCGTCGACATGCGGGCGCTGTTCCACCTCGCCCAGGGCCGCGGGCTCCCCGTCGGCCGGCCGTCTCGAAAACCTCCGCCGACTGTGTAAACGGCTACATCGCAGACCCCCGTCGCCCGGCCAGAGTTGTTCCGTCACCAAGCGTCACAGCACCGTCAAGGTCAAGGGAGTCCCCGTGAGCAGTGCGCAAGCCGTCCCCAGAACGGTGGTCTTCGCTGACGCCTGCGGATCGGGCGGACTCGGGCTGGACGCGAAGAGGCGCGACCGCGCCGTGATGTACGAGGCGACGGCGGAGGCATACGCGTCCGTGGGCGTCGAGCCCGCACGGATGCACCAGGAGGACCGGGGCGACGGCATCCTCACCGCCCTTCCGCCGGATCTGCCGCCGACCCTGATGGTGGGGCGCTGGGTGGACACCCTCTACGAGAGTCTGCGGGAGCTGAACGCCGGCCGGGCCCGCCCGCTGCGGCTGCGCGTCGGCATGCACGCGGGACTGGTGCTCGACGACGGCAGGGGCCTCGTCGGGCGTGCGGTCGACCTCGCCTGCCGGCTGTGCGACAGCGACACGGCCAAGCAGATCATGGTCCGGGCCGAACGGGCGGATCTGCTCCTGGTCGTCTCCGACTGGCTGTACGCCAACGTGGTCGCCGAAGGCGGCCGCTATGTGGAGCCGGACTGCTACCGCCAGGCCGTGGTCCGGAACAAGGAGACCGAGGAGAAGGCCTGGTTCCACATACCCCGCCGGCCCGAGCCGCCGCTCGGCGGCCCGGCCGCGGACGGGGCCGGCGGTGGGCCGGAGGGGGACGGCCCACCGCCGCAGCCTCCCCGGACGGCGAAGGACCCGCGGCCGCCGGGCGCCGAGCGCCACTACTCCGCCCGGGGAGACATGCAGGTCTTCCAGGGCAACCAGTTCCACGGCGGCTTCACCGGCATCCGCAAGGACCGCGACGGCCGCAGCCGCAGTGAGGGGGACGGGACATGAGCGACGAGCACGACACCGCCGCGGCACCGGACGAAGGCGGCCGGGGAGACGACGGAAGAGACCAGGGCCAAGACCACAGGGAGGAGGGCAGGACGGGGGACAGGAGGGACGACCGGCGGGACGGGCGCCGCGGGGACGGCAGGGAACCCGCCTCCGCCGACGCCGAGGACGGCCCGGAGCAGCAGCCTGAACCCGACCCCTTCCAGCAGGCCGTGCGCAGCAGGCCCGGCGGCGCGGGCGGCACCGGCGGAGCGGGCACGGCGCACGCAGCACGCCGCACCTTCGCCCAGGCGCGCGACGTCGGGCGCCGCGTCGACATCGGCGGCGACGGCCAGATATTCGAAGGCAACTACTTCATCAACCAGTTCGCCCGGGACGCCGCACCGGCCCTGGTCCACGGCGCCGTCCCGCACGAGGCGCTCCGCGACCTCGACGCCGTCTACTGCGAGGTCACCGGTTACCAGCGGATGAAGCAGCTCCTGCGCGCCGACGGCCTGCTGGTGCTGTGCGGCGAACCCGGCAGCGGCCGCAAGGCCACCGCGCTCGCCCTGCTCTCGGAGCTTGCCGACCACCGCGTGACCCGGCTGGACCCCAGCTGCCGGCTGCACCGGATCGACGACCACATGCTGGAGAGCGGCGCCGGCCATCTGCTGGAGCTGCCCCCGGACGGGGAATGGTCCTCCGACGAAGCGGAGCACACCCCCGAGCGGGGCGGCCGCAGCGGCGAGGACCACTCCGGCTCGCCCGGCCCGGCCCGCCTCTCCGAGCTGCATCTGGACCGGTTCAGCACACAGCTGCGCGCCTCCCGGGCGTACGGTGTGGTGCTCGTCGAGAGCGGCGACCTGGCCGACCGGCTGCTGCGCGGCCGCTACGGCGTCTACTGCCCGCCCGCCCCCGCCGCCGAGGTCCTCGGCCGCCATCTGCGGATGCTGCTCAAGGACGAGCCGGACGGCGCGCTCCAGCGCGCCCTGGAGACCGCCGCACGCGACGACGTCCGCGCCGCCCTCGGCCTGGACGAGCTGCGCCCCCGTGAAGCCGCCCGGCTCGCCGGACTCCTCGCCCGCCGCGAGAAGGACGAGCTGACGCACGAACAGCTCCTGGGCGAGTGCGCCGCCTTCGTCCGGGCGCAGACGCGGTCCTGGTTCGCCGGAGCGGACCGGCCGGGCACCGTCCCCGAGGCCCTGCCCGCGCTGAGCGCCGCGGCCTTCCGCATCGCCGTCGCCGCCTTCAACGGCTCCGCGTACAGCCTGACCTCGGAAGCCGCCGAACTCCTCGCCTGGGAACTCTCCGTGACCCTCCACCCGGGCGAGGCGGTCGGCCGCAGGCTCTTCGGCACCCACGCCGAGATCCGCCCCATGGTCGCCCGGGCCGTGCTGGAGGACGGCGAACTCGACCTCGGGGACGCCGCCGTCCCCGTCACCGCCATCCGCTTCCAGGGCGAGGGCCTGGCCACCGCCGTACTGCGCGAGGTGTGGCACGGCTACCACAACGCCCGCGGTCCGATGGCGCGCTGGCTCAGGATGCTGTGCGACGACCCCCGCCCCCAGGTGTGGGTGCGGGCCGCCATCGCCGCGGGCGTCCTGTGCTCCTGGGACTGGATCCACGGATACGGCGAACTGATCCGCCCCATGGCCCTGACCGACAGCCCGACGACCCGGATGGCCGCCGCCACGGCGCTCGCCGAGGCGGCGCGCGACTCCGCGGTGCAGCCCGCGGTCAAGGCCCTGCTGAAACAGTGGGCGCAGAGCGACGACGAGGCACTGCTGACCACCGCCGTGATGGCGCACGGCTACGGGCTGCCCGCCGGGTCCGTACGCGCCTCGCTCGACGCGCTCGCCAAGGCCGTGCGCTCCGACGAGGACGGGGCCGCCCTCGCCGCGGCCTCGTTCAGCGTGGTGCGGCTGCTCGCCTCCGACGAGCCGGAGACGGTGGTCCGCCGGCTCGGCGCCTGGCTCAGGGACGGCCGGCGGGAACTCGCCGACCTCGTGCTGCTGTCGGTGATCGGCGCCGTCGACGTCCGCACCACCTATCTGTGGGGGCTGACCGACGTCCCGGCGCTGGAGCCGCACCGGTCGCGTCCGCTGCTCACCGCCCTGCTCGCCGCCCGGCCGGAGCTGACCGAGCCGCTCGCCGCGCTCGTGCGGCGCACGCTGTCCGTCGCCCGCTCCGGCGAGGTGGCGCTGGAGGCGTTCGGCGGGCTGCTGCGCAGGGCCGCCGAGGACGACGAGGTGGCGCTGGAGGCGGTGTGCGGACTGCTGCCGCTGCTCGGCGCGCAGCGCAGGGACCGGGACCGGCTGCGCGGCCTGCTGGAGGAACTCGTCAAGGACCGGGACGACCCGATGGACAAGTCCGCTGCCGGAAGGATGTGGGACGCGGTGGGGGAAGGAGCTGACCGATGAGCTCGCCGGAGCCCGACGAGCGCCCGGACCGGCAGGAGCCCGGACCGGAGCGGGGCCACAGCGAACGCCCCAAGGGACCCCTCGTACGTGAGTGCACACCGCCGTACCGGCGCACCAGCGGACAGCTCGCCGCCGTGGTGCTCTACCGGGACGGCGGCCATGTGGTGGAGTGGCCGGACCGCCGCGAGAACCATCGGCGGCAGTGGCTCAGCCGCCCGTACACCGTCTTCGAGGTGCTGCTCGGCCGGAACGTCACGGAGTTCGACCTCCGGCTGCCCGCCGCCGGGGACAGCGTCTTCTTCGACGCCTCCGCCAAGGTGCACTGGGAGGTGGCCGACCCCTATCTGGTGGTCACCCAGCGGGTGTGGGACGTCGCCGAGCTGCTGCACGACGACCTCCTGGACGGGCTGCGCGCCATCTCGCGGCGGTTCGCGCTCACCGAGGCGCAGCGCGCCGACGAGGCCGTACGGGACGAGCTGAGCGCCGGCCGGCTGTCCCTCGGCCGCGATCTGGGACTGCGCACCCGCGTCCACGTCTTCGTCGATCTGAGCAAGGCCGTGCAGCGCAAGGTGCGGCGGCGGCACGAGATCGACCTGGAGATGGCGGCGGACGAGCGCAAGGCCGAGCGCGAGCGGCGCAAGGACCAGCACGAGCGGGGGCTGGTCGCCGAGCGGGCGAGGGAGCTGGAGGTTCTGCTGCTACGCGGCGAAGAGGCCGAGATCGCCCACCACATGGCGCAGAACCCGGACAAGCAGTGGGCGATCCGGGACGCCCTCCGGCAGGAGAAGAGGGAGGGACAGGCCGACTTCCTGGCGCTGTTCAACCGGCTGATCGACACCGGCGTGCTGGAGCGCCATGACATCGGCGAGCAGATGTACGAAGTGCTCCAGTATCTGCGTCGCAGCACCGGCGGCGTCCTCGGCGGCGTCGCCGAACGCGTCCTGCCGCAGCCGGCCGGAGGGCGACCCGAACTGGAAGAGCGATCCGCCCCCCGGCCGCCGGCCGAGCCGCGCCGGCCCGAACCCCGGCGTCCCTCCTGGGAGTCCGACGAGGGCTTGGGCGCGGAGGGTGACCCGGAGCGGCGGCATGTGTACGAGCCGACCCGCGTCGAACCCGCCTCCGAGCGGGACTTCGAGCGGGACTTCGATCGGGACTTCGATCGGGACTTCGAGCGGAGCCGCAACTCCGCGCCGGGCGGCCGGTCCAGGCCCAGCGAGGCCTTCGACGACTGGGACGACGAATGACGGCCGCACGGGGACCGGGCGCCCCGGGACCGGCCGCACGGGGACCCGCGGCCCCGGAACCGGCCGCACCGGGACCCGCGGCCCCGCCCCCCGCGGCACCGGGGCCCCCGCTCCCGGAGCCGGACGCCCCGCCCGAAGACGTCCGCTTCATGGCGGAACGGCTGCTGGCCTCCGTCCGGGAGGACATCGGCAGGGCCGACACCAAGGCGGCGATCCTGCTGTCCGGCGCGGTGGCGGTCCTCGCCGTCCTGGTGTCCGACGGGAGCACGCTGCCGCCCGCGGACGGCTCGGGTGCCGGGCCGCTGCTGATCGCCGCCGCGCTGTGCTGGGCCGCCGGGCTGCTGATGCTCGTCGCCGTGATCCTGCCCCGCACCAGGATCGGCGCCGACCGCACCCTGCTGCGCGATCTTTCGGCCCACGCCTCCGTCGAACATCTGCTGGCCCGCCTCGTCGCGTCCCGCGAGAACGTCACCGGCTGGCTGCTGGACCAGGCGAGCGTGCACGGAGCCGTGCTCGCCGCGAAATACCGGTGGCTGCGCCTGGGCGTGGGGTCTCTCGCGCTCGGCGGGCTGCTGGCCCTCCTCAGCGAACTGTGGTGAGAGACGATGCACCTGAGAAGCAAGGCGGGCGCGCTGACGGCGGCCGGTGTGCTGCTGGCCCTGTCCGGCCCGGCGGCCGCCCCCTCGGCCGCGACCGCGCCGGAAGCCGCCGCCCCCGCCGCCCTCCGGGCGCCCGCCGCCCCGGGAGACGGACCCGACCCCATCGACTTCGCAGTCGTCGTCGACCAGTCCAAGAGCCTTTCCGACAAGGACCTCACCCGTGAGGTGGAGGCCGCCGCCCTGCTCAGCCAGGGCGAGATATCGGAGCGCTCGCGCGCCCTCGTCATCGGATTCGCCAGCTCCGAGAAGCCCGGCCAGACACCCGTGCGCGAAGTCTGCCCGCTGACCGTGGCCGACGCGGCGGGACGGCAGCGGCTGAGCGACTGCGTACCGGACCTGTCCGACCGGGACCCCGAACGCACCGGACCCGGCACCGACTTCCCCGCCGCCCTGCGCCAGGCCGTCGACCGGCTGACCGAGGACGCGCGCAAGGACACCCCCAAGGTCGTCTTCCTGCTCACCGACGGACAGCTGGACGTGCGCGACAGCCCCGAATACGGCACCGACCCCGCCAACCGCCAGGCCAACGGCGAGAAGCGGCTGAAAGAGGAACTCGCCCGCGCCCGCAGCGCCTCCGTACAGGTCTGGCCGCTCGGCTTCGGCAGCAGCATCGACCGCGCGGCGCTCACGGCCATGGCGGAGGGCGGCTACCGCAACGGCTGCGCCGACCGGCCCGACGCCACCCCCAGAATGCGGGTCGTCGACAGCTCCGCCGACATCGACAAGGCGTTCCAGGAGACCTTCGCCGCCGCCCGCTGCGCCGGCCTTGTCGACGGCACGATCGGCAAACCCCCCGCCGACCTCCATGTCACCATCCCCCCGGTAGCCACCGACGGCTCCATCACCGTCAGCAAGCACGACCCCAAGGTGACGGTGACCTACTACGACCCCAAGGGCCGCGAAGTGCCCACCCGCGGCGCGTTCGACGGCTCGGCCTTCGAGGTCAGCGGCCAGGACGGCCCGGTGGAGGCGCTGCGCGTCAAGAACCCGCTGCCGGGCCGCTGGCGCGTGAGCGTCCAGGCCCCCGAAGGACACCGGGACCGCGAGGTGGCCGTCCGGGCGATCTGGCAGGGCAGGCTGCGCTCCACCGTCACGCTGGACCCCGCCTCCCCGCATGCCGGGGAGAAGGCCGTCGTGGAGGTCAGAATGCAGACCCGGAGCGGCGTCGTGATCAGCGATCCGGAACTGCTGGCCGGGGTCGAGGTCTCGGCCCGGATGTCCGGCAGCGGCTTCGACCCGGTCACCGTGGAGCTCGCCGACGACGGCGCGGAACCGGACCGCGAGGCCGGCGACGTTCGGTTCACCGGTGAGGTCACGGTGCCCGAGACGGCCGCCGGAAAGCTGGCGATCACCACCACGATGGCCGCGCCCGGCGTCACGGCCGACCAGCGACCCCTTTACGCGGGCGTCAGCGACGGCCCCCGGCCCGTCACGGCCGGGCTGACCGTCGACCGGGCCGCCGTCCAGCCCGGCGGCGAGGTCACCGGCGTTCTGGACGTCACCAACAACGACACCGTGCCGCACACGCTGCGTCTCGCCCTCGAGGACCAGCCGCCCGGCTCCGCCGTGAAGATCAGCCCGGCGACCGTCACCGCGCCGCCTTCCGAGAGCACCAGCGTGAGCTTCACCCTCTCCATCGGTGAGAAGGCGCCGTACGGGGAACTCGGCGGAACTCTCGCCGTGGTGGACGCCACTCAGGACGAAGCCGTGCTCGACACCGCGTTCCCCGGCATCCGCGTCGTGGCCCCGCCCACTTGGTGGGACCGCTGGCTGTGGGCGGTCATCGCGGGCGCCGCGCTTGCGCTGCTGCTCGCCGCCTTCGCCGCCGTGCGCCGCCGGGCCGCCGTCGCCGGCCGTGATCTGACCGGCGTGCGGCTGGAGCTGAGCCTGGAGGGCAGAGCGCTCGACGAGCTCACCGTGCGCGCCCGGCAGAGTCCGGGCGGCGACTTCCACTTCACGGTGGACCGGGTCCGCGGCGCGGCCCCCGTGCTGCAGCGCACGGCCCAGGGGGCGGCGGGCAGCCACCGGCTGCGGCGCACCTCCGGCGGCGAGTTCCTGCTCCGCCTCCACCAGGGGCGCGAGCGCACCCTGCGCCCCGGAGAGCCCGCCGGCATCGCCGAGGGGCTGGAACTCCTCGTCCACGACCGGCGCGGCGCCGCCGCGTCCCGTCCTCGGCGCGGCGGCCTGACGGGCCGCACCGGCGCGGTGCCGGGCGGCCGGAGCCCGGGGCAGGCCGGGCGCCGCCGCTGGTCCGACCGCC
>NZ_JARWBG010000069.1:0-28533 GCF_029846775.1 Streptomyces chengmaiensis
GGCCCCGCCGTCGACCCCGGGAGCGGCACGGCCGGACCCGCCGGCCGGGCGCCGTCGGCCCGGACGGCGGGCCGGGAGCGCGATCCCCGGACCCGGAATCCGGGCATGTGTCGGCCGGGCCCGGCCGCCCGCCGCGGCCGTACGGGCATGCCGCAGCCGGCCCCGCACGGACAGGGCGACGGCGGCGACCAGCGGCGCGAGCAGCGCCACCCGCGTCAGCTTGACGAGCACCGCCTCGTCGAGCGCGCCGGGGCCCGCGGTCTGCGCGGCCGCGACCACCTGTCCGACGTCGTGGACGCTCGCCCCGGCCCAGCGGCCGAACTCCGCGTCGCTGAGCTGCAACGGCTGCTGCAGCAGGGGCAGTACGACGATGGCGAGGGTCCCGCACAGCGTCACGAGGGCGACCGACGCGGCCGTGTCCCGCTCGTCGCTCCGCCGCGCCTCGCCGACCGCGCCGATCGCCGACGCGCCGCAGATCGCGTATCCGGCGGCGATCAGCAGCGGCTGGTCGCCCGGCAGCCCGAGCCGCCGGCCGAGCAGCCAGGTCCCGAGGAAGGTGGCGGCGACGACGCCGAGCACCACGCCGACGGCGGCCCAGCCGAGCCCCAGGACGGCATCGAGGCCGAGCCGCAGCCCGAGCAGCACGATGCCGACGCGCATCAGGCGCTTCGCCGCGAACGACAGACCGGGGCGGGCCGTGGTGCGCACCGCCGTGCGGACGCCGGGCAGCTGGGCGGCCGCGATGCCGAGGGCCACCGAGGCGGTGAGCAGGGGCACGTCCGGCAGCAGCAGACGGACGCACCAGGCGAGGAGAACGCCCAGCGCGGCGAACGCGAGTCCGGGGACGAGACGGGGGCGCAGCGGGTGCGCGGGGGGCGTGGCCGTGCGCTGGCGCGGGAACGCCGTCACAGGTCGGCGGGGAGCCGGTAGACGCGGCGGACGCTGGTCCCGAGACGGGAGATGTCCGCGCCGTAGACATGGAGGGATATCGCCTTGCCGGGGCCGGGGTTCCAGACGCGGTGGATGTCACCGGGCGGGGCGAGGGCGGCGACCGTGCCGGCTTCCCCGGCGGCGTCGGACACACGGGCGAGCCGGGCCTGCCCGCCGCCGTCGGAGGCCGCCGGGACGAGCCGGTAGCGGCGCTCGTGTTCGATGCCTTCGTGCACCCCCGTCGTGCACCACGCCACATGGTCGTGGACGGGGGTGCGCTGGCCGGGCAGCCAGACGAGCGCGACGATCGAGAAGCCGCCGTCGTGCTCGGCGTGCAGCAGATGCTGACGGTAGTGGCGGGGGTCGCCGGCGCGCTGTCCCGGTGTGAGCAGATCCGCGGCGGCCAGGTGGGGGGCGAGGCGTTCCGCGACCAGACGGGCGGTCAGGTCCGGCGGCATCCCTCGCCCGACGACCTCTCGGATCTCGGCGACGAGGGACGTGAGGCGTTCGGTGGCGACGGAGTGGGGGGTGGAGGCCATGGGTGCCGTCATGGAGGCAGCGTGGGACCGCCCGTCCCAGCACGTCCAACGAGAGTCTCTTGGCCGCTCCCCAACACGGGCTTATGGGCCGGCCCGGCGTGTCAGCAGCCGACCTTGTTGGCGGAGACCGCCTTCAGCTCGTCGAGGACCAGGGCCGTCGCGGGCACGCGCAGGTGCTCCCGCAGGACGTACGCGGAGATCTGCCGTCTGGACTGGGGCTGCAGCGGCCGGCCGGTCACCTTCCGGTGGCACAGGAAGCCGAGGATCAGCGCGGGCGTCATCGCCACCCCGAGCCCCTCCGCGACCATGGACTGCACGACGAGGTTGTCATCGGTGCTGAAGGCGACGTCCGGGGCGAAGCCCTGTTCGGCGCACTCGTGCAGCAGGTTGGCGCGGCAGCGCAGGCAGCCCGCGATCCAGCGCTCCCCCGCCAGGTCCGCCAGCTTGACCGCGCGCCGCCTGGCCAGCGGGTGCCTGGTCGGCAGCAGCACCGTCAGCTGGTCCTCCAGCAGGGGGATCTCCACCAGTGCGTCCGGCACCTGCTCATGGAGTCCCGGATAGGTGAAGGCCAGTGTGATGTCGCACTCGCCGCTCACCACGCGGTGCAGCGACTCGGGAGGCTCGCTCTCCAGCAGTTCGACCCGTATCCCCGGATGGCCGGCGGCCAGCCGGGCGAGCGCCTCCGGGATGAGCGAGACGTTGGCGCTCGGAAAGCCGCAGACCCGCACCCGGCCGGCGCGCAGCCGGGTCAGCGCGCCCATCTGCTGCTCGGCAGCCGACAGGTCGGAGAGGATGACGGCCGCGTGCCGCGCCAGCGCCTCCCCCGCCTCGGTGAGCCGCAGTCCGCGGCCGACCCGGACGAACAACGGCGTGCCGACGTCCCGTTCCAGCGCCTTCATCTGCTGGGTGATCGCCGGCTGCGTATAGCCGAGCACCCGGGCGGCGGCGGAGTACGAACCGGACAGGACGACCTGATGGAACGTCTTGATGTGCCGAGAATCGAACACCCGCGCATCATAAGCGGATTTTGGGGTGCGGTCAGAGCCCCTGCGACTGTCCCTTCCGGCCGACGCCGCCGTAGAGCGACACCGCCTCGTCCGCGTCCCCGCCCTCCCCGGCGCCCATCTCGGGCCGCCACTCGCCGAGCTGTACGAGCCCCGGCTCGACCAGCTCCAGACCGTCGAACAGCCGGGCGATCTCCGCGTATGCACGCGGGGCGAGGGTCACACCGCCCGCCGCGTACATCTCGACCCCGCGCTGGACGGCGAGCGGGTCGAAGTCCGCGGTGAGCTGGGAGACGACGAGGTGACTTCCGGGGGGCAGTGCGTCGACGAGGCGGCGGACCAGGTCGTGCGGGTCGTCCTCGTCGCCGACGAAGTGCAGCAGCGCCACCAGCGACAGGGCGATCGGCCGGGTGAAGTCGAGCACCTTGGCGGCCTGTTCGAGGATGCGGTCGGGATCGCGCACATCCGCCTGGACGTAGTCGGTCACGCCCTGAGGGGCACTGCGCAGCAGCGCCTCCGCGTGGGTGAGCACGATCGGGTCGTTGTCGGCGTAGACGATCCGGGACTTGGGCTCGATGCCCTGCGCTATCTGGTGCAGGTTGGGTTCGGTGGGGATGCCGGTGCCGATGTCGAGGAACTGGCGCACCCCGGCCTCGGCCGCCAGCCAGCGGACGACCCGGTGCATAAACCGCCGATTGGCCTGTGCGACGTCCTTGGCACGGTTGTCGATGCCCATGATCTGCCGGCCGAGCGCCTCGTCGACCGGATAGTTGTCCTTGCCGCCGAGGAACCAGTCGTAGACCCGGGCCGGATGCGGCCTGCTCGTGTCGATTCGGCCGAAGGAAGGCTCAGACCCCGTCATACCTGTCTCCTGGCTGCTCGCGGCTCGCTGACGATGGGCAGACGGCCTGCGCCGGCGGGCGCAGGGCGGTACGCCGATGAAGTGATCATCGCAGCAGCGCTCCGGCCCGACAAGGTCTGCGGTCGCCGCCGTCGGCCGACGGCGTCGCACACGGTCCGGCGGGCCTCGGGGGCGCACCCGACGCACCGCCCGGACGCCCCGGGCCCGACACACCGGCCGTGCGGACGCGACGGGCCCGGCGGACCCGAGGAACGCGACAGGCCCGGCGGACCCGACGGACCCGACGAACGCGACAGGCCCGGCGGGCAGCGGACCCGACGGGCCCGCTCCGCAGGCCGGCCGCGCGGCGTCTCCGTAGACTTGATCGCACTCTCCAGGGTCCGTCGTTCCGCCATGGCGACCGGCCCCCTCCTTGGGAGGCGATCATGACCACGCGTCGTGTCTCACTGCCCGGAGTCGGCGTCCAGTACGACTTCACCACCGAGCACGGACGGCGTCTGTCGGTCGTTGTCCACAGCGACGGCCGTCGCTTCCTCGGGTTCTTCGACGCCGACGACCCCGACTCCTGTGTGCTGTCGGTGCCCCTCTCCACAGAGGAGGCCGCGGCGATGTCCCACCTTCTCGACCCCGGCCCCATCGAGGCCGTCCGCACCGACGGCATCGACCTGGTGACCGAGCACATCCCGGTCGGCTCCCGGTCGCCCTACGCGGGGCGGCTGCTCGGGGACACCCGGGCGCGCACGCGCACCGGGGCGTCGATCGTCGCCGTGCTGCGCCGGACCGGAGCCTTTCCCTCCCCCGGGCCCACGTTCCGCTTCGCCGCGGGCGACACGCTGGTCGCGGTGGGCACCAGGGAGGGCGTGGACGCACTCGCGGAGATCATCACGGGAGGCTGACCCTTGCATGACACGGCCAGCCTGCTGATCGAACTGGGCATCATCGTCCTCACCCTCGGACTGGTGGGCCGGTTCGCCGGGCGGTTCGGACTGTCCCCCATCCCGCTCTATCTGCTCGCCGGGCTCGCCTTCGGCCACGGCGGGCTGATGCCGCTGAGCGAGAGCGAGGACTTCGTCGCCGTGGGGGCGGAGATCGGCATCATTCTGCTGCTGCTCATGCTGGGCCTGGAGTACAGCGCCACCGAGCTGGTCGGCAGCCTGCGCACGCAGTACCCGTCCGGGGCCGTCGACTTCGCACTCAACGCCCTGCCGGGCGCGGTCGCGGCGCTGCTGATGGGCTGGGGTCCGCTCGCCGCGTTCGCCCTGGGCGGGGTCACCTGGATCTCCTCCTCCGGTGTGATCGCCAAGGTGCTGACCGACCTGGGCCGGCTCGGCAACCGGGAGACGCCCGCCGTCCTCGGCATCCTGGTGATCGAGGACCTCTCGATGGCCGTCTATCTGCCCCTGCTCACCACACTGTTGGCCGGCATCGGACTCGCGGGCGGCACGGTCGCCCTCGTCGTCTCGCTGGGCACGGTCGGGATCGTGGTCTATCTGGCGCTCCGCCACGGCAGGATGATCAGCCGTGCGGTCTCCTCCGACGACCCCGAGATGCTGCTGCTCGTGGTGCTCGGTCTGACGCTGCTGGTGGCGGGGCTGGCTCAGCGGCTGCAGGTGTCGGCCGCCGTGGGCGCGTTCCTGGTGGGCATCGCGCTCTCCGGTGAGGTGGCGGAGGGCGCGCGAAGACTGCTCAGCCCGCTGCGGGATCTCTTCGCCGCGGTGTTCTTCGTGTTCTTCGGGCTGTCGACCGATCCCGGCGCCATCCCGCCGGTGCTGGTGCCCGCGCTGCTGCTCGCGCTGGTCACCGCCTTCACCAAGATCCTCACTGGTTGGTACGCGGCCGGGCGAGCCCTCATCGGTCCACGTGGCCGGCTGCGGGCGGGCGGGGCGCTGGTGGCGCGCGGCGAGTTCTCGATCGTCATCGCCGGCCTGACGGTCGGCGCGGAGCCGCGGATCCGGCCGCTGGCCGCCGCCTATGTGCTGATCCTGGTCCTCCTCGGGCCGGTCACCGCGCGCTGGACGGAACCAGCAGTGACGAGCCTGCTGGGCCGGCTCGTCAGACGCACCGGCCCGACCTGGCCGCGGCCGCCGCCCCCGGCCGCGTGACCAGCTCCCGTACTGGCGACCCGCACCGCCCGGGCGACGCCGGACCGCCGTACTACACGGCGGAGCGGCCCCGTCCCCGACCAGCCGGACCATCGGTCACGCACGGCGACGCCGGCCACGCTCGACAGCGCGCTGATCCTGACGATCGACGGGCGGCTGGCGGCGGGTCGCTGCTGACCGGCTTCTCCGGGCGGGCTGCGGGCGGCTGGCCGCTGCCGACCGGCTTCTCCGGGCGGGCTACGGGCGGCTGGCCGCTGCTGACCGGCTTCTCCGGGCGGGCGGCCGCACAAACCGGCACGTGCGCCGGCGCCCACCGGCGGGCGGGGCGACGCCGCCCCGCTGCGATCGGCCCATGACAGTCCAGCGGCTGATCCGCCCGGACGACGGCAGCCGCCCGGGCGCCGTCCAGGAGAGCACCCCCGCGGCTCTCCTGGACGACACGGGAGGCCGACCGCGCACCCTGTGCGGCGGCGGCTCGGCCGCTGAAGCGATCTTCACACACCGGGTTTGAAGCGATGTTGAGGAAAGCTTGAATCAGGCCAGGCGGTCGGGGGCGGCCATGGTGGCCAGCAGTGCCGTCGCCCGCTCTTCCCGGCGGGTGTCGCCGCGGGAACGGTGCTGGTCACGTGCCTGTTGCCAGTCGCGGCGGGCCTGGTCGAGATCGCCGAGGGCATGGTGGATCTCGCCCCGGGACAGCAGCGCTTCGGCCAGGTGTACATCGACCCGGCCGGCCGCGAACATGGCGACCGCCGCGTCGTAGTGGTGCAGGGCCTCGTGCAGACGGCCGCTGCGGGAGGAGATATAGCCCAGGCTTTCGCGCACATGGCAGGTCAGCAGTCGTGTCGTGCCGTCGGGGAGGCGGTGCAGCGCCTGCTCGCAATGGGCGTAGGCGTCGTCGTACTCATCGAGCTGGGCCAGGCACCAGCCGACGGTGTTGAGGCCCATGCCGATGATGAGGTCGACGCCGCTCTCCTCGGCGATGGCGAGGGCCGAGCGGGCGTGGGACAGCGCCGTCTCGTGCTGCTCCAACGACGACGTCACCGAGCAGAGCGCCCACCGCGCCTGCACCCGGACCAGCGGGTCGGCGGCGGTCTCGGCCGCGGCGACGCCGTCGTGCAGCGCCTGCAGGGCCGCATCGTCGTCGCCGGTGGCCGAGAACAGGGCAAGCCCGAGCATCTGGTGCGCCTGGCTGACCGCGGACCGCAGACCGAGCCGTCCGGCGGCGAGCAGCGCCCTGCGGCTGGACGCGAGGCTCTCCTCGGTGTGGCCGCGCATCAGCTGGTGGTACGCGGTGGGCAGGGCCAGCATCCACAGTGGCTGCTCCCAGCCGCGGTCGTGGGCGATGGCCTGCGCCGTCCGGAGAGGCTCGTACTCGGCGGTGAACCACTCGACGAGCGTGTCGTCCTCGGTGTGGGTCTCGACCACGACGTCCGGGGCGGGGCCGGCGTCCCCGTCGAAGTGGACGGCCATGCGCAGATAGGCGGAGTCGCGGTAGACGCTGAAGGCGTAGTGGTCAACGAACCGCCGCAGGGCCCCGGCCCCTTCCGGGGAGGCGGGGTCCGGGGCGAGCTCCGCCGCGTACAGGCCCGTCAGATCGTGGAACCGGTAGCGCCCGGGGGCGTACTGCTCCAGCAGATGGGCGTTGAGCAGCTCGCGCAGGGCGCGGCGGCACGCCGCGGGCGGAAGTGCGGTCAGGCTCGCTGCCGGGTGCAGCGCCCAGCCTGCGCCGGGTACCAGCCCCATCAGGGCGAAGGCCCGCGCGGCCTGCGGGGTGAGGGCCTTGACGGAGGCCGTCAGCACGGCACGGAGGTCGGTGTGCAGCTCCCCGGTGTCGAGCGCGTCGAGCCGGGTGCGGTCGTCGCTCAGCTCCGCGGCCAGCGCGGCGAGCGGCAGCTCCGGCTCGGCGGCGGCGCGGGCCGCCAGGATGCTCAGCGCCAGGGGCAGGCCGCCGCAGTGGGCGACGAGGGCGGCCCGTGCGCCGGGGTCGGCGTCGAGCCGCGCCGGACCGAGCGCTCCGGCGAGGGTGGCGTGGGACTCCTCGGCGTTCATCGCGGAGAGCGTGAGGTGCGCCGCGCCGGACTCGGTGACCAGGGCGGTGAGCCGGTGTCGGCTGGTGATCAGCGTGGTGCAGCCGTCGCCGCCGGGGAGCAGCGGACGGACCTGTGCGCTGTCGCGGGCGTTGTCGAGCAGCACCAGCATGCGCCGGTTCGCCACAAGGCTGCGGAACCGCGCGGTCCGGCCGTCGAGATCCGGCGGGATGGCGTCCCCCGGCACTCCGAGCGACTCCAGCAGCCGGCGGAGGGCCTCCGCGGGCGGTGTGGGCGTGTCGCACGCGTCGAAGCCGCGCAGGTTCACATAGAGCTGGCCGTCGGGGAAGGCCGCTCGCACACCGTGCGCCCAGCGCAGGGCGAGCCAGGTCTTGCCGACGCCTCCGGGACCGCTGATGACCGTGACGGGCACTGCCTCCGAGAGCCGGGTCAGCGCCTCGGCCCTGCCGGTGAAGCCGCTGGGGCGGGGCGGCAGCTGGCGAGGTACCGGCGGCTGGGACAGCGCCGCCGCGGGCTGCTGTCGTGTCAGCAGCGCGGGGTCGGCGGTGAGGATCTGCCGGTGCAGCTCCCGCAGCCGGGGCCCCGGATCGCTGCCGAGACGCTCGGCGAGGGCGCGGCGCAGCCGCTCGTAGGCGTCGAGCGCCTCCGCCTGCCGTCCGCCGCGGTAGAGCGCCAGCATGGACTGGGCGGCGATGCGTTCGTCGAGCGCGTCGACGCCGTTCTCTCCGGCGAGCTCTGCCAGTACGGCGGTGTGGTCGCCGGCGTCGAGGAGGGCGTCGTTGCGGTCCAGCCAGGCCGCGCGGCGCTCGGCTGCGAGCGCGGCGCGGGTGTCCAGCAGCCAGGGCAGATCGAGCCCGTCGAAGGCCTGCCCCCGCCACAGTGCGAGCGCCTCGTCGAACAGCTCGACGCGGGAGCCCTCGGCGCTGCGGGCGTGTGCCGTCAGCTCCCGGAACCGGTGCAGATCCACGGCGCGGGGGTCGACGCTCAGCATGTAGCCGCCTGCGCGGCGCTCGATGTTGACGTCCCTTGCGGCGGAGAGCGCGGTGCGCAGCCGGGAGAGATAGCTGTGCAGGGTCCGCGGGGCGCCGGACGGCGGGTCGTACGGCCAGAGCCGGTCGCGCAGCCGGTCCGCGGTGATCACCCGGTTGGCCTCGGTGAGGAGGATGGCCAGGACGGCTCGCTGCCGGCGATGGCCGATGTCGACTTCCCGCCCCGCGTGATGCGCCTCGACCGTGCCGAGCAACCGGAACTCCATGTGTCCGTCCCTTGTCGGAATCGATCCCCGGTGCCTGGTACATACAGAAAAACCCCAGATGGACTGGGGTCTTTGCTGGTGTCCGAGGGGGGACTTGAACCCCCACGCCCGATAAAGGGCACTAGCACCTCAAGCTAGCGCGTCTGCCATTCCGCCACCCGGACTTGGTGGCCACCCGCGGTCTCCCGCGGCGACATGGACAACAATACCAGGGCTTCAAGGTGCCCTTCACCCGCATATTCCGTGGTCAGCGGGGTGCGACGGGAGGAAACCGACGACCGGGCGGCGATGGGCGCCGTGTGTGCCGATGCGGTCGCTCTTCGTGGAGATAGCGTCGGATCGTGGCTTCTCGTTCGCGACGTTCGCATCCCTCTCAGCGCTTTAGGCGGCCCCGCGCCCTTTCTCCGCTGCGTGAGCATCTGCGGGACACCTTCTGGTTCGCCCCGACCGCCGGGCTGGTCGCGATCGTGATGCTGTGGTGGGCGGCGGCGGCGGTCGACGAGAGGCTCATCGAGCTCCTTCGGGAAGAGGGGGAATTCGAGGCCATCGCCGATCTGATCGCTTTCGCCGACGACGCCAGGACCATCGTGACGACCGTCAGCTCGGCGATGATGACCTTCATCGGCGTGGTGTTCAGCATCTCGCTGGTGGCGGTGCAGATGGCGAGCGGGCAGTTCACCCCGCGGATCGTGCGGATCTTCGTACGGAGCCGGATCACCAAGCTGACGCTGACGGTGTTCCTCGCCACCTTCGCGTTCTCGCTGCTGGTGCTGACCTCGTATGAGAGCGAGATCGAGCTGGAGCGGGTCACCGCGGTGCCGGTCGTGCAGTCCCTGGTGACGCTGCTGCTGGTGGGCCTGAGTCTGCTGCTGTTCATCGCGTATGTGACCGCGACGCTGCGGCTGATGCAGGTGGGGCCGGTGGTGGACCGGATTGCCCGGGAGTCGTTCCGGACGCTTGTGCGTCATCCCGGCGGGCCGCTGCAGCGGGAGCCGCTTGCGCCGGAGAGCACGGTGATCCCCTACCGGGGGCGGGCCGGGGTGCTGCGGGATGTGAACGTGGCGCGGCTGGTGCGGGCGGCGCGCCGGGAGGACGTCGTCCTGCGGCTCATTCCCAGGATCGGGGACCATCTGGTCCGCGGCATGCCGGTACTGGCCGTGCACGGCGGGACCGAGCCGCCGCGGCGGATGATGGCGTACACCGTGTCCGTCGGCGTGGACCGGACCTTTCACCAGGACCTCGGGTTCGGGCTGCGGCAGTTGTCGGACATCGCGCTGCGGGCGCTCTCCCCCGGGGTGAACGACCCGACGACGGCCGTGCAGTGCCTGGACCGGATCGTGCAGTTCCTGACGGCGCTGGCGGACCAGCCGCTCGGCGCGGTGCACCACCGCGATGCGCGGGGCGCCGTGCGACTGGTGCAGAGCGTGCCCGGGTGGGCGGATCTGGTCGACCTGGGGCTCACCGAGATCCGTGCCTGCGCGGCGGGGATGCCGCAGGTGTCACGGCGGCTGCTGGCGGGGATCGACGATCTGCTGCGACTCGCGCCCGAGGCACGCAGGGAGCCGCTGCTGCGGCACCGCGCACTGCTGGTGCAGGCGGTGGCGCGTACGGCTCCCGGGGCGGCCGAGCGGGAGTTCGCGCTGCTGCCCGACCGCCAGGGCATCGGGTGAGGGCCGTCCGGGCGGCCGGGGGCCGACGGCCCGTCAGGGCCTCGTCGGGGCCTGACGGGGCCTGCGGCGCTCATCGCGGTCTCCGCGCGAGCGGGACTTGCCGCGGCCCGTCATGCGCGCTCGGATCCGCGGGCCGGCCGCCGGTCTGCCCCCGGGTCCTGCCGGCCCCCGGCCGGGGGCGGGACCACGCCGGGGGCCGGGACCCGGCCGGGCTGCGGGACCACGCCGGGGCGGGACCTCGCCGGTCTGCGGGACCCGGCCGGGCTGCGGCGCCTGGCCGGGGGCCGGCGGCACGAGCCACGGCCGGCCGGGAAGGGCTCAGCAACCGTTCTCGCGCAGCGAGTGGAGGTGCTCGCCGGCCTTGTGGGCGAAGGTGAACGAGTCGACCGGGTTGTCGTGTTCGGCCTGCCAGTGGTGGTCGCGGCGGCCGCGGTGGGTTCTGTTGACCGCCGAGATGAACCGCTTGTAGTCGATGTCCCCGTCCCCGACGTCGACCATGCGATAGCCGTCGCGAGCGGAGTCGTCGCGCTCGCCGTCCTTGACGTGGAAGAGCGGATAGCGGTCGGGGCTGCGCAGGACGTAGTCCAGCGGCTCGAACGGGGCGGGCGTGCCGTCGGGGCGCCGGGAGAAGCGGTGCTGTCCGACGTAGGCCCAGTAGACGTCCATCTCCAGGTGGACCAGGCCGGGGTCGGTCTCGGTGAGCAGCACGTCGTAGAGGCGGATGTGCGGCTGGTCGGCGGCGAAGGAGAACTCCTCCGCATGGTTGTGCTGGTAGAACTTTATGCCGCGCGCCCTGGCCGCCGCGCCGTAGGCGTTGAAGTCCTCGGCGGCGCGCTTCACGGCGTCGACGGTCGCACCGTAGCGGAAGGGGCCGGAGGCGGTTCCGATGTGGTCCAGGCCCAGTGCTTCGGCGTCGTCGAGCACCCTGTCGAGGTTCTGCGCGAAGGTGTAGGCGCGGGGGTCGGACGCGTAGTAGCCGACATGGCTGCCGATGGGGCGCAGACCGTGGTGACGGGCGAGGCGTCTGAGCTGGGTGAGGGTGATGGGGCCTGCTGCCCCCTGCGTGTAACCGGCGAACTCCACCTCGTCGTAGCCATGGCGCTCCAGTTCTGCGAAGACCGCGGCGAAGCCCAGTTCGGCGACCTTGTCGCGCAGCGAGTAGAGCTGGATGCCGAGGCGGCCGGGGGGAAGGACGGGGCGGCCGCGGTCCTTTGTGCTCGCGGAGGCGGGCTCCGGGGCGGCCGCGGGCTCCGAGGCGGCTGCGGCCGGGGCGGCGCTCGCGCCGAGGAGGGCGGCGGCGCCCGCTCCGGCGGCGACGCCGAGCATGCCGCGTCGGGTGAGCCGGCGGCTGAGTTCCGGGTCGGGGCTGTGGCGGGTGCGGCTCATGGCTGTGGATAACTCCTCGTTGTCACAGGCCTGTGGTTCAGTGGAGTCCGGCATCAGTTGAGTCCGGCAAGTCGAAGCAGCAGTGCTTTGACGTCGGTGGCCGCGATGCGGCCTGACAGTGCGCGGGGGGTGGAGCACACGATGAGCGGCCCGTTGTCGGTGTCGTTGCTCGCGGGGAGGCGGCCGTGGCTGCCGCGGATAGGTGACGGGTCCAGCGGCACGACCGCCATGCGGTAGCGCATGCCGAGCCTCTTGCGGGCGAGAGCGGCCGCGGCCCTGAGGCGCACATAGGGGTCTTCGGGGTCGAGGAAGAGCTCGGCGGGGTCGTAGCCGGGTTTGCGGTGGATGTCGACGAGCCGGGCGAAGTCAGGGGCCCTGGCGTCGTCGAGCCAGTAGTAGTACGTGAACCACGCGTCGGGCTCCGCCAGGGCGACGAGCTCTCCGGAGCGCGGATGGTCGAGGCCGTGGGCCTTCTTGCCCTCGTCGTCGAGGAGCTCCTCGACGCCCGGAAGGGCGGCGAGCGTCTCGCGGGCGGCCGCCGTGTCTTCAGCGCGGCGGACGTAGATATGGGCGATCTGGTGGTCGGCGACGGCGAAGGCGCGGGAGGCCGCGGGGTCGAGGTACTCCATGCCGTCCTGGGTGTGGACGTCCAGCAGGCCTGCGCGGCGCAGGGCGCGGTTGACGTCGACCGGGCGGCTGACGGGAGTGATGCCGTACTCGGAGAGCGCGACCACGGTGCGTCCCTGCTGGGCCGCGTGGTCGAGGAGGGGGGCGATGACGGCGTCGAGACCGGCGGCGGCGCGGTGGGAGCGGGGGTCGTCGGGCCCGTAGCGCTGGAGGTCGTAGTCGAGGTGCGGGAGATAGCAGAGCGTCAGATCGGGGTCGCGGGTGCGCATGATGTGGCGGGTGGCGTCGGCGATCCACCGGCTGGAGACGAGCCCGGCGCCGGGTCCCCAGAACTGGAAGAGGGGGAAGACGCCGAGTTCCGAGGTGAGTTCGTCATGGAGGGAGGGGGGCCGGGTGTAGCAGTCGGGCTCCTTGCGCCCGTCGGCGTAGTAGACGGGCCGGGGGGTGACGGTGATGTCGGTGTCGGCGCCCATGGCGTACCACCAGCAGACGTTGGCGACGGTGTAGCCGGGGTGGGCGCGGCGGGCGGCGTCCCAGACCTTGTCCCCGCCGACCAGTCCGTTGTGCTGACGCCACAGCAGGATGTCGCCGAGTTCGCGGAAGTACCAGCCGTTGCCGACGATGCCGTGTTCGGAGGGGAGCGCGCCGGTGAGGAAGGTCGACTGGGCGGTGCAGGTGACGGCGGGCAGCACGGTGGTCAAAGGGGCGTGGGAGCCGGTGTGCGCGAGGGCCTGGAGTCGGGGCATATGGCGCAGCAGGCGGGGGGTGAGGCCGACGACGTCCAGGACGAGGAGGGGAACGGGGCGGCGTGGGGTGTCGCTCACGGAAGCTCCTTCACGGGTGTCTCAGGGGAGTTCCTTGAGGCCGAGGCCGGTCAGCAGCTCTCGGGCCAGGTGGAGTTCGGCGGCGATTCCGTCGGCGAGCTGGGCGCGGTTGCGGGGGCGTGAGGCAGGCGGCAGCGCCTGCCAGGTGTAGGTCTCCACCTCGAGGTGGCGGGTGAGCGGGGCGGGCCCGCCGACCAGCCGGGTCAGGGTGTCGTGGAGCACGGGGAGGGTGGAGGCCAGCGGGGGCGCGGGCGGGGCGTGCAGCGGGATGTGGAAGTGGGCGCGCCAGGGGGCTGTGTCGGGGAGAGCTCCTGGAGCGAGGGCTTCGTCGAGGTCGTCGGTGCCGCGCAGCACGTCGGCGGACGGGGCCTCTCCCGGCCGCAGGGGACGGGTGAGGGTGCGGGTCTGGTGGAGGAAACGGGGTTCGGCGAAGGCGGCCAGGGCCTTGCGTACGCCGGGCAGCCGGGGGTGCTCGGCGTGGAGTGCGGCGGACAGCTGGGCCTTGGGGACGGTGACGCCGGCGGCGGTGAGTGCGTCCAGGGCGGTGTTCGGATCTTCGAAGGAGGTGGCGAGATGGCAGGTGTCGAGGCAGAGGCCGATACGGGGGCTGGCGAGGGCGGCGAGCGGTGCGATGGCGTCGGCGGTGGTCTCGACCGTGCAGCCGGGTTCGGGTTCGAGGGCGAGGCGGATGGCGGCGCCGGTGAGCTCCTCCAGAGCGTCGAGGCGGCGGGCGAGGGTGGCGAGCGCATGGTGCGCCGCCCGGGAGGCCGCGTCGTCGAAGCAGGTGCGCCAGGCGAGCGGAAGGGTGGAGACGGATCCTTCGGTGACGTCTGCGGGGAGGAGGGCGGCGAGGAGGCGGGCCAGGTCGGCGGTGTGGGCGAGGCGTGCGCTTCTGGACCAGTCGGGCTGGTAGACGCGGTACTTGACCTGCTGCGCGCCGAATCCCTCGTAGGGGAAGCCGTTGAGGGTGACGACCTCCAGGCCGCGCCGGTCGAGTTCGCTGCGCAGGGCGCGCAGCGCGGCGGGGTCGGCGACGAGCACGCGGGCGGCGTCCTTGGCGAGCCAGAGGCCGATGCCGAGCCGGTCCCGGCCCAGGCGTCTGCGGACCGGCTCGCAGTGGTCGCGGAGCTGGGCGAGGACGCCGTCGAGGGTCTCGGCCGGGTGGACGTTGGTGCAGTAGGAGAGGTGGACGGTGGTGCCGTCGGGATGCCGGAAGCGCATGGGGCCGGCTCCTCATTCGCCGCCGCGGAGGATGGAGTTGCCTTCGTGGAGCGGGGGTCCCCCCACTCCACGCGGGTCGCCTGGCGCCTGTGGCGGGGGGACGGCAAGCCGGAGTCGGCCGCTGAGGCCGTAGAACTCGACGGGGTTGCGCCACAGGACCTGGTCGACGTCGGCGTCGGCGAAGCCGGCGGCGAGCATGGCGTCGCCGACCCGCCGGGTCTTGAGAGGGTCGCTTCTTCCCCAGTCCGCGGCCGAGTTGACCAGGGTCCGCGCGAGTCCGTGGGTCTTGAGGACGGCCACCACGCGGTCCTCGTCCATCTTGGTGTCGGGGTAGACGGAGAAGCCGAGCCAGCAGCCGCTGTCGGCGGCGGGCTTGACCGTGGTCTCGTTGAGGTGGTCGAGGAGGACGCGGTCCGGGGGCAGCGCGGACTCACGCAGGACGTCGAGGGTGCGGTGCAGTCCGGCGAGCTTGTCGCGGTGCGGGGTGTGGACGAGCGCGGGCAGCCCGTGGTCGGCGGCGAGCTGCAACTGGGCGGCCAGCGCGGTGTCCTCGGCGGGCGTCATGGAGTCATAGCCGATCTCGCCGACGGCGACGGCGGAGTCCTTGACCAGATAGCGGGGCAGTGCGTCCAGGACGGGGGTGCAGCGGGGGTCGTTGGCCTCCTTGGGGTTGAGGGCGAGGGCGCAGTGGTGGGCGATGCCGTGCTGGGCGGCGCGGAAGGGCTCCCAGCCGAGGAGTGCGTCGAAGTAGTCGAAGAAGCTGGCGGGCGAGGTGCGCGGCTGGCCCAGCCAGAAGGACGGTTCGACGAGGGCGCGCACTCCGGCCGCGTACATCGCCTCGTAGTCGTCGGTGGTGCGCGAGGTCATATGGATATGCGGGTCGAAGATGCGCATCAGTCCTCCTCGGCGAGGGCGAGTGCACGGTGCACGTCGGGGGGCACGGGGCGGCCGGCCGCGGTGCGTTCCGCCGCGTAGTCGGTGAGCATGCGGGCCAGCTCGGCATCGCCGCGGGCGCGTACGGCGAGCTGGTGGACATGGTCGAGCGGGACCCCGGTGAAGAGGCACTTGAGAACCGCCTGCCGCCAGGAGTGGGGGTCCAGGTGGGCGGCGGCGTAGGGGCCGAGGGCGGCGGTGAGGAGGCGGGTGTCGTTGGTGCGCAGGGCGTCGTCCACGAGCGGGAGGGCGGCGGATGAGTCGACGAGCCGGGGAAGGGAGAGGAGTACGGCGCGGCGTTCGGCGGCGGCGCCCTGCCGGTAGAGACGGGTCAGGGTCTCCAGGTCCGCACGGGCCTCGTGGAGGAGCAGGGTGCGTACGGCGTCGGCGTGCTCCGGCGAGCAGCAGCGGCCGGCCGCTGCGAACCGCACCTCCCACGGCGGGATGCGGGACGGCGGAGAAGGCGGGGCGCCGGCGGTGGTGCGGGCGGCCGCATGGGAGGCGGCTTCGGCGAGCGCATCGTCCAGCCAGGCTCTGGCGGCCCCTTCCAGCATGCCGTCGAGCTCTGTACGCGTCAGAGGGGTCATGACCGGGCTCCGTTCGTGCGGGCGGCACGGGCTGCATCGGCGGTGCGGAGGAACTCGAGGGAACGGCGGGCGAGTTCGGGTCCGGCATGGGAGTGGCGGGGAAGTTCGACAACGGTGAGGCCGCGGTATCCGGCCGCGGCCAGGGCCTCGAGGACGGGCGGGAAGTCGATCTCACCGTCGCCGAACGGCAGGTGTTCATGCACCCCGCGGCGCATGTCCTCGATCTGCACGTGTCTCAGCCAGGGGGCGGCGGCGCGGACGCAGTCCGCGGGCGGCTCCGGCTCCAGGCACTGGCAGTGGCCGATGTCGAGGGTCAGCCCCAGCGGGGCGGGGCCGCCGAGGGCACGGCGCAGACGGCGGAAGTCGTCGAGGGTGGCGATGAGATGGCCGGGTTCGGGTTCGACGGCGAGCGGGACCCCGGCGGCAGCGGCGGCGTCCAGGACGGGGGCGAGGGATTCCTCGAGCCGCTTCCAGGCGGTGTCCGGATCGGTGTTGCCGGGGTTGCTGCCGCTGAAGCAGTGCACGGCGTGCGCGCCGAGGTCGGCGGCGACGCGCACGGCGGTGGTGAGGAGTTCACGACGGACTGCCCGGCCCCCGGGGTCGGGGTCGAGAAGGGAGGGGCCGTGTTTGCGGCGGGGGTCGAGCACATACCGCGCGCCCGTCTCGACGGCGACGGTGAGGCCCAGGGCCTCCAGCCGCCGGGCCAGCCGGGCGGTGCGGGCGGCGAGGCCGGGGGCGAGCGGGTCGAGATGCATATGGTCGAGGGTCAGTCCGACGCCGTCGTAACCGAGGTCGGCGAGCAGGGCGAGGGCGTCGTCGAGCCGCAGGTCGGCGAGACCGTTGGTGCCGTAGCCGAGCCGCAGCGGGGTCATGTGGGGCTCACTTTCCGTGCGAGTCTGCGGGCAAGGGGGGCCAGCCCCATGAGGGCGGCCCCCGAGAGCCGGGCGCCCGCCCGGGCGGTCAGCGCGGCCTGGAGCGGGATCATGGCCCGGATGCCTCCGGCGACGGCCCGCCGGGTGAGCTGGGGGGAGGGGTTGAGCGCGGCGTGCAGCAGGGGTGTGCCCGCGGTGCGCAGATAGAGGCCTGCCAGGGCGCTGGTCGGTACGCCGGGCAGGACACCGGGCAGCGGGTCCCGTGCGAGGTGCGCGGCCGTCCCGGCGGCTGCCGCCAGCGCGGCGAGCGGCACGGCTGTGGACCCGCCGTGCGCCTCGTGCCGGGACACGGCGGTGACGGCGTAGGTATGGGCGGCGAGGGTGAGCGCCGCGCCCAGGGCGGCCTGTGCGCCGGGCGCGGCCCGTACGCCGGGCGCGTCCGGGGTGTGGTCCGTCGGCTGATCTGTCTGCGCACCGAGCGACCCGCCCGGCTGGGCGGAGGCCGTGGCGGTGGCGCCCAGGAGGAGGTCGAGGGCGCGGGCCGCGGCCATCGCGGCGGGGGCCGCGGGGGTGTGTTTGAGGTGGAGGTCGTAGGACCAGACCGTGGCGGTGAGGGCGGCGGCGACGGTGAGTGGGCGACGGCCCGCGCGGGCGGCGCACAGCAGGCCGGCAGCGGTGAGGGCGACCGCGGCGGTCAGGGCCGCGGCAGGCGGGATGCGGCCGGAGGGGAGGGGGCGGTGGGGGCGGTCGAGGGCGTCCTCGTCGCGGTCGGCCCAGTCGTTGAGGGCCATGCCCGCCTCATAGAGGCACAGGGAGGTCCCGATGGCGTGGACCGTGCCTCGGCCGGGGCGCAGTCCGGCGGCTGCCGCACCGGCGAGGGCGTCACCTGGGACGGTGAACACGGCGGGGAGGCGCAGGAGTTCCGCCCATGCCCGCAGCCTCGCTCGGGCAGGCAGGCGGGCTCCCGTGCTTCGCCGCGGCGCTGCGTCGTTGCGCCCGCCGGGCCGGGGCCCGGCGGGCGGGACGGGCCGGGGCGGGCCGTCGTCCGCCTGTCCCGGCCGCCTCATCGAGCGGCCCTCGAAAGCCGGCCCTGCGGAGCGGCGGCCTTCAGCCGTTCGGCGAAGGACAGCAGCCGGGTGTGCTGTGCCGGGAGACCGGCCGGGCCGCCGTCGGGGTCCTTGAAGTAGAAGCCGAGCTCCGGCAGCGGGCCGGTGAGGCCTCTCTCGTGGGCGCGCGCGAGGAGGCGGGCCAGGTCCAGCACCAGGGGTGCGGCGAGGGCCGAGTCGCAGCCCTGCCAGATGGTCTGGAGCACCATGCGGGAGCCGAGGAAGCCGTCGAACGCGATGTGGTCCCAGGCCGTCTTCCACTCGCCGAGGGCGGGGACGTCGTCGATGTGGACCTGTCCTTGGGGGATGCGGCCGAGAGTGTCGGCGAGGACGCGTTCCTTGCCTGCGTTCTTCGCGGCGGCCGCGGCCGGGTCGGCGAGCGCCGCCCCGTCCCCGCCGCCGAGGAGGTTCGTTCCGGACCAGGCGCGTACGGGCAGGGCGCGCTGCAGGAACATGGGCGCGAGCACGGAGCGGAGCAGGGTCTGGCCGGTCTTGGCGTCGCGTCCCGCGTGGGGAAGCTTGCGGGACGCCGCGGCTTCGGTCAGGGCGGGGGTGCCGAGTCCGGTGGAGGGGGTGAAGTTGACGTAGGGGCAGCCGGCGCGGATCGCGGCGGCCGCGTAGAGGGAGCTGGGCGGCAGCCGCACCGCGTCCGCCGCGGGCGTCGGCTCCGTGGAGGCGGCATGCACGACGACGACTCGGGCGAGGCCGCGGCGTGCACGGAAGTCGGTGAGATCGGCGGCGAAGGACGCGATGAGCTCCTCGTCGTCGCGGCGGTCGCCGGGCAGCGGTCCGCCCGCCCGGATCTCCGCCTCGGCGGCGTCCAGTTCGGCCCGTACGGCTCGGGTCAGGCCGTGCGGCAGGACGCCCGCGTCGGTCAGGGCTTCCGCCCGCTTGGGCAGCGGGCAGTCCGCCGTGTCATGGCCGCCGAAGACGAGTGACGGCAGGGCCGGCAGACCCGCGTCGGCGAACGGCCCGGTCTCTGTCACCATGCCCGTGGGCGGGTGGAGCCCGGCGGCGACGGCCGCGCAGCCGGCCACGGCGGTGGTGGCGACCGAACCGCGTGCTCCGACGAACCAGACTCCGGTGGCGGACGGTGCGCTCGTTGCTTGCTGCACGTGCTGCCTCCTTGCCTCTTCACCCTGCCTGCCGTGCCGGCCCGGCCGTACGCGCCGCGCCGTGGCTCGCCCAGCCGTGACGCGCCCGGCCGTTCCTGCCGAGCCCTGGCGTGCCCGGCCTTGCTCGCCCGGCCGGGCCGGCTGGTGTCATGGTCCGGCCGGTGGGGCGGCGGGCGGGGGTACGGCGCCTCCCCGCCCGCCGCCGGCTGCCGGGAGCCGCTACGAGGGCAGCTCCTTGAGCTTGATGTTGCGGAAGGAGACCTGGTCGCCGTCCCCGTGGTTCTGGATGCCGAGGTGGCCGTCCTTCAGGCTGCGCGCGGGGTCGGCGTTGACGAAGTCGTTGATCTTCACCCCGTTGAGGAAGACCTGCAGACGTTCGCCGCGGACCTGGATCTCATAGGTGTTCCACTGGCCGGGCGGCCGCAGCGCCCGGTCGCGGGCGGCGATGTCCGCCGACTTGAAGCCGTAGACCGCGCCCGTGGTGCGCTCCGGTGCGTCGGTGGCGTCGATCTGCACCTCGTAGCCGTTGTGCACCGCGGACCAGGGGTCGTCGGAGGCGGGGAAGCCCACGAAGATCCCCGAGTTGTCGTCGCCCGCCAGCTTCCAGTCGAGGGTCAGCGAGTACGCGGAGAACTCTCTGGCCTGGTACCAGAGCAGGCCCATGCCGCCGCGTGAGCGCAGCTCGCCGTCGACGACGTCGAAGCCCCCGGGGCCGGCCTGCTTCCAGCCGTCCAGGGTCTCGCCGTTGAACAGCGGCCGGTAGCCCTGCCGCGGCCGGCAGTCGGCCTCGACCTGACCGGTCGCGTATTGCAGCCCGCCCAGCAGATGCTGCCGGAAGGCCGGCTCGGCGTAGGCCTCCTCGGTGTGGCCGCCTCCTGTGTAGAAGGAGCGGCCGCCCTGATAGCTCTGGCACCAGGCGATGGGGTGGTCCCCCTTCATCGTGCCGCCCTGATAGGTGGTTTCGTCGAGCGTGGCGAGGATGCGCACGCCCCCGCGGGGATTGGTGCGGTAGTTGTACCACTCGTCGGTGCGCTGCCAGGCTGCGTCCAGGTGGGAGGTGGCCGGATGGGTGCGGTCCTCCAGCCGCAGAGCGGCCCGCTGGATATGCGGGTGTGAGGAGAAGTACGCGCCGACGAGTCCGCCGTAGAAGTCCCAGTCGTACTCGGTGTCGGCGGCGGCGTGGATGCCCATGTAGCCGCCGCCCGCGGCGATGTACCGCTCGAACGCCGACTGCTGCTCGGCGTCGAGGACGTCGCCGGTGGTGGACAGGAAGACCACGGCGTCGTAGCGGGCCAGGTTGCCCGCTGTGAACTGGCGGGACTCCTCGGTGGCGTCGACGGTCATACTGCCGTCGCCGCCCAGTTCCTTCAGGGCGGCGATGCCTGCGGGGATGGAGCCGTGTCGGAAGCCGGCGGTCTTGGAGAACACCAGGACCCGCTTGGCGGCGCGGTCGCGCGGGGTGTCGGAGAGGGTGAAGTCGTCCACGTCGAAGAGGGCTCCTTGGCCGCCCCTGAACACCAGGAACAGGTCCGTTGTCCGCTTCGGCACCCGCCGCAGGGATACGTCGACGTCCTGGAAGGTCTCCCAGCCGCCGGTGACCGGCACGGGCGTGGAGCCCAGGATCCGTCCGTCGGCCGATCCGGTGCGCACCTCGAGGATGCCGCCCGCGCCGCCCGAGGAGATCCGGGCGGTCAGCGTGGTCGCCTTGTCGAGCAGATACGGCGTGAAGGAGATCCAGTCGCCGTTGTGGATGTCGCCCACGGTCTTGCCACCGTGTGCGGCGTCCTTGTCGTAGGTCCGGATGCCCGAGGAGTCGTCGAAGTGTTCGGCCTGCCGCTGCCGGGGCTGGAGTTTGGCCTGGTCGCGGCCGGTGAGAGCGGCCTGCCCGCCGCCTCCCCGGTCCGTGTACTCGGCGGCGAGCACGCCGAAGACGTCGGCGTCGGGGTCATGGCCGCCGTCCGAGGACGTCTTGATCACACCGCTGCAGCCGTGGGCCGAGGTGATGGGGTGGCCGTGGCTGTCATGGCCGAGGACGTAGTTCACCGTGACCTCGGCGCAGTCGACGGCGCCGTCCTCGGGGTCGGTGACCTCGACCTCGAAGGGGATCTCGTCGCCGAACTCGAACAGCTGTCCTTCTGCGGGCAGTTCGAGCCGCACGGTGGGCGCGGTGTTGCCGACGACGACGCGTACGCTCGCGGAGCCGGTGCGGCCGTCGGGGTCCTCGGCGGTGAGGGTGGCGGTGTAGGTGCCGTTCGCGGTGTACCGGTGCGTGGGGTGAGGCTCGGTCGAGGTGGTTCCGTCGCCGAAGTCCCAGCGGTGGGAGAGCGGGTCCCCGTCGGCGTCGGAGGTGCCGGCCGAGGAGAAGCGGACCCGCAGCGGGGCCTGTCCCGAGACCTTGTCGGCGTTCGCCTCGGCGACCGGGGAGCGGCCGCCGGCGGCGTTCTCGATGCGGTAGAGGCCGGAGTTCTCGTCGCCCCCGAACCATGAGGTGCCGTAGTCGAGGACGTAGAGCGCGCCGTCGGGACCAAAGGCCATGTCCATCACCTGGGTGCCGGTCCAGGGCACGTCGTCGATGGACCGCACCGCTCCGTCGGCGGCGTGCTCGATGCGCTTGATCCAGCGGCGGCCGAACTCCCCGGCGAAGAAGTCGCCGTCGTACGCCTCCGGGAACTTCACGGGGGAGGCGGACGAGGGGTCGTAGCGGTAGACGGGTCCGCCCATGGGGGATTCGGAGCCGGTGCCGAACTCCGGCACGGAGCCTCCGTCGTACGGAATCCAGGCGGGCTGCGCGGGCGGCAGCTCGGTCAGGCCCGTGTTGTGTGCGGAGTCGTTCCGCGGGGCCGCGCAGTCGAAGGCCGCGCCGGATGTCCGGGTGGCGAAGTCGTAGTCGGTGTAGGCGTCGTTGTCCCCGGCGCAGAAGGGCCAGCCGTAGTTGCCGGGGCCGGTGACACGGTTGAACTCGACCTGTCCCGCCGGTCCGCGGGCGGGGTCGGCGGACCCGGCGTCGGGCCCGTAGTCGCCGACGTACAGCACGCCGGTCTGCTGGTCGACGCTGAAGCGGAAGGGGTTGCGGAAGCCCATGGCATAGATCTCCGGCCGCGCCTTGTCGGTGCCCGGCGGGAAGAGATTGCCGTCGGGGACGGTGTACGAGCCGTCGTCCCCCACGGTGATCCGCAGGATCTTGCCGCGGAGGTCGTCGGTGTTGCCCGAGGTGCGGCGGGCGTCATAGGCGGGGTTGCGTCCCGGCCGGTCGTCGATCGGCGTGTAGCCGTCGGAGGCGAAGGGGTTGGTGTCGTCGCCGGTCGACAGATACAGATTGCCCTGGGCGTCGAAGTCGATGTCGCCGCCGACGTGACAGCAGATGCCGCGGGTGGCGGGGACGTCGAGGATCTTCTTCTCGCTGGCGTTGTCGAGGGTGCCGTCGGCTTTCAGGACGAAGCGGGAGAGCCGGTTGACGCCCTCGTACACAGCGAAGTCTTCCGGGGCCCCATGGCCGGGGGCGTCGCCCTCGGGGGTGTCCAGCGGGGGCGCGTAGTACAGGTAGACGAAGCGGTTGTCGCTGAAGTCCGGGTCGGCTGCGATGCCCTGGAGGCCTTCCTCGTCATGGGAGTAGACGGGGACGGCGCCGATCACTCGGGTGTTGCCGGCGCTGTCCGTCATCCGGAGCTCGCCGTCGCGCGAGGTGTGCAGCACGCTGCGGTCCGGCAGGACGGCGAGCGACATGGGTTCGCCCATCTCGGCCTCCCCCTTGGCGAGGGTGACCTGCTGGAAGGACCCGGCTTCAGGGGCGGGGGCGGGCAGGGGAGCGGGGGCGGGAGCGGCCAGTGCGGGCGGGAGCGAGAGGGAGGCGGCTGCGAGCAGACTGCCGGTGAGGAGTGCGACCACCTGCTGAGCCCGGCGTCGCCGTGGGCTGTGGTGTCTGTTGTGCACGAATGTCCTCCGGAAGTGGCCGGTCGAACGGTCGGGTTGCCGTGGAACCGGAGTGCGCCGTCACGCCGGTTGGACCGCTTGTGTCGTGTACGCATCATGGGACGGTAGCGGGCTTCGTCCGGAGCGGAAAGCCCTTGTGCGCGGGTGAAGTTGAACTTCATCCCGGGCGAGGACAAAGAGGGCGGGGCGGCCTTCCCGTTGACCGGGGACAGGCCCCGGACCCCCGGCACGGCCTTCGGCCGTGTCCTCGATCGCCGGACGGGCTTGAAGATCAAGCCCCGCCTGGGGAGGAAGACGCCCCGCAGAGCCCCCCCCTACTCGCCGCCCGAGAACGCCGCGTCGAACCCCGCCCCCGGCGGCTCGAAGTCGAACCGCTTCAGCGCGGCGAGGGCCCGCGGCGCGCCCGTCATACGGTCCATCCCCGCGTCCTCCCACTCCACCGAGACCGGCCCGTCGTAGCCGATGGAGCGCAGCATCCGGAAGACGTCCTCCCAGGGCACGTCGCCGTGCCCGGCCGAGACGAAGTCCCAGCCGCGCCGTGGATCGCCCCAGGGGAGATGAGAGCCGAGTCTGCCGTTGCGGCCGTCGAGGCGCTTGCGGGCCTCCTTGCAGTCGACGTGGTAGATCCGCTCCCGGAAGTCGTAGAGGAAGCCGACCGGGTCGAGGTCCTGCCAGACGAAGTGGCTGGGGTCGAAGTTGAGCCCGAAGGCGGGCCTTCGGTCCACCGCGTCGAGGGCCCGCCGGGTGGTCCAGTAGTCGTACGCGATCTCGCCGGGGTGCACCTCGTGGGCGAAGCGCACCCCCTCCGCGTCGAAGACGTCCAGAACCGGGTTCCACCGCTCGGCGAAGTCCTCGTAGCCGCGCTCGACCATCCGCTCCGGCACCGGCGGGAACATCGCCACGAGATGCCAGATGGAGGACCCGGTGAAGCCGACGACGGTACGCACCCCGAAGGCGGCCGCGGCGCGTGCGGAATCGGCGAGTTCGCGCGCCGCCCGCCGCCGTACGCCTTCGGGCTCGCCGTCGCCCCACACCCGGGCCGGGACGATGGCCTGGTGCCGTGCGTCGATCGGGTCGTCGCAGACGGCCTGTCCGACCAGATGGTTGGAGATCGCCCAGCACTTCAGCCCGTACTTCTCCAGCAGCGCGTGCCGCCCGGCGAGATAGCCCGGGTCGGCGAGTGCCTTGTCGACCTCGAAATGGTCGCCCCAGCAGGCGAGTTCAAGGCCGTCGTAGCCGAAGTCGCGGGCGAGCCGGCAGACCTCCTCCAGCGGCAGATCGGCCCACTGGCCGGTGAACAGCGTGAACGGTCGTGGCATTGCTGTCTCCTATGCCGGGACGGGTACGGGGGTGTAGACGGCGTTCTTCTCGGCGCTCTCCTCCACCGCGGCCAGCACCCGCTGCACCTGCAGCCCGTCGGCGAAGGACGGCGCCGCGGGCGCGCCCCCGGCGACGGCGAGCAGCAGATCGCGGGCCTGGTGGACGAAGGTGTGCTCATAGCCCAGCCCGTGCCCGGGCGGCCACCAGGCGTCCAGATAGGGGTGGTCCGGCTCGGTGACGAGGATGCGTCGGAAGCCGGAGGAGGCGGGCGGCTCGGTGTGGTCGTGGAAGGAGAGCTCGTTGAGGCGCTCCATGTCGAAGGCGAGCGATCCGCGCTCCCCGTTGATCTCCAGCCGGAGGGCGTTCTTGCGCCCGGCCGCCATCCGGGTGGCCTCGAAGGAGGCGAGCGCCCCGGAGGCGAGCCGTCCGGTGAACAGCGCGGCGTCGTCCACGGTGACCCGCCCCCGCCTCCCGGGGTCGCCGGCCGGCAGCGGACGCTCCCGTACGAAGGTCTCCGCCAGCGCCGACACGCCGGTTACCGGCTCTCCGGCCAGATGCTGTGCGAGGTCCACGATGTGCGCGCCGAGGTCGCCGAGGGCGCCGGATCCGGCGTGCTCGCGGCGCAGCCGCCAGGTGAGCGGGAAGTCGGGGTCGACGAGCCAGTCCTGAAGGTAGGCCAGCCGCAGATGGCGCAGCGTCCCGAGCCGTCCCTCGGCGATCAGACGGCGGGCGTATGCGATCGCCGGCACCCGACGGTAGTTGAAGCCGACCATCGCCGTCTGCCCGCGGGCGCGTGCCCGCTCGGCCGCGGAGGCCATGGCCTCCGCCTCCGCGACCGAGTTCGCGAGCGGCTTCTCGCACAGCACGTGCTTGCCCGCGTCCAGCGCGGCCACCGCGATCTCCGCATGGCTGTCCCCCGGCGTGCAGATGTCGACGAGCTGTACGTCGTCCCGGGCCACCAGGGCGCGCCAGTCGGTCTCCGCCGCCGCCCAGCCGTGCTGGGCGGCGGCGGCCCGCACGGCCGCCCCGTCCCGCCCGGCGACGGCGGCGAGGCGCGGCCGCAGCGGCAGGTCGAAGACGCGGCCCGCGGTGCGCCAGCCCTGGGAGTGGGCCGCGCCCATGAAGGCGTATCCGACCATGCCGATGCCGAGCGTCGGCGGCGCCTCCACCCCGTCGGCGGCGGATGCGTCAAGCCGGCCGTCCCGGCCGGCCCGGTGTCCGGTACAGGGCTGCTCCATGCGGTTCCTCCTCCTCGTATGTGCTCGATGGGGGGCGGCCGGGCGTGTCAGCTGAACCCGGTGGGCAGGTACGCGTCGACGTTGTCCTTGGTGACGACGGCCGAGTAGAGCGTGACCGAGGCGGGGATCTCCAGTTCCGCCATGCCGCCCACGCCCTTGTTCTGGCCGAGTGCGCGGGCGAGGTCGATGGCGGAGGCGGCCATGGTCGGCGGGTAGAGCACGGTCGCCTTGAGCACGCCGTCGTCGGCCTTGATGGCGTCCATCGCCGACTTCGCGCCCGCGCCGCCGACCATCAGGAACTCGTCCCGTCCGGCCTGGGCGATGGCGCGCAGCGCGCCCACGCCCTGGTCGTCGTCGTGGTTCCACAGCGCGTCGAAGGCGGACTGCGCCTGGAGCAGCTGGGCCATCTTGGCCTGGCCGGACTCGACGGTGAACTCCGCTGCCTGCCGCGCCACTTTGGTGATGTTGGGGTAGTTCTTCAGGGCGTCGTCGAATCCCCGGGTGCGCTGCTGCGTCAGCTCCAGATTGTCCATGCCGGCCAGCTCGACGACCTTCGCGTCCGGCTTGTCCTTGAGCCGTTCGCCGATGTAGCGGCCGGCGTTGAGGCCCATACCGTAGTTGTCGCCGCCGATCCAGCAGCGGTACGCCTGCGGGGAGGCGAAGATCCGGTCCAGGTTGATGACGGGGATGCCCGCCTTCATGGCCTGCAGGCCTGCCTGGGTCAGCGCCTTGCCGTCCGCGGGGAGGACGACCAGGACGTCGACCTTCTTGTTGATCAGTGTCTGGACCTGGCCGATCTGCGCGGCGGTGTCATTGGAGCCCTCGGTGATCTCCAGTGTGACGTCGGAGTAGCGTGCGGCGCGTGATGTGGCGTTCTCGTTGATGGCGTTGAGCCAGCCGTGATCGGCCTGCGGCCCGGCGAAGCCGATGGTGACGGGGGCGCCCGGCTTGTCGTCCGCGGCGGGCGCGGTGTCGGCGTCCGACCGGGCGTTCTTGGGTTCATTGCTGGTGCAGGCGGCGAGGAGGGCGCCCGTCGACACGGCGGCGGCGCCGAAGAGCAGTCCTCTGCGACTGGATTCTGGCATGGCGTGAGAACCCCTTTGCATCGGGTGTGTCGGATACATCCGGCGTACCGGCGGGCTGTGGGCGGCGGTCAGGTCGCGCTGTCGCGCAGGGTGCGGCGCTGGACCAGAACGGCGGCGACGATGATCGCCCCCTTGGCGATCTGCTGGACGTCGCTCTGCAGATTGTTCAGGGCGAAGATGTTGGTGATCGTGGTGAAGACCAGCACGCCCAGCACCGAGCCCGCGATCGTGCCGCGGCCGCCGCTGAGCAGCGTGCCGCCGATGATCGCGGCGGCGATGGCGTCGAGTTCGTACAGATTGCCGTTGGTGTTCTGCCCCGACCCGGACAGCACGATCAGCAGGAAGGCGGCGATGCCGCAGCACAGCCCGGAGAGCAGATAGAGGTACAGCCGCTGACGGCGTACGTCGATGCCGGCCAGCCGGGCGGCCTCCGCGTTGCCGCCGACGGCCACGGTGCGCCGGCCGAAGACGGTGCGGTTCAGCAGCAGCCAGCCGATGGCGGTGACGGCCGCGAAGACCAGCACCAGGGGCGGCACGCCCAGCACATAGGCGTCCGGGACGCCGAGGTCCAGCACCGCGTCGACGGTCACGATCTGCGTTCTGCCGTCGGTGATCTGCAGCGCCAGGCCGCGGGCGGAGGCGAGCATGGCGAGCGTCGCGATGAACGGCGCCATCCCCCCGTACGCGATGAGGAGGCCGTTCACCAGCCCGCAGCCCAGCCCGACCGCGGCGGCCGTGAAGAGGATGCCCGCGAAGCCGTACTCCTGGGTGGCGACGGTGGTGGCCCACACGGAGGCGAGTGCGACGATCGCCCCGACCGACAGATCGATCCCGCCGCCGGTGATCACAAAGGTCATGCCGACGGTGACGACGCCGATGACCGACGCCTGGGTGAGGACGAGCTGAAGGTTGGACGCCGCGAGGAACTGATCGGGCCTGGTGAGGCCGCCGACCACGACGAGCGCGGCGAGCACGCCGAGGAGGGAGAGATTGCGGGCGTCGGCCCGCAGGCCCGCCGGCCGCCGGCCGCCGCGCTCCCTGTTCTGCGGACCGGCGGACGGCTGGGCGTCCCGCCGTGCCGTGGGGGCGGGCTGCGTCATGGCGTTGCACTTCCTTCCAGCACGAGGTCGAGGACGCGGTGTTCGTCGAGTTCCGGGGCGGGCGCGGTGTGCACGACACGGCCTTCGCGGAGCACCAGCACCCGGTCGGCGAGGCCCAGCACTTCGGGGATCTCGCTGGACACGAGCAGCACGGCGAGTCCGTCGTCCGCCAGCCGCCGGATGACGGCGTAGAGCTCGGCGCGGGCGCCGACGTCGACGCCGCGGGTGGGCTCGTCGAGGAGCAGCACCCGGCAGCCGCGCAGCAGCCAGCGGGCGAGGACGGCCTTCTGCTGGTTGCCGCCGGACAGGGTGCGCACGGGGGTGTCGGGGTCGTCGGGGCGCAGCGACAGGTCCCGCGTCGCGGCGCGGGCCGCGTTCCGTTCCGCCGTGCGGTCGATCCATCCGCCGCGGGAGAAGCGGGTCAGGGACGACGCCGAGACATTGGCGGTGACGGACTGGAGCATGAGCAGGGCCTGTGACTTGCGCTCCTCGGGGGCGAGGCCGATGCCCGCGCGGACTGCGGCGCGTACGCTGCCGGGGCGCAGGGGGACGCCGTTCACCAGGACGCGCCCCGCGCTGGGCCGGCGTGCGCCGTAGAGCGTCTCCAGGATCTCGGAGCGGCCGGAGCCGACGAGTCCGGCGAGACCGACGATCTCCCCGGGCCGCAGTTGAAGGTCGAGTGGCGCGAACTCTCCTTTCCGTGCGAGGCCTTCCGCCGTCAGCACCGGTGCGGCGGCGCCGGAAGCGGCCGGCCCGTGGCCGCCGCGCCCGTGGCCGCC